>JAIBBQ010000034.1 GCA_019694595.1 Myxococcaceae bacterium
CGAGCACCGAGCTCTTCGGCCACCTCGAGGCGGTGCAGTTCACCTACGTGCAGAACGCGTCGCTCAAGGGCACCTCGCTCACCCTGGGCCACATGACCGCGGGCGTCACCCACACCTTCGACGCCGAGCGCGAAGCCCACCTGCGCCACGGCGTCTCGGCGCGGGCGCTGTTGCCCACGTCCTTCGGCATCCCCGGGGTGCACCTGGTGGGCGCCGAGATCGGCCACGTCGGCAGCTGGCGCGCGCCGCGGGACTGGCAGTGGCTCGAGGTGCACAGCTACCTCGGCGCCAACCTCACCGCGGGCCTCGGCGCGGGCCCGGCCCTGCCCTTCGCGACCGGCACCCTGGTGCTCGGCGCGCAGCTCTCGCCGTTCGACTGGGCGGCGCTGGTGGTGGACCTCGACGCCCGCATCGGCCCGCGCTCGGCGCTGGCGCCGGCCTTCGCGCTGCGGGCCCGCATCTTCCGGGTGAACGTGGAGCTGGCGGCGACGCTGCCGCTGTTGGGCAGCGACCGGCACGACCTGGTGGTCGGGCTGCGCGTGGCTTACGGCTTCTGAGTCACGCCGGGCGGCAACAGCAGCGGCGGGCGGTCCTTGCCTTCGACCACCCGCTGCAGCTCGATCTCCTGCAGCAGCGCCGCCGGGGCCACCGTGCTCACCGGCACCATGCCGCTCTCGGCGCCGCAGAAGCCGTTGAAGACGCCGGGGGTCTTGCCGGTGGCCATCACCTTGTTGATGGAGGTGAGCGGCGTGCCGACGATCTCCACCCCGCGCACCAGGCTCTCCTTCCCGTCGCGCACGTCGACCCGGTACACCATGCGCGGCACGCCCTTGAACGCCTGGTAACCGTAGCTCGAGGTGTTGGTGTTGCCGCCGGTGATGTCCTTGATGAGCAGGCCGTACGGCTTGCCCTGGCGCTTGGCCTCCGCGATCAGCAGCCGCTTGAGCTCGGCGTCGGGGAGCTGCTTCTTCGACTCCACGATCAGGTTCGCCATGCGCGCCACCGGCTTGCGGTTGCCCTGGCTGCGGCCGTGGCCGTTCGACCGGAGCTGCCCTTCGACCGGCTTGCGTGACAGCAGGAAGCTCCGGAGCACGCCGTTCTCGACCAGCAGCGCCTTCTGGCCGGGCACGCCTTCCTCGTCGAAGCGGTAGTAGCCGTTGAGCTGCTTGCCGCCGACCTCGCGCAGCGTGGGGTCGTCGACGATGGACAGGAACGGCGGCAGCACGCCCTTGCCCAGCTGTCCGTGGAAGGTCTTGCCTTCGAAGTCGCTGTCCTGGCGCTCGCCTTCCAGCCGGTGGCCGACCGCCTCGTGGAAGAGCACCCCCGCGGCGTCGGGCTCGAGAATGGCCGGGCCGGTGTACGGGTCGATGGCCGGCGCCTGCCGCAGTGCGAGCAGCTCTTCCACCATGGCGAGCGCGGCGGTGCGGATCTCGGCGTCGGTCGGCAGCCGCGCCTCGGTCGGGGCGTACCAGTCGCGGGAATCGTCGAGCAGCTGGCCGTCGCTCGCGCGGGTGAAGGCGTTGACGTGGATGCCGTAGAGCGTCTCCTCGCTCAGGATGCGCGCGCCTTCCGACGACACGAAGGACCGGGTCACCTTGTCGCCGGTGATGCGCACCTCGGAGTCGAAGATCTCCGGGCGCTCGGCGACGAGCCGGGACACCTCGCGGGCCACCGCGCGCCAGCGCTCGCGCGCCCAGGTGAAGGGGACGGCCGGGCCCACGTCGACCACCGGCGTCTCGCGGCTGAAGGCGGGTGGGCGCTTGGGGTCCTCGACGGCGTACACGTCTTCGCCCTTCTTCTTGAGGAAGTTGAAGAGCGCGCTCTTGTACTTCTCGTCGGTGATGAGCCAGAGCGCGGTGCGCAGCGCCGCGGGGGAGTCGTCGATCGGGCCCTGCTTGTGGGCCAGGTAGCTGTTGCCCTTGGTGGAGAAGTTGAAGTCGAGGTCCTCGGCGATCGAGCTGTCGAAGGCGTAGTCGCCCACGCGCAGGTCGGTGAACACCTTGCGCTCGCGGAACTCCGCGTCCTGGAAGAGCGCGCCGTAGCGGCCGGCGACCTCGCGCTGGTCGAAGTCCTTGAGCTGGTAGCTGAGGAAGTACGGCGGCTTGTTCTCGCGCAGCGTGAGGCTCGACTGGCTGCGGGACAGCTCCTCGGCCATGGCGTCGAGCAGCGACTGCCGAGGGTCGGGAACGGGGGCAGCGGAGAGCAGCAGCGCGAGCGCGAGGACCATGCGCGCGCGACCATAGCGGGGCTCAGGCCTGAACCGGGCCCATCCAGTCGACGCTGGCCCAGCCGCGCTGCTTGGCGTGCCGGGCGAGGCGCCAGTCGGGGTGAACGACCACCGGCCTGCCGACGGCCTCCAGCACCGGCAGGTCGCTGTACGAGTCCGTGTAGAAGGTGCAGCGGTCGAGCGACTCGCCCTGGAGCGCGGCCCGGGCGGCGACCAGCTTGCCTTCGCCGAAGCACACCGGGCCCACGGTGAGGCCGGTCAAGCGGCCGTCAGCGCCGACCTCCAGGCGGTTGCAGAGAATGGCGTCGAGCCTCAGGTCCTTGGCCACCAGCTCGGCCATGAAGTGGGAAGAGGACGACAGCAGCACCAGCCGATCGCCCGCCGCACGGTGGGCCTCCAGCGCCGCGAGGCCGCCGGGCCGGTAGCGGGAGCGCACCTGGGTCTCGAAGAAGCTGGCGGTGCGCGCGGCGAGCTCGGCGGCGCTCTCGCCTGCGGCGGAGGCGATGGCCTTGGCGATCATCGAGGCCTGGGAGGTGAGGCCGAGCTGGTACTGGGCGAGCCAGGTGGCGGCGCGCAGCGCCCGGCGCAGGGGAAGGCGGCCCAGGGCGACCTCGCGGCGAATCCAGAGCGAGCCGGAGTTCACCGACAGGAGCGTCAGGTCGAGGTCGAAGAAGGCAATTGGCACTCACCGGCAATGTAGCCCGCGTGAAGGCCTGTTTCCGTGGCCGGAAACGAACGACGAGGGGTCAGCGCTTGGCGGGCTGAACGTACTGGAAGACGGCCTCGCCGCTGGTGGACGGCGCCGGGGCCCCGAAGGACACCTCGGTCCGATCCTGGCTGCTCACGCCCGAGGTGTAGAAGAAGGTGAAGGTGGTGAACCCGCTCGAGGTGACCATGGCGGGCGCCACAGTGCCCCAGGCGCGATCGCCCGCAAGTTTTTGGCTGGTTTTCTTTTTCGCGAGGGCTTCCGCCCGCGAAAAGGCGGGGCTTGGCCGGCTTCCGCCTGGCCCGCCCCGTCCACCTGAGGGTCTTCGGAGGCCTCGCGGCCGAGCGCGGGGAAGTCTTCCGAGAAAGCGCTCCCTCGAGGCGCGATCTTGGGGGGCTCGGTCTTCAGCTCCTGAAGGAGTCGAGTGCGAGCCCGGGCGAGAGCCCCCGGGACCATCACCCGTGGGACGAGGCGTCAGCCTCGCCTTTTCGCGGGCGGAGCCCTCGCGAAAAAGCAGTTACGTCGCGCAGAGGAGCCTGATGTCGAGGATCTTGTCGTCAGAGCGGCGCTTGCAGCTCGCCCCGAAGAAGAGGCGGCCGGCTTCGCCCCCCGTGCCCGCCTCGAACTTGTCGAGCCCGTTGCCCAGGGTGCAGGTCTGCACGTTGCCGTCGCGACGGGTGATCGACACCTGGATCATGCGCGGGTCGGGCATGTTCGCCACCGACACCACCTGGCTGATGTTCGCCAGCCCCGCGATGTTGGTCAGCGTGTCCCGGTAGGAGTCCTTGCAGATCGAGTCCAGGTTGATGAGCGAGCTGAAGAACATCTCCGCCATCTGCCGGTGACGGATGCCCGGCTCGTTCGACGTCGGACAGTCGATGTTGCGCACCTGCATGCCGTCGAGCACCGCCATCGCCGGCTTGGTGTCGCCGCGCCCGACCGGGGCGATCGCGGTCCACACCACTTCCTTCGAGTTGCCCGACGAGTCCTTGAGCTCCTGGGTGAACAGGCGGTTGTACTCGGTCACCGTCCCCAGGCTGTTTCCCTGCTCGTGGCAGTCGTCGACGCTCGGGTTGTCCCCCACGTGCACCTTGGGCGGCCGGGTCGGCTCGCTGCAGTCGTCCTCGTCGGTGAGCACCACCACCAGCAGCCGCGCCCCGTCGCGCAGGAAGCCCCCGTTGCCCCCCTGCTCCAGCGGCGTCTTGGTCTGCTCCAGCAAGGCCAGCCGCACCGCCTCGAACGGCGTCTCCTGCCCGCTGCCCGACGTGCCCTGCTGCACCAGCCGCGCGAACTTGGCCACCAGGTCCGGGTCCTCGCCCGACAGCACCCGCTCCGTCCCCGTCCCCAGGATCACGCCGCCGTCCGCCGACGGCTCGGGCACCGCCTGCAACCGCCCGGATTGCTGGGGGAATTCCTTGTAGTACTCGACCCCGTTGATCAGGGTGTGCTGGTAGACGCTGGTGGTGATGACGCCGATGCGGAAGTCGGTGCTCACCCCGCCGCCCTTGCGGATCTCGTCGACGAACGCGGTCAGCTCCCGCGCCACGCCCGCCTGCTCCTCGGCCATGGAATTCGAGTTGTCGATCACGAAGAGGATGTCGAGCTTCTGGGCCTGCAGGCTCGGCTGCACCGCCTGACAGCTGGAGTTGAGCTGCGAGCCGTTGGCGTCCACCGGCGACTTGCAGCCCAGGCAGCCCTGGCAGCTGGCGACGAAGCCGAAGGCGGCGAGCAGCAGCGTTTTGCGGAAGGGTGACATGTGGGTGGACCTCGCAGATCTTCGAGACCGCATTGTGCCCTAGCCGTTCGGCCGGGTCGAAAAGTGCTTCTTCGCGGGTTGCGCCGACGCCCTTCGTTGCTACGTTCCAGACATGTCCGACGACAAGAAGAAGGGCGCCGCCGCTGCTCAGCAGATGACCGCGCCGATGACTCCTCCGGGCCTGATCAACAAGGAAGACATTCCTCAGGTCCTCCCCATTCTCCCCCTGCGCAACTCCGTCTTCTTCCCCGGAGGCGTGCTCCCGCTCGCCGTCGGCCGCCAGAAGACCATCGCGCTCATCAAGGACGCGGTCCGCGACGATCAGGTGATCGGCGTGGTGACCCAGCGCAAGGCCGAAGAGGAAGACCCGGGCGCCACCGACCTGTACTCGATGGGCACCGTCGCCCGCATCGTCAAGCTGCTCAAGATGGGCGAAGACAACTACTCGCTCGTCGTGCAGGGCCTGGCGCGCTTCCGCGTCGTCGACCTGGTGCAGGAAGCCCCGTACCTCAAGGCCCGCGTCGAGGCCGTCGAGGACAAGACCGCCGCCGAGAACGTGGAAGTCGAGGCGCTCGGCATCAACCTGAAGAAGCTGGCGCGCGAGGTCATCGAGCTGATGCCCGAGCTGCCCGCCGCGGCGACCGAGCTCGTGGAGTCGATCACCCACCCCGGCCACCTCGCCGACCTCATCGCCGCCAACGTCGACGTGCCCATCGAGGAGAAGCAGGCGGTGCTGGAGACCGTCGACCTCAAGGCGCGCATGAAGCTGGTGCTCGAGCTGCTCAACCGCAAGCGCGAGATCCTCAAGCTGTCGAACAAGATCGACTCCGCCGTGAAGGGCGAGATGTCGAAGACCCAGCGCGAGTACTACCTGCGCCAGCAGCTCAAGGCGATCAAGGAAGAGCTCGGCGAGATGGGCGAGGAAGAAGAGGAGCTCGACGAGCTCGCCGAGCGCATCAAGAAGGCCGGCCTGCCTCCCGAGGTCGAGAAGGTCGCCAACAAGGAGCTCAACCGCCTGAAGACGATTCCGGCGGCTTCCAGCGAGTACACCGTCGCGCGCACCTACCTCGATTGGATCGCCGACCTGCCCTGGAACAAGCTCAGCGACGACAACCTCGACATCGACAACGCGCGCAAGCAGCTCGACAACGACCACTACGGCATCGAGAAGGTCAAGAAGCGCGTCATCGAGTACCTCGCGGTGCGCAAGCTGAAGAACGACATGCGCGGCCCGATCCTCTGCCTCGCGGGCCCGCCGGGCGTCGGCAAGACCTCGCTCGGCCAGTCGATCGCCAAGGCGCTCGGCCGCAAGTTCGTGCGCCTCGCCCTGGGCGGCGTGCGCGACGAAGCCGAGATCCGCGGTCACCGCCGCACGTACGTGGGCGCCCTGCCCGGCCGCTTCATCCAGAACATGAAGAAGGCCGGCACGCGCAACCCGCTCATGCTGCTCGATGAGGTGGACAAGCTGGGCGCCGACTTCCGCGGCGACCCGTCGGCGGCGCTCCTCGAGGTCCTGGACCCCGAGCAGAACCACACCTTCAGCGACCACTACCTCGACGTGGCGTTCGACCTCTCGAAGGTGATGTTCATCGCCACCGCCAACCGGCTCGAGCCGATCCCCGCGCCGCTCCGCGACCGCATGGAGATCATCGAGATGTCGTCGTACACGTTCCTCGAGAAGACGGCGATCGCGCGCACGCACCTGATCCCCAAGCAGCTCAAGGAACACGGCATCACGGCCGACAACATGGACCTCACCCCCGACGGTCTGGACAAGATCATCTCGGGGTACGCGATCGAGCCCGGCGTCCGCACGCTCGAGCGTCGCATCGCCGAGGTCACCCGCAGCGTGGCGGTGGAGGTCGCTTCCGGCCGCACCGAGAAGCAGGTGATCGACGCCAAGCGGGTGGCCGAGCTGCTCGGTCCGAAGGCGATGGAGCTCAACGTCGCCCTGCGCACCAGCCAGTGCGGCGTGTCGACCGGCCTGTACTACACGCAGCTCGGCTTCGGAGACATCCTCTTCGTGGAAGCCACCAAGATGACCGGCAAGGGCTCGATGATGCTCACCGGCCAGCTCGGCGACATGATGAAGGAGTCGGCGACCACGGCGCACTCGTGGCTGCGCGCCAACGCGGAGCGCATGGGGCTCACCTACGCCAACTTCGAGAAGAGCGACGTGCACATCCACTTCCCGGACGGCGCGACCCCGAAGGACGGGCCGTCGGCGGGCATCGCGATCACCACCGCGCTCACCTCGCTGTTCACCGGCATCCCGGCGCGCAGCGACACCGCGATGACGGGTGAGATCACCCTGCGCGGCGTGGTGGGGAAGATCGGCGGCGTGCGCGAGAAGGTGATGGGCGCTCACCGCGCGGGCATCAAGCGCATCATCCTCTGCGAGTCGAACCAGAAGGACCTGATCGACGTGCCGGAAGAGGTGCGCAAGGAGCTCGAGTTCTTCTTCGTCACCAAGATCGACGAGGTGCTGGAGCTGGCGCTCGAGAAGTCGCCCTGGCGCGCGGCCCCGCCCCCGGCCGAGGAGCCGAAGGCCGAGATCCGGGCCTAGTCGCTTCGCATCAGCCTCGTGAAGCACCGAAGGCCGCTTCGCTCGCGCGAGGCGGCCTTCTTCGTCTCGAGGGACGCGACCTGCCCTGCCTGCCCCCGGGCGCCGTTGGCCGGCGATGTCCTCCCGGAGAGGACACCTGCGGCCTCGCGGGCCTCGTCGTGCGTCAGCGCCTGCACTCGGTGTGTCGATGTGGGGTTGGAGAGCGCAAGGAGCAACGCATGGCCAAGATCAGAGTGGGACTCGACTTCCTCGGGCATCTCGACCGCGGCCAGGACATGGTCGCCACCCGCTCCGCGACGGTGATGTTCTTGCCGGTGCTGCCCCTCGGGACCTACCGCATGGTCGCGGACGAGAGCGGCGTGCCCACCTCGTTCAACCTGAAGTCGCTCTTCGCGGCGTTCTTCAAGCCGTGGGGCTTCCTCGTGGCGGCGGTGCTGGCGGGCTTCAACCTCTTCTCATCGCCCTGGTACTACAGCCAGTGGCACCCGGTGCTCGGCCTGGGGTCCTGGCTGCTCTTCGCGGCGGTCTTCGCCTCGTGGGTGTGGCTCGGCCACCGCCCCGGGCCGCACCAGGCGAAGCGCCGCACGGTGATCGCCGTCTTCGCGGGCGTGGTCGCGCTGGCGCTCGCGGTGGGCACGTTCATCCAGGTGCGCGACGTGGCGAACGCCATCGCCCGCGGCCACGCCGCGTCGCCCGCGGACGTGCTCGAGGGCATGCAGTCGGGCCTGCGCAGCGACCGCACCTGGTTCGGCTTCAGCGTGGTGTACCTGCCGGCGCCCACCTACGGCACCGCGCTGGTGCGGCTGCCGCCGGGCGCGCGCGACCTGCGCCTGTCACAGGGCCCCTGAGGTCCGCGCCCGCGGGCTACCGGACCACGCCGCGGAAGTACTCGATGGTGGCCTTGAGGCCCTCGTCGAGCCCGACCTTGGGCTCCCAGCCGAGCAAGGTCTTCGCCCGGGTGATGTCCGGCTTGCGCTGCTTGGGGTCGTCCTTGGGCAGGGGCAGGAAGACGAGCTTGCCGCCGCCGCCGGCCGCCTTCCGCACGGCTTCCGCGAACTGGATCATCGTCAGCTCGGTGGGGTTGCCGATGTTCACCGGGTCGCTCACGTTGGACAGCGCCAGCCGCACGATGCCGTCGACCTCGTCGGCCACGTAGCAGAACGAGCGGGTCTGCTTGCCGTCGCCGAAGATGGTGAAGTCCTGCCCCTTGAGCGCCTGGCCGACGAAGGCCGGCACCACGCGCCCGTCGTTGAGCCGCATGCGCGGCCCGTAGGTGTTGAAGATGCGGATGGTGCGGGTCTGCAGGCCGCGCTTGCGGGCGAAGGCCGACACCAGGGCTTCGCCGTACCGCTTCGCCTCGTCGTACACCGCGCGCGGGCCGGTGCAGCTCACGTTGCCCAGGTAGTCCTCGCGCTGCGGGTGCACCAGCGGGTCGCCGTAGATCTCCGAGGTCGACGCCTGGAAGAAGACCGCCTTCTTGGCCTCGGCGAGCTCCAGGCCGTGCTGGGTGCCCAGCGAGCCCACGCGCATCGTCTCCAGCCACAGCTCCGCGTAGTCGATGGGCGAGGCCGGCGAGGCGAGGTTGAAGACGTAGTCGACGGGCCCGGCGACGTCGAAGCGCTCGGTGATGTCGTGCCGGCGGAACTCGAAGCGCGGTTCCTTCTTGAGGCCCGCGTGGTTCGCTTCGTTGCCGGTGATGAGGTTGTCGATGGACAGCACGAAGGTCGCGCCGTCGGCGAGCAGGCGCTCGCAGAGGTGGCTCCCGAGGAAGCCCGCGCCGCCCAGCACCACCACTCGCTTGCCCTGCATGGTCGCCGTCATGGGCCGACCAATACCTCAGAGCTCGTCGAAGGTCGCCTGTCCCGGGAGCACGCCCTTGTACTTCTCGAGCACCAGGTCGATGCCCTGGCGGATGTACTCGGCCACCGGCACCTTGGTCCGCTCGTTGAGCGCCTTGAGGCGCTCGTTCTGCTCGGGCGTGATGTAGATGGTGGTGCTGATCTTCTTGCGCGCCATGGACGTATGTGACGGTATGTCCACTGTCACGGAGGGTCAAAAATGAGGTCTCTCAAGCTCGCCGCGTGCACCGCCGTTCTGGCCTTGGCCGCCTGTAGCGGCGGCAACAAGGCTGTGCGGGCCGACGAAGGCGCGAGCGCCGGAGAGCGCGTGGCGGAGAACATTCGCCAGAAGCAGAACGGCAACGAGACCCTCACCGAGTTCGACCTCAACGGGGACAAGAAGCCCGACGTGTGGAGCTACACCGTCAGCGCCAAGAACGCCGAAGGCAAGACCATCGAGCGGCTGGTGCGCAAGGAACTCGACCTCAACTGGGACGGCCGCGTCGACATCTCGCGGACCTACGACGACCGCGAGCAGATCGAGAAGGAGTCGCTGGACCTCGACTTCGACGGCAAGGTCGACCAGGTGAACTTCTACGAGAAGGGCGTCATCGTCCGCAAAGAGTCGGACCTGACGTCCACCGGCAAGCCGTCGCTCTTCCGGTACTACGAGAAGGGCAAGCTGGTGCGGAAGGAACGCGACACCAACGCCGACGGGCGCATCGACTACTGGGAGTACTGGGAAGGCGACCAGGTCGACCGCGTCGGCGAGGACCTCGACGGCGACGGCAACGTCGACCGCTGGACCAAGAACCCCAACTCCGAAGGGTAGCCTTTTCGGCTACTTCAGGTTGGTGACGAAGGCGTCGAGGCTCGTCTCGCGCTTGAAGTCGGCCAGGTACCGCCCGGCCGCCTCGCGCGACGGGAAGCGGCCCATGCGGACCCGGTACCAGGTGCCCTTCCCCGGCACCGCGGCGTCGACGATGAACGGCGCGTAGCCCCGGTCGCGCAGTCCCGAGGCGAAGTGGTCGGCCTCGGCCTTGTCCTGGTACGCCGAGAGCTGCAGCGTCCACTGCCCGTCGGCGGAGGCCTCGGGGACCTTCTGGGCCCGCGCCAGCGCGTCCTTGAGCTCGCCCTGGCGGGTGGGCGTGGGCTCGGTCTTCGACGGCTCGGCCTTGGCCAGCTCCACCTTGGGCTCGGGCTTCGGAGGCTCAGGGAGCTTGGCGGGCTCGGCCTTGGGCGCCACCGCGGCATGCTCCAGGGCCTGGGCGAGCGCCTGGGCCTGCTTCTCGGGCTCGGGGGGCCTGGGGTCGACCTTGGGGTCGATCTTCGGCTCCGGGGCCTTGGGCGCCTCGGCGACCTTCACGGGCTCGCTGGGCTTGGGTTCGGGGGCCCGTGCGGGCGCCTTCTCGGTGAGCTCCTGCTGGAAGCGCAGCGAGGCGTCGCGCTGTGCCGACTCGTCGGCAGCGGACTTGGCGTCGAGCGCGGTCAGGATGTCGGGGCGCGGCGCCGCGGGGCCTTCGTCGCGCCCCTGCTGCTTGCCGTACCACTGGCCGAGCGCGAAGGCCCCGCCGAGGAGCCCCAGGCCGACCACCACCAGGCCGGTCAGCTGGCGGCCGTCGAGCGACAGCTCGACCTTGTCCTTCATCCGGTGGAGATCACGCATGGCGTCGAAGGCACCGTAGCGCTTCGGATCTCAGCGTCAAACTTCCGAGGACGCTCAGGCGATCCACCCGCCGCCGAGCACGCGATCGCCGTCGTAGAAGACCGCCGCCTGGCCGGGCGACACCGCGCGTTCCGGGGCCGTGAGCTCGACCGCCCACTCGCCGGGGGCGCGCTCGAGCACCCGGGCGCGGGCGCCGGAGTGGCGGTGGCGGATCTTCACTTCGACCTCGCCTTCGGGCGCCCTGCCCTGCACCCAGCGCGGAGACAGGAGGTGGAACGCGTCGCGCTGCACTTCGCCCACGGGCCCGACCACCACCTGGCGCTTCTGCGCGTCGAGCGACTTCACGAACAGCCGGTCGCGCCCGGTGAGCTTGAGCCCCTTGCGCTGGCCGACGGTGAAGCGGTGCACGCCGTCGTGCCGGCCGAGCTCGTGGCCCGCCTCGTCGACGATGGCGCCGCCTTCCTGAGGGCCCGCCACCTTCTCCACGAAGCGCGCGTAGTCGCCGTCGGGCACGAAGCAGATCTCCATGCTGTCGGGCTTGTGGGTGGTGACCAGGCCGTACCGCTCGGCCACGGCGCGCACCTCGGCCTTGGTCATCGCCCCCACGGGGAACTCGAGCTCGGAAAGCTCGTCCTGCGAGAGCGTGAAGAGGAAGTACGACTGGTCCTTCGCGGGGTCCAAGCCCCGGCGCAGCACCGGCGCGGGGCCGGAGCGATCGATGCGCGCGTAGTGCCCGGTCGCCAGCCTGGCGCCGAGCTGCCGCGCCCGCTGCAGGAGAAAGCCGAACTTCACGTCCTGGTTGCAGGCGACGCACGGCACCGGCGTGCGGCCGCCCAGGTACTGCTGCACGAAGGGCGTCACCACCCGCTGCTTGAAGAGCTCCTCGACGTTGGCGACGTAGAACGGAATGCCGAGCTGCTCGGCGACCCGCCGGGCGTCGTCGATGTCTTCCGGGCTGCAGCAGCTGCCGCACTGGGCCTTCGACTCGTAGCTCCACACCCGCAAGGTGATGCCGAGCACCTCGTGGCCCTGCTCCTTGAGGAGCGCCGCGGCCACCGACGAGTCGACGCCGCCGCTCATGGCCACCGCGATGCGCATGTCCCCTCAATGCCACCT
This sequence comes from Myxococcaceae bacterium, assembly GCA_019694595.1. GTDB lineage: Bacteria > Myxococcota > Myxococcia > Myxococcales > Myxococcaceae > JAIBBQ01. The sequence goes on from JAIBBQ010000034.1 coordinate 11,876, forward strand.
CGGGGCTTCCCCGGAAAGGTCCTCGGCACCTTTTCCACAGGGCTTTTCCACTGGACGAGACGCCATTTCCACAGGGCGTCGCCCTGGAGTGGCGGAACGAGGCAACGCAAAGCATTGAGTTTGCTGGACTACTGAAAAGCGTCCCCAGGGAGCCGTTTCCCCAGGGGAACTGCAGTGCTCAGCGGGCGAGGCGGTGTTGAAAAGCCTGTGGGGAACTCAACGAGGAATGTCGGCAACTTGCGCACACCATTGCCGCGCTGCGTTCGACAGCCGTTCGGCGGTGTTTTCGGCCGGGGTTTCGAGCACCAGCTCGAGGAGGTGGCGCTGCAGCGCACCGACCTGGGGGCCGGGGTTTCCGAGGAGCGCGGTGAGGTCGGCGCCGGTGAGCGCGAGGTCCTTCACGGTGAGCGGATCGCCGCGCACCGCCGCCACGCGAGGCGCGAGGGCGTCGATCGGCGCGCCCAGCGCCCCCGCCACGCCGAGGGCCTGGGCGATCTGCTCGGGCTCCCGCCCCACCCCTCGCAGCCAGAGCCGGAAGGCCCGCGGGGAAGCGTCGGGCGCGGGGGGATGCGCGCCGGCGATGAGCTCGAGCGTCCGCTCGATGACCTTGGTGGGCAGCTTGAGCCGCTGGAGCGCGGTGCGAGGCGTAGCTGCGTGGGCGAGGAGCACCGCGAGCCGCGCCGCCTCGTCGACCGGGGCGTTCACCACCGCGTCGAAGGGCGCCCCCTTGGCCTCGGGGACCGCGTCTTCCAGGAGCCCGGTGACGTCGAGGAGCGACAGTCCCCTGGCCGCGCCTGGCGACAGCAGGATCTTCCGCAGCTCTTCCTGCACCCGCTCGAAGGCCACCTTGCGAAAGACGTGGCGGGTGGGCGCGATGGCGGCCTGGGTGTCGGGGTCCAGGGAGAAGCCGAGCACCGCGGAAAAGCGCACCGCGCGCAGCGCCCGCAGGCCGTCTTCGGTGAAGCGGTCGATCGCCTTGCCCACGCAGCGCACGGTGCGGGCCGCGAGGTCCACCTGGCCACCGAACGGGTCGACCAGGCGCCGCAGGTCGTACGCCATGGCGTTGATGGTGAAGTCGCGCCGGGACAGGTCGGCCTCGATGTCGGTGTGGAACTCGACCTTGGTCGGCCGCCGGCCGTCGACGTAGTCGGCCTCGGCGCGGAAGGTGGTGACCTCGACGTGGTGCCCCTGCACCAGCACGGTGACCGTGCCGTGCTCGATGCCGGTGGGGATCACCTTGCGGAAGCAGCGCTGCACCTCTTCCGGGCGCGCGCTGGTGGCGAGGTCGAAGTCCTTCGGATGCTGACCGCGCAGCATGTCGCGCACGCAGCCGCCCACCAGGAACGCCTGGAAGCCCTTCAAGCGCAGCCCGTCGAGCACCTCCAGCACCGGAGGCGGAATGGAGGCCGCGGACAGCGCGCTCGGGAGTTCTGCGCTCACCGGCCGGAGTGTGCGCACGGCCGCCGAAAGAATCGAGCTTCGAGCGGAAGGACGCGCCTAGGCCGGCTGGGGCCGCCCGGCGACGGCGCGCACGCCCAGCCAGGTGAGCAGCCCGACCGGCCCCACCAGGAACGTGAGCGCCAGGCACGGCACCAGCGCCCAGTGCGGCACACCGTGGCGGCGGGCGTCGCGCGCTTCCCACGCGCCGATGAAGAGGTCGAAGGCCAGGTAGTGCACCCAGCCCGCGAGCAGCACCCACGGCTCGTGGAACAGCAGCGCCAGCTGCTCGAGGCTCCCGAAGCCGCCCTGCGCCGAGCCCAGCTGGCTGCCGAGCACCACCAGGTACAGCGCCGCGAGGACCGCCACCACGGCGAGCGCGGCGCGCTGGGCGAACGGCCGGCCGGGCAGCGCCACCAGCGCGAGCCACCCCAGCGTGGCGAAGGGGTTGGCCAGGCCGAAGACAAGCTCCGGCGTCACGCGGCCTCCAGCGCGACAGGCCTGCGCCCGCCGAGCACCGCGACCGCCGCGCCCAGGGCACAGCAGCCCGCCCAGATGCCGAGCGCCAGCTGCGCGGGCCCGTCGAGCGCGGTGAGCGGCTGGGCGCGCAGCGCCTGGGCGGTGGCGAGCAGCACCAGGGCGCCGTAACCGAGCCCCGCGGTCACCGTGAGGCGGGCGCGCTGCTCAGCGCTCAGCGCCCGGACGCGGCCCAGGGCCCAGGCGAGGAGCGGGATGACCTGCAGGGCGTGCAGCCCGAGCGCGTGGGCAGCGCGGAGGTCGCCGTGCGCCAGGCTCCAGTTGGTGAGCGGCGCGCCGGGGCCCCCGTCGAGCGCCCCCACGGTGTGCCCGTGGTGGGCGACCATGATCCACCCCACCCCGGCGCCGAGCGCGGTGATCCCCATGCCGAGCCGCAGGCTCCAGGCGAGCGCCGCATCGGGCCCGGCGGGCTGGCGCAGCAGCACCGCCGCCACCACCAGCTGGCACACCCACAGCGCGGTGATGCCCAGCCCCATCGCCGAGAAGATCGCCCCGTCGAGCGGGCTCGCGTCGTTGAAGTGGCTGGTGACGCCGCGGGCGGCCTGCAGGGCGATCAGCGCCACCTCGAGCACCAGCACCACCGCGCTGACCAGCGCCACCCTCAGGCGGAGGACTTCGCGCCCCTGCACGAAGCGCAGCACCCAGGCGAGGCTCACCGCGTACACCCCGGCGGAGAGCGCGAACTTGAGCGGCTTGAGCCAGGCCGGCGCCCCGGTGATCTCCCGCGGGTCCAACGCCAGCCCGATCAGCGCCACCACGGTGAACGCGACCATCGACCACCCCACTGCGACGAGCGAACGCTGCATTCGGCCTGCCTCCCATGCGTTGGACCGCGACACGAACTGGACACCGTCTAGATATCGCCGCGATGTAGACGCTGTCAAGTTGGACCGCTACAGTCCCGGGCATGGCTCGCAAGGCGGCGTACCACCACGGAGATCTGCGCCGGGCGTTGCTCGACGCGGCACTGGCGCAGGTGGAAGACGAAGGCGTGGCCGCGCTGAGCCTGCGGGAAGTGGCGCGGCGCGCGGGCGTCACCCACCAGGCGCCCTACCACCACTTCGCGGACCGGGCGGCGCTGCTGGGCGCGCTGGCGGCAGAAGGGTTCGGGCTCTTGCTGCGCTCGATGCAGACCGCGCAGGCGGCGGTGAAGTCGGGGGCGCGGGCGCGGCTGGTCGCGGCGGGCAAGGGCTACATCGACTTCGCGCTCGCCCACCCCGGCCACTTCCGGCTCATGTTCAGGCCCGAGCTGCACCAGGGCGCGCAGGTGCCCGAAGGGGGCGCCGCCTACCAGGTGCTGGTGGACTCGGTGGCCGCGGCGCAGGCGGCTGGCGAGGCGCCAGGGGGGCCTCCGGGGGCGCTGGTGACGCTGTGCTGGAGCGTGGTGCACGGCTTCGCGCTCCTGTGGCTCGACACCCAGCTGTCGACCGAGACCACGCGGAAGGACGCGCAGGCGGGCACGCTCGCGATGCTCGACGCGCTGCTCGCGGGCGCCGCCCCCGGAGCCGGGAGCGGCACGAAGCGGCGCTGACGAAGTGACCCCAGCAAGAATCGAACTTGCGACCTGCGGTTTAGGAAACCGCTGCTCTATCCAGCTGAGCTATGGGGCCTCGAAGGTGCCTGGACGACGGCACCTGGGTGACGCCCTGACGTTTATCAGCGCCGCCACTCGCGCGGAACGGCTTCCGCGGAGGCCCGGCGGTCGAGGTCGTCGAAGTCTTCCTTCGCCCGCTGGAGCGCCTTCTTGTTGCGCACCAGGCGGTCCTTGGCCCGGGCGATCTCCGGGTCCTGGTAGACGTAGCAGTTGCCGGTGCCAAAGCCCGGAGGCGCGGGCAGGTACCCGGGCGGCGTGCCCTGGCCGTTGTAAGTGACGCCGTTGACGATCACCGAGCCGCAGTGAACCTGCTGGTTGAGAGGCATGCCGTTGAGCTCGTCGACCTTCTTGGAGTCGATCTGGATCTCGTCTTCGAGGTCGCGCACCTTGGCGATCGCCGCCTTGAACTGCGCCCGCCAGTACGGCTCGCCGCTGAGCTCGGCGCGCGCGGGCGCGGCCGGAGCGGCGGGGACCTGGGCAGGCGGCGGCGCAGCCGGAGCAGCGGTGGCCGCTGGCGCCGGAGGCGTGGGTACCGAGGTGATGTCCGCCCCGGTGGTGGTGGACACCTTCACCCCCTTGGGCACCCCCTGCATGCTGTCCGAGTAGTGCACGGTCCCGTCGGGGTCTTCCCAGCGGAAGACGGTCTGACCGGAGGCGGCCGAGGCGAAAAGCGCTGCAGCGGTCAGGAGTTGGCGGACCATGGGGCCATTAGACTTGAGGCCGCGGGCGCTATTCAAAAAACTTCCCCCCAGGCCCCTGCCCGGCCCTCGTCCTCACCGGGACTTGAGGCGCTTGGCCTGCCAGTCGAGGTGCCCCGGGAGCACCTCGAGCCAGTGGCTCCAGGCGTGGCCTCCGGGGGACTCCTTGAACTCGTGGGGCACCTGGAGCTCGTCGAGCACCGCATGGAGCGCCCGGTTGGGCGGCGCCCACACGTCCTCCGAGCCCACCGTCAGGTAGAGCGGCAGCGCCATGGCCTGCTGCCGCCTGGCGCGCACCATGTGAATCGCGGAGTGCTCTTCCCACGCCGCCTTGTTCTCGGCGTACGGCCCCAGCCGCGCGATGAGCGCCGGACGCTTGTCGGCCTTGGAGAGGTCGACCGCCCCGCTCATCGAGCTCACCGCCTCGAAGATGCCGGGGTACTTGAGGCCGAGCACGATGGCGCCGTTGCCGCCCATCGACAGGCCGATCACCGAGCGCCGCTTGGCGGTCGGCAGCCGGGCGTCGACGTCGGGGATCAGCTCCTTCATGAAGTAGGTCTCCACGCTGGCGCCGGGCACCTTGCTGCTGTCGAGGTACCAGCCGTTGGGCGTGCCGTCGGGGGTGACGACGATGATCCGGTTGGCGCCGGCGAAGGCCTGCAGCGTCGCGTGCGCGCGGTCGGAGAAGTCGGTCCACGCGCCGTCGGCGCCGTGCAGCAGGTACAGCACCGGGAAGCGCTCCGCCGGGTTGTCGCCCGGTTGAGGAACGAAGGCGAGGTAGTGGCTGGTGTCGGCGAGCACCACCGATTCCACGTCCATCACCATCGCGCGGGCGAGCGCGCGGTCCTTCGGGACCAGCGGCAGGAGCCGCTCGAGCCGCCAGGACAGCTTCTCGGCCACGAAGGTGGCACCGAGCCGGCCGTAGTGCACGCCGTCGCCCAGGTACATCTGACCCGACTTGCCGCCGTAGACGATGGTGGCGCGGGAGTTGCCTTCCTCGTCGGCGGCGAGTTCCCAGGTGTCGACGTAGATCGCCCCCGCGGCCTCTGCGGTCTTCTGGGTCACCTCGTTGACCACCTTGAGCTTCGCGGAGTGCTTGGGCAGCCGGGTGATCTGCATGCCCAGCATGATCGTCTTCGCCTTCGCCGCCGACGCGAGGTCGATGACCTTGCGCACGCGCCGCGCGTACTCGGTCTTCCACTCGTCGGTGCCGAACGCGAGCACCTTGCCGCCTTCCACTTCCAGCGGCTGCCCGTCGTTGCCGCCGAACTGGGCGATGACCACCGTGGGCTTGAAGTTCTCCAGCAGCTTCGGGAGGTGCGTCAGCCAGTCGAAGGTGTCGGGCCGGGCGAGGCCGGTGCCGAGCTTGCCGAAGCGGTGGGTGACGGTGCTCTGGTACTGCTCGAGGCGGCGCTCGAGCTCGGCGCCCATGTAGAACTGGATCGACGACGCCCCGACGATGAGGATCCGGTTGCGCTCGGTGCCGGTGCCCACGTTGGCCGGCAAGGGCGCCGCCCCCGGGTCCGGCTCGGCCTGCCCCGCTTCCACCACCGAGGCGCCGCCGTCTTCCAGCGCAGGCGCCTTCTGCTTGATGGGCGCCAGGCCCGCGTCGATGAGGTCTCGCAGCTTCGCGGGCCCCAGCAGCTCGCTCGCGCTGGTGAGCCCGTTGACCAGGGAGAGGAGCCACGCGCGCTGGGAGAGCCCTTCGTCGTGGACCACCGCGCTCTGCAGATCGCGCGCGCCGTAGAACGACAGCGCCGCCACCACCACCCAGAGCCCGAAGATCACCTGGCGCATCGGCAGCCCGGGCACCGCGCGGAAGTAGCGGGTGTCGTCGGCGGCCATGCCGACCGGGAGCCCGTCGGGGTCGAGCTCGGTGATGGTGGTGGCGTCGGGCTCGAACCACCAGCTGTTGCGGCGGCGCTCGAGCTCCGCGCGCTTCACCTCCGAAATGCTCCGGGGCTTCGGCGGGAGGCTCGTGGTGCTGCTGCGGCGCGGGCGCGGTGGGACCATGTCGGTTGAGCTCGCTAGAACTGGAAGTAGATGTACGGCGCGATGTCGCCCGGCTGCAACGCGAGTATCGCCATTCCGACGGCGACCCAGAACAGGGGCCTGAAGCGGGTGGGAATCCGTTCGTGCAGCTGGATGAACCAGCGCCGCAGTGGGCGCCCGACGAAGTTGAGCGCGAAACCGATGATGGTGGCCAGTACCACCCACCCGTCGAAGCCCTGGCCGACGGCGCTGACGCTGAACATGCGCACGAAGTAGACGCCCGCGGTCTCGAGGTCGCCGGCCTTGAAGAGCACCCGGCTGAGCACCACCACGGTGAAGGTGAGGAACCAGCCCAGGCCCAGCCACCACCACGGCTCGCGGCCGACGAGGCCGAGCGCGGGCCGGGCGTTGCGTACCGCCTTGTGAATGCAGAGCACCACGCCGTGCAGCGCGCCCCAGAGGATGTAGCCCCAGGTCGCGCCGTGCCACAGGCCGCAGATGGTGAAGGTGACGAAGAGGTTCAGGAAGGTGCGCGGCAGCGAGCCCTTGGAGCCGCCCATCGGAAAGTAGATGTACTCGCGCAGCCACTTGGAGAAGCTGATGTGCCAGCGGTTCCAGAACATGCCGGGATCGGTGGCGGAGTACGGCGAGTTGAAGTTGTCGGGCAGCCGGTACCCGAAGAAGAGCGCGATGCCGCGCGCCACGTCGGTGTAGCCGCTGAAGTCGCAGTAGAGCTCGACGGTGTAGGCGATGGCGGCGACGAACAGCGCCCCGCCCGAGTAGTTCTCGGGTGCGACGAAGGCGTCGTCCACCAGTCGGGTGGCGAGCACCGTCGCCAGCACGACCTTCTTGAAGAGGCCGGAGGCGATGAGCGACACCGCCTGCGGCAGATCGACCATGCCTTCGGGCGGGCCGTCGGCGATCTGCTTGAGGAAGCGCTTGCTCTTCACCAGCGGGCCGGCGAGCAACTTGGGGAAGAAGGCGATCAGCAGGAGGAAGTCGAGGAGCGACTGCGCCTTCTTGCCCTGGTGCCGGTAGAGGTCGACGACGTAGGCCAGCCCCTGGAAGGTGAAGAACGAGATGCCGAGCGGGAGCCCGAGCTCGAGCACGGTCTCGTTGGGCTTGAGGCCGAGCACCATCGCCACGTCGCGCGCGGTCTGGGCGACGAAGCCGAAGTACTTGAAGAAGCCGAGGAGGCCCAGGTTGGCCACCAGCGCGGCCCACAGCAGGTACTTGCGGTGGCGCACCTTGGTGGCGCGGTCCATCGCCTCGCCGAGGCCGTAGTTCACCAGCGACGAGGCGAACAGCAGCAGCATCGGCGGGATGCTGAGCTTGGCGTAGAAGACGTAGCTCGCCGCGGTCAGGAACGCCTTGTGCGCCACCGGGCGGCCGCGCAGCAGCGACGCCACCGTGAGGGTGACCGCGAGGAAGTAGGCGAACTGGATCGAGGCGAAGTGCACGGCTGCGACCCGCGAAGTACCACGGTCGCGGGCCGTTGGGCGGTCCCGTCAGCGGCAGGGGATCATGGTGTCGTCCAGGGCCACGTCGTCGAGGTAGAAGTCGACCGCGTTCCCGAGCGTCTGGAAGTGGTTGAAGCCGAAGTCGAAGCTGGTCCAGCGCGTGAAGTCCCAGCCGGTGGCGGCGGTCACGTTGACTGCCAGGGTGCCGTCGATCCACAGCTTCGCGGTGTCCTTCGGCGGGTTGCCGGAGCCGTCGATCTGCCACTGGATGCAGTGCCACGTGTTGGTGGTGATGGTGCCGCCCTTCTGGCTCTGCTCGGTGCCCGCGGGCCAGTGGTAGTTGAACTGGGCCATGTTGCCGCCGCCGCCCATGTTGATCGACGCGTTGCCTCCGTCAGCCGCCGCACCGACTGCGGCGAAGAAGGTCGAGTGCACGCCGATGGGGAGCCCGGCGTCGGCGTTGCCCACGTAGAAGATCTCGGCGCGTCCGAAGACGTTGTTGCTCGGAGTGATGCCGGCATCCGCCCGCTGGTTGAGCGTGGCTCGCGCGGGGCCACCGGCGGGCACCTGCACATGGAGCGCCCGGAAACCATTCTTCGGGTGCTGGCCGTCGACCGCCGCGACCGGGCCGGTTCCGCTCACGGTCGCCTTCCACGGCCCGAGGATCTGGTTGTTGGCGACGGCGCCGTTGTAGCCCTCGAAGTCCTCGCAGTAGCGCAGGCCCGCGCACGCTCCACCGCTGCCACCGCCTGCGCTCCCGCCGCCTGCGCTCCCGCCGCCTGCGCTCCCGCCGCCTGCGCTGCCGCCGCCCGCGCTGCCGCCGCCCGCGCTGCCGCCGCCTGCGCTGCCGCCGCCTGCGCTGCCGCCGCCTGCGCTGCCGCCGCCCGCGCTGCCGCCGCCTGCGCTGCCGCCGCCTGCGCTGCCGCCGCCTGCGCTCCCGCCGCCCGAGGCATCACCGCCACCGGTCCCGCCGCCCGCTGCGGTCCCGCCTCCCGAGGCATCGCCACCACCCGAAGCCGTGCCGCCGCCGGACGCCGCACCACCTCCGGACGCTGCGCCACCACCCGAGGAGGACGCACCACCGCCAGAGCCACCGGCGCCGCCGCCGTCACCACCGCTCGTCTCTGGACCGCAGGCCGTGAGCAGCGCCACGACAGGGAGAATCAGCCAGCGAAACGCGCGCATCGGAGGCCTCGCAAGGGAACGTGATCGCCCGGAGGTGTGCACGTTCGACGCCAAGCACTCGCGTGGGGCGATGTGCCCCGACGTCGAGTCGTCACCGCACTCAACGTGCCGGAAGCTGGCCCACGTGCTCCGAGCGCCCGCTCCCGCCTGTCCGCTGGGACAGGACAGCTGGTGGAGCGCGGATGGACCCGTCGGGCGGGCTCAGGGCGCTGGTTTCGGGGGAACCGCGGCCATGAGTTCCTTCAGTGCTGCCTTGAGCGATGCCGCGTGGACCGGGCCGCCCCGGGTGTGCCCCATGCGGACCACGACGAGCTCGTGGCTCGGCACCACGAAGACCTTCTGCCCGCTGGCGCCGATCATCAGGTACGCCGACTCGGGGACCGGCCAGTCTCCGGTGCGGTTGAGCCAGAAGAGCCCGCCGTACTCCGGCTTCTTCCAAGCGGGCGCTGGGGTGGAGACGAGCGTCGTCCACCCTTCGGGCAGCAACCGCTCGCCCTGCCACACGCCATCCTGCTGGTAGAGCAGTCCGAGCCGCGCCCAGTCGCGCGCCGTGCCGTAGTCGTGTCCGGTGAGGAGAAAGTTCCCGAAGGGATCGGTCTCCAGCACCATGTGGTGCATGCCCAGCCGGTCGAACAGCGCGCGCTGTGGAAATGAGAGGTAGTCCTCACCGCGGGCCTCCACGGCCTTCCGCACGAGGTAGCCGATGGTGAGCGGATCGGAGTTGCGGTACCGGCCTTCGGTGTTGGGCGGGAACTGCGCGGGCTTGCGAATCGAGTACTCGAAGGCGTCGATGCCCCCCGTGTAGATGTAGTCGTGGTCGGCGTAGCCAAGCGCCGGCGTGTAGTCGGGATCGTGGCTGGAGATGAACCGCAGGCCGCTGCTCATGTGGAGCAGATCGATGATCCGGATCGCGCGCCGCTCGTCGGCAGCCCAGCCCGGCACCGGCGCCGGCGCCTGCACGTCGTAGACGCCCTGCTTCACCAGCAGCCCGAGCAGGGTCGCGGTGAGGCTCTTGCCCATCGACCAGCTCTCGAGCGGCATGTCGCGCGAGGCGCCGGCGCCGTAGCGCTCGGCGATGATCTTCCCGCGGTGCACGACGATGAACGCCGCGGTGAGCGCCGCGGGGTCGGCGAAGGCGGCGTCCACGGCCGCGGCGAGGTGGGCGCGATCGACGTCGGGCGCGATCGCCTCGGGCCCGAGGTCGTCGCCGACCGGCCACGGCGTGCCCGGCGGCGGGAAGCGGTGGGTGAGCCGCTCCGGGGTGAAGGCGATGCTCCCCGGCGTGGCGGCGATCACGCAGCCCTGATCGCCGAAGTACCGGGCGACGCGCTCGGTGCCCTCGGGCGCGCTGACGTGCACCGCGCGCTCCTCGGCGTCCACGCGCCAGCGCAGGCCCGCGTCCGCCGGCATCCAGGCCGCCTGGGCGCTGTGCTCCCAGGCTTCCCCTGCGTCGCGGCCGGAGACGAACACCGCCGAGCAGAGCACCTTGGCGTTGCCGGCGAGCCCCAGCTCGAGCCGGGTTCCCCGGGGTGACGGCGGAGCGCGCTCGACGCCACGAGGCAGCGAGACACAGGCCGCCACCGACGAGGCGATGCACACCGAGACGGTCCAGAGTGTCAGGCGAGTGGGGAGCACGGTGACCGCGCAAGGTATCACCCCGGAACGCGACGATTTCGTCCGGCGCGCGTCCCTTCGGTAGGCTTCAGCTGCGCTGTCGCCGGGACCAGCGGGGGAGTTTCGACATGGCTGACGTTCGAACGAAGAACCTGCCGGGCGCCGCCCGCGCCAAGGCGAGCGCCACCAGCGCGCCCAGCAAGGTCACGCGCAGCACGCTCCCCGAGTTCGAGCGCGAGCCCACCCGCGGTCCGGGGGATCACGACGGATTTCTCCAGGGCCAGGGCGCACACGTCACCTCCAAGGCGGGCCACGTGGCCACCGGCTTCGAGCTGGGCGGCGCGCGGGGGAGCCCCCCCGTGGAGCACGCCTTCGAGCGGCTCGACGCCACCGCCGCGGCCTCGCTGGCCACGCTGGCGAAGGCCTTTGCCGCCCCGGAGCTCCAGGCCGTGCTGGGCACCCCGCCCCACTTCACGAAGTCGGACCTGACGTCGATGGGCCTGCACGGCACCCTGCGCGGCCAGAGCCTCGCCACGGTGGCCCCGGCGCTCGCCGGAGCGCTCGGCGAGGCCGCCAACTTCCTGCGGGCGCGTCCGAACGCCGCCTTCCTCGCGCAGCTCTCGCCGTCGAAGGGCATCACCGCCGAGGAGCTGGCCTCCGCCAGGCTCGCGGGCTTCAGCGCGCCACACGCCGCGATGCTGAAGGAAGCCCTGACCGCCTTCGCGAAGAGCGCGGCCGCGGTCACCCCCGGCGACACTGCGCCCGAAGGTCACGCCTTCACGCTGGCCGAGGTGACGACGCTGGCCGCCGGTGGAGCGTGCCCCGACGGCCAAGAGCTCGCGGCGGCGATCCCCGACAGCAAGGCGCGGCAGGCGTTCCAGAGCGCGGCGGCGCTCATCGCGCAGAACCCCGCGGTGTTCCGCCAGCTCGACCTGTCCGGGCCGGGCATGGCCAACATGGCGATGACCAACGGCAAGTTCACCGCCACCGACATCAACCGCTTGCTGGGCGCGAACGGGCTCTCGCCCCTACCCCACCGGCCGACGTTCGACGCGCTGGTGAAGGCCACGCTGCCGCAGGTGGTGAAGCCATTCACCAGGCCGGTCGAGATCCACGACGTCGACCAGGCGAAGCGGGCCGAGCTGGCGCGCCTCTACACCGCGTGGGCCGACGAGACCGGCATGGTGGCGCACCACCAGGCCTGGCACTCGGAGAACGGCTCCGGCGGGACCAAGGGCAAGGGCAGCGGCGAGAAGTTCCTGCAGTTCCACGCGCAGATGGGCGAGGAGTTCCGCCAGTACCTGCTCGACCAGAAGCCGCCCCGCACCGATCTGTTCGACGCCAACGGGAACCTCCCGACCTGGGACACCCTGCAGCCGCTCCCCAAGGAGTTCTGGGAAGGCACCGTGAAGCACCAGATCGACTGGCGCCTGCCCGGGTTCCTGTCGCCCGAGCCGCGCAAGGGCGAGACCTTCACCCTCGACGGCCGGACGATCACCTGCCTCAACGACATCAAGTCGCCCGACGAGCTCGGGCGCGTGTGGGGCGAGTCGGGGGCGCACGCGGTGGCCCACAACCAGCTGGGCGCCGAGATGGCCGGCTTCGCGTCGGTGCGCGACCCGGCGTTCCTGCTCTGGCACTTCGGGGTCATCGAGACCAACCGCGCGGAGTGGCTCGACACCGAGAGCGGCAAGGCGTGGACGGCGGCGCACCCCAGCGGCTGGACCGACCCCTTCGCCGACGCAGGCAAGGTGAAGTCGCCGCCCCGGGGCATCGCCCTGGGCGCGAAGTATCCCCAGCAGCCGAGGGGCCCGTTCTGGACCGACGATCAGATCCGCGAGGCCGGGGTCGGCTTCGTCGACCCGGCCAAGCGCCGGGCGGCCAGCGACCGCGTCGCCACCACGCCGCGCGCGGTGCCCTGAGGCTCAGCGCTTCGCAGCGCGGATGAGCGCCATGCCGTCGGGCTCCTTGCCCGCGGTGATGGTGCCCTTCACTTCCCAGGTGGTGAGGTCGACCACCGAGATCACGTCGGACGCGGTGTTGGCGATCCACGCGGTCTTGCCGTCGGCGGCGTACTGGATGCCGATCGGCTCCTTGCCCACCTTCAGGGTGCGGATGACCTCCCAGGTCGAGGCGTCGAGCTCGTAGAGATCGTTGCTGCGCATGTTGGACACCAGCGCGCGCTTGCCGTCGGGGGCGACCTTCACGCGCAGCGGCTTGGTCCCCACCGGCACCGACTTGAGGACGGCGTTGGTCTCCGCGTCGACGACCGAGACGGTGTTCACCTCGCCGTTGGTCACCAGCACGAACTTGCCGTCGGGGGTGACGTCGATGCCTTCCGCGCCCGCGCCGGTGGCGACCCGGGTCACCACCTTCGCCGCGGCGAGGTCGAGCACCACGATGTCGCCCTTGTCGAGGCAGGCCGCGTAGCCGCGGGCGCGCTGCTCGGCGAGCACCACCATGTGCGCCTCTCCGCCCACCGGGACGGTGGCGGCGATCTTCTTCCCCGCGGTGTCCACCTTGAGGATCGAGGTGCTGGCCTCGGTGGTCACCCACAGCGTCTTCCCGTCGGCGGTGATCGCGCTGCCGTGCGGCTGCTTGTTGGGCAACAGCTCGATGGTGGCGCTCACCGCGAGCTTCTTGAGATCGATCACCGTGATGGTGTGGCTGCGGTTCTCCTTGCCAGTGCCCTGGTAGTCGCTCACGTACGCCCAGGCGCCGTCCTTCGAGACCGACACCTCGTGCGGCCCCTTGCCGGTGGGAATCGTGGCCAGCGACTTGCCGGTGTCGACGTCCCACACGGTGAGCGTGGAGTCCGTCTTGTTGACGATGGCGAGCCGGTCGCCGGAAGCCGCGAGCAGGAACAGCAGGAGCGCTTGGGTCATGCGCCGGGCTCATAGCCCAGCTCGGGGACGTCAGGCCGGCCGCAGGCCGTAGAGCGTCGTCACTTCCTTGGCGCGGGTGGAGTGCAGCTGGTCGACCCGGACCTTGGCCTTCTGGTGGTACGCGCCGAGCGAGTGCTTCCAGCCCACCTGGAGCTTGGCCGCGGCGAGCTGCTCCGGAAGCCAGGAAGCAGGGCGCAGCCCGAGCAGCTCGGGCAGGTCGGAGATGATGAGCAGCCCTTCCCCGCCCGGTGCCAGGTGCGCTGGGAGGCCTTCGAGGAAGCGCCGCAGCATGCCCGCGTCCTCGTCGTAGACGGCGCGGTCGACCCGGTTCTTCGGCGTCTCGGGGATCCACGGCGGGTTGCACACCACGAGGTCGGCCTGGCCTTCGGGATACAGGTCGCGCTCGAGCGCGGTGAAGCGATCGGCCAACCCCAGCGCCTCGGCGTTGTCGGTCGCACAGGCCACCGCGCGCGCATCGACGTCGGTGCCGACCGCGGACTTCGCCCCGCGCTGCAGCAACACGAAGGACAGCACCCCCGTGCCGGTGCCGACGTCGAAGACGCGGGCGTCCTTGAGCCGCGCCGCGGGCACCTGCTTGAGCAGGTCGACGTACTCGGTGCGCGTGGGCGCGAAGACCCCGTAGTGCGGGCGCAGGAGCCCCTTGAGCCCGGGCACGGTGAGGCCCTTCTGCCGCCACTGCGCCGCGCCCAGCATGCCGAGGAGCGTCTTCAGCGGAACCAGCGTCTCGCCGCCGGGGCTCTCGCCCCACACCTCGCGGCACGCCACGGCCACGTCGGGAGCGCGCGAGAGCGCGAGCCGGTAGTCCGCGTCGAGTGCCACCAGCACGCGCGACAGGGTCTGGTGCTCGAGCAGCCGCGACTGGCGTTCCTCGCGAAACGCCTCCAGCGCCGACTTCGCGCGCGACGGCGTCTCCAGCCGGCGGCCCATGGCCTGCAGCAGCTGCTTGGCGTTGTGGAAGTCGCCCTCGTAGCGCAGGTACTCGCCACGCCGGACCCGGCGCACGGCGTCGTCGGCGCGCAGCCGGTCGTCCACCGCGGAGACCTTGGCCGGGGCCGGATCGTCGCTCTCGCTGCGCCAGGTGACCGTCATGGGCCCCGGGCTCATCGCCGGTCCGCCGCCTCGATGCAAACGGAAGCCACTTTCTCTGCACTCCCCGCCCATGCCCGGGGTCAGGCCGCCGAAGCTCCTGCAGCTCGAAGGTTCTTCGCCTCCCGGGGCCGCCGTTCGGATATGGCCTCGGCGCCGTCACCACCCTCACCCGGAGTCACCCATGAAGAAGTTCCTCTTCGCCGTCGCTGCCCTCGCCCTCTCTGCTTGTGGCGGCGCTGCCGGCGCCGGCAGCTGCAGCGTCAACACCGCTGGCCTGCCCAACTACTGCATCAACTACTCGGGCTCGGCGTACACCTCGAGCCAGGTGCAGACGGCCTGCTCCTCCGCCAAGGGCACCTACTCGTCGGGTGCGTGCTCGACCGGCGGCGGCGGCATCTGCACGTTCCAGAAGGGCACCAGCACCGAGTACAAGTGGACCTTCGGGGCCGCGGACGCGGGCGCTGGCGTCAGCATCGAGATGATCTGCACCCAGGCCGGCGGCTCGTTCAGCGCGAGCTGAGGACTTCTGCAGGGACTCCGGAGCGCCGTGGTTCATCTGGCGCTCCGGGGTGTCGCTGCCGAGGTGCTGTCGCACCGGCCGCTCGACCTGGGCTAGGAGCCGCTCACGATGAGCGAGCTGCAGACCAGGGAGCTGTTTCGACTGCAGGCCACCGTCCCCCCGCCGCAGCGCACGCTGCACTACCTGCACCACCCGCTCGACGTGCCCGCGGGCTGCAGCGAGCTCGAGCTCACGCTCTCGTTCGACAAGGTGGTCGACGTGCTCCAGCTGTACGCGGTGCTCCTCGACCCCCGCGGCGAGTTCCGGGGACACGTGCAGTGCCCGGGTGGACCGGGGCCGCGGCGTCAGATCCTGCGCGTCGGCGCCTCGAGAGAGCGCACCACGCCCGGTTGCCTGGCGGGCCCGATCCCCGAAGGCCGCTGGACCATTCGCATCGATCTCGATCGCCACAAGATCTCCGCGCCCTACGCGCTGACCGTCACCGGCACGCTCGGACCCAGCACCGGCGCCGCGATGCCGAAGGTGGCGCCGAGGCCGGTCCACCTCGGCGGCGAAGGCTGGTACCGCGGCGAGCTCCACAGCCACTCGCACCACTCCGACGGGAAGACCGACACCCACGCGCTGGTCGCCTCCGCCCGAGAGCAGGGGCTGCAGTTCCTCGCGGTGACCGATCACTTCACCCACAGCCACTGGTCGGAGCTCGCGGCCCAGGGCGGCGACGACCTGCTGCTGCTGCAGTCGATCGAGCTCACCAGCCATCAGGGCCACGCCAACCTGCACGGGCTCACGGAGTGGGTCGACGTGTACGTCGACCGCCCCGAGCGCAGCGTCAACGACGTGATCCGCGACGTGCACCGCCAGGGCGGGCTCTTCTGCGTCAACCACGCCTTCAGCGGCGATCAGGCCTGGAAGCGCTTCGACACCGACTGGAGCCAGGTGGACCTGATGGAGGTCTGGCACCTGCAGCAGTTCTCCAACAACGACGCCAACCTCGGGCTGTGGGACCGCATGCTCGCTGCCGGGCACCGGATCGTGGGCATCGGCGGAAGCGACTGCCACAACCCGGCCGACCCCAAGCAGCGCTTCGGCCAGGTGGTGACTCACGTCTTCGCCAAGGAAGGCACCCGCGACGGGATCCTCGCGGGCCTGCGCTCCGGCCAGGTGACGGTCGGGCTCGGCGCCCAGGTGCGCCTCTCGGTGGAAGACGACGCCGGCGCGCGCGTGCCGATGGGCGCGACTGCGAAGCTCGCCCGCGGCGACGTGCGCTTGCACGCCGAGATCCAGAGCGATGGGCCCGCGGTCGCCTTCCTCATCCGCGACGGGCTCCTGCTCTCGTACCAGCCGGTGACGGGCCAGCCCGGGTGGCAGACGCTGCAGTTCGAGGATGGGCTCGCCGACGGCCGCACGTCCTACTACCGGCTCGAGGTGCATGCGCCGCCGGGGAACGACCCGAAGTTCTGGGCGACCTGCCTGCGCGATCACAAGTCGCTGCGGGCGTTCGGCAACCCCGTCTGGGTCACCAGGTGACCTCGCTGGGCCGCCTCGTCCTCGCGCTGCTCGCGCTGGCGGCCTGCAGCGAGCGTGCGGCGCGCAGCGAGCGGGCGGTGGTGCTCTACACGGTGAACGGCCCCGAGCTGACCGGGCCGGTCCTCGAGCGCTTCCGTGCCGAGCACCCGGGCGTCGAGCTGCAGGTCGTCTCGGTGCCGGGGACCGGGGAGCTCTTCGCGCGGGTGGCCGCCGAGCGCGGCGCGCCCCGGGCCGACGTCGTCTGGGGAGGCGCCCGCGAAGCGTACGCGGCGCACCCCGAGCTGCTGGCGGCCGTGGCGCTGCCCGAGGACGCCAGCACGGTGGCGATCGATCCCGAGCACCGGTGGCACGCGACCGACCTGCTGCTGCAGATCCTGGTGGTGAACACCGAGCGCTTCGAAGGGCAGCGGCCCACGACGATCGCCGAGCTCGCCGCGCCCGGCTGGTCGGGCGGCCAGGTGGTGCTCGCGCAGCCGGGTGCGTCGGGGACGGCGTTCAGCGTGCTCGCCGGCCTGGTGACCCGCCACGGCTGGCCGCTGGTGGAGCGGCTGGTGCCCCACCTCTGGCTGGTGGACGACTCGGCCTCGATGTTCTCGCTGGTGCGCGAAGGCGAGGCCGCGGTGGGCTTCATGAACGAGGACCTCGCCACCCAGTGGGCGGCTGCGGGGGTGCCGCTGGCGCTCATCTATCCGCGCGACGGCGTTCCGTATCAGGTGGGGTGCGCCGCGGTGATCGCAGGGGCGCGGCACCCGGCGGAAGGCGCGGCCCTGGCCAACTTCCTGCTCTCGGCGGAAGCCCAGGCCGTCCAGGTCCGCGAGGTCTCCCGCCGCTCCTCGCGCAGGGACGCGCCGCCTCCCGCAGGTGTGCCGGCGCTCTCGGACGTGGACCTCATCGAGCTCGACCCCGCGCTCGCCTCGAGTGGCAAGGCAGCGCTCATCTCCACCTTCAGGGACACCGTGCTTCGCGGGGCTCGGCGGTGAGCCGTCGCGCGTTGCCGCTCGCGGTGCTCGCGCTGCTGTCGCTCTTCATCCTCGTTCCGCAGCTGCGGGTGCTCGTCGCCGCCTTCACCGGGCCGGCCGGCGACCCGTCGCTCGCGCCCTGGCAGGAGTTCTTCGGCGACGCCCGCTTCCGCGAGGCGCTGCTCCACAGCCTCTGGCTGGCGCTCGCCACCGGCCTCGGCGCCACGCTGGTCGCCGTGCCCACCGCGTACCTCCTCGCGCGCTACGAGGTGCCGGGCCGCGCCTGGTTCCTCGAGCTGGCGACGATGACCACCGCGTCGCCGCCATTCCTGGGCGCCTACGCCTGGGTGCTCCTGCTCGGCGCGAGCGGGGTGGTGATGCGCGGGCTGCGCGCCGCGGGGCTCGGGACGCCGTTCCGATCGATCGTCGGCCCGGGCGGCATCGTGTGGGTCGGGGTGTGGTTCACCGCTGCCTCGGTGGTGCTGATCCTCCACGACGCGTTCCGGGCGGGCGATGGCTCGCTCGAGGAAGCGGCGGCGATGGCGGGGGCCTCGAGGCGCCGAACGCTGACCTCGATCACGCTGCCGCTCGCGCTGCCGGCGATCGGCACCGGCTTCTACCTGGCCGCGCTGCAGGCCTTCGCCGACTTCGGCACGCCCAAGCTCATCGGCGGCGGGTACACCACCCTTCCCGTCGCCCTGTATTACGAGTTCCTGTCCGAGGTGCAGCGGCGGCCGGCGATGGCCGCGGTGGCCTGCGTGCTGATGGCGGCGCTGTCCGCGGCGGGGCTCGGCTTCCAGCGCTGGTTGGTCTCGAAGACCTACCCGCAGCCGTCGACGCGGCAGCGGGTGCGCCTCCCGCTGGGTCCGCTCGCCCGGCGGCTCGGCGTCGGCTTCCTCTCGCTGTCGGCTTTCCTGTCGCTGGTGCCGCACGCGGTGGTGGTGCTGACCAGCTTCATGACCTGGCGGGCGGGCGTGCTGCAGTGGACGCCGACGCTGGAGAACTACCGCCGCCTCTGGTCGGAGAGCTGGGCGCCCATCGGCGTCAGCCTGGTGCTGTCGGGCATCGGCACCGCGATCGCGGTGGCCCTGGGCGCCGCCGCCGCGTACTGGATCGTCCGCCGCCGCACGCCGCTGCTCAGCGCGCTGCTCAACAACCTGATCATGCTGCCGTCGGTGATCCCCGGCACCGTGCTGGCGATCGGCCTCCTGCTCACCTTCGGTGCGCCGCCGTGGGCACTCGCGGGCACCGCGACGATCCTGGTCGTCGCCTACGTCGTGCGGCGGCTCGCCTACGTCACCAAGGCAGTGGAGACGGCGATGGCGCGGGTGCCGGTGGCGCAGGAAGAGGCCGCCTGGGCCTCGGGCGCGACTCCGCCCCGGGCCTTCTTCGAGATCGTCCTGCCGCAGGTCCGCGGGGCGCTCGGCGCCGGGGCGGCCTCCGGCTTCCTGCAGATGATGACCGAGGTCTCCGCGACGGTGATGCTGTACGCGGTGCCCTGGGTCACCATGACGGTCGTCATCTTCACCTACGCGCTGCAGCCGGGGAGCCCGTTCGGCGTGGCGTCCGCGATGACCACCGTGCTCCTGGTCTGCATCTGGGTGCCGCTGCGGCTGGTCAGCCGTCACACCACGGCACGGGAGCAGCGCGCGCCATGACCGCGGTGCACGTGCACGGGGTGTCGAAGTCGTTCGGTGGGCGCGCCGTGCTCCAGGGCATCGAGCTCGAGGTGGCGTCCGGAACGCTGGTGACGCTCCTGGGGCCGTCGGGCTGCGGGAAGACCACGCTGCTGCGGATCGTCGCCGGCTTCGAGCACGCCGATCGTGGCGCCGTGCGCTTCGGCGGCGTCGACGTGGCGAAGGTGCCCACCTGGGAGCGCGGCATCGGCTTCGTCTTCCAGAACTACGCGCTCTGGCCGCACCTCACCGTGGGCGAGAACGTCGCCTACGGCCTCAGGCTCCAGAAGCGGCCCGGCGTCGAGAAGGCGGTGCAGGAAGCGCTCGCCCGGGTCGGCCTCGCGGGCCGGGAAGACGCCCAGCCGGGCACCCTGTCGGGTGGGCAGCAACAGCGCGTGTCGCTCGCGCGGGCCCTGGCGCTCAACCCCAGGGTGCTGCTGCTCGACGAGCCGCTGTCGAACCTCGACGCCTCGCTCCGGGTGGAGATGCGCCGCGAGGTGCGCCGCCTGCAGTCCGAGCTCGGCTTCACCGCGCTCTACGTCACCCACGATCAGGACGAGGCGCTCGAGATCTCCGACGTCATCGCGGTGATGAACCGCGGCGTCATCGAGCAGCTCGGCACACCCGAGGACATCTACTTCCGGCCCCGCACCGAGTTCGTCGCCGCCTTCTTCGGCGAGGTCACCTTCCTGCGCGGGCAGGTGGTGGCCGAGCGCGCGCTCACGCTGAGCGGTGGCCAGCGCGTCGAGACCACGGCCCCGCTCGGCGCCCCGGGCCGGAGCGTGGTGCTCGCCGTTCGCCCCGCCGACGTCCGCCTGGGGCCGGCCACCAACGGTGGATGGGTGGGGACCGTCGAGCAGGTCTTCTTCCTCGGCGGGCGCCGCCTGGTGAGGCTCACCGCCGCCGGCCTCACGCTGCACGCCCACCACCCCGTGCCGCTGCGGCCCGGGGACCAGGTCGACGTCACCATCGCCCAGCATCTCGAGCTGCCGCCGGCGACCTGAGCGCCGCCCGATCACTTTTTTCGAACTTTGGTGGGTGCAGGCGCGCTCCAGGCGAGGCGAGATGTTCAGGCACACAACAGAGTCAAGTCTTTGATTTTTATCGATGTTTCCGCCGAGTGCGGCGAGGCGCACCACCCCGGTCCCGCCAGGTGCCCACCCGGAGAGGACACTGTTCGTCGCCTTCGCAAACGGGCGAAACACCTGCGCGAGTCCACGGCCGACGATTGAGCACTCACCCTCTCGAGAGGTTCTTCATGCGCGTCCGCCCTGGATTCCCCGCTCCCGAGATCCCCGACACGCTGCCCAAGAAGCACCACCACCACCCGGGGGACACCACCATCTCGGTGGTGACGGTCAACGACGACTTCGCCACGCCGAGGTCCAACCTCCCCCACCTCCACGCGGGCGTCATCCTCGGGCAGGAGACCAAGGTGGTGAACTCCCAGCATGCGCTGGGCAAGGACTACGGCGTTCACCAGGACACCGACCGCCTCGACAAGAAGGGCACCACCGTCGCCTGGAAGAAGGACCGCTTCCACGAGCTGCGCAGCGGGTACGCGATGGGCGTGGAGCCGCACGGCCGCGAGATGCTCACCCGGTGGATCAACTTCACCGACATGGAGGTCGGCGGGAAGAAGGTGCGCATGGTCTCGGTGCACCGCCCGCCCGAGCGCTTCAAGAGCCTCTGGCCGCTGTTCGACAAGAACCTCGCCGAGTTCGTGAAGAAGTCGAAGTTGCCGGTGATCATCGGCATGGACGCGAACCAGCACGACCCGCAGGCGCTCGCCAAGCTCACCGGCCTCGACTGGCACGCCCCCAAGGGGTCGATCGACGGCTTCCTGACCACGCCCGGCATCAAGGTCAGCCACATGCGCCGGCTGCACAAGGGCTCGAGCGACCACCACCCGGTGCAGGCCCAGTTCACCATTCCTGATGGGCTGACGTGAGCGGTGAGGTAGTCAGGCGCGCGTGACCACGCCCGAGAACCTCCCGCTGCGCGAGCGCAAGCTCGACATCTTCTTCGCCGTCATCTTCGTGATCTTCGCCATCACCAGCGGGATCAGCGACGCCATTCCCACCCTGGGCATCGAGATGAGCCCGGACAGCACGAACCCGCTGGCCCGGGCGAACTACTGGTACGCCATCGACGCCGACCCGCTCTTCCTGCACCCGCCGGTGTGGATGCGGCTGGTCACCGGTCTCTCCGCGTTCGTCTACGGCCCCTTCTACCTCGTGCTCTCGTGGTGCCTGGTGAAGGGGAAGAACGCGATCCAGCTGCCCGCGGTGATCTACGCCACCATGATCAGCACCATCACCGGCGTGATCGTCTTCGGCGTGGAGTTCTTCGGCGAGCCCGAGTTCCGCACCCTGAACCCGGCGAAGTTCCTGCCGCTCAACCTGCCGTACGTGATCATCCCGATCCTGCTGCTGGTGCGCATGCGCAAGCCGCTGCCCTTCACGCGGCGCTTCTAGGGGCCGCGCGGCCCGGCGAGCGCGCTCCACGGCACGGCCGGGAACGCCGGACCCGGCCGCGCGAAGTGGTAGCCCTGGAGCAGATCGCACCCCAGGCGGACCAGCGTGTCGCGCTCCTGCGCGGTCTCGATGCCTTCGGTCACCACGAGGATCCCGAAGCCGGAACAGAGACCGATCACCATCTCCACCAGCCGCTGCTTGGTGACGTCCTGGTCGACCCCGCGCACCAGCGACATGTCGAGCTTCACCACGTCGGGCCGCAGCTGCGCGAAGGCCGACAGGCCGGCGTACCCCGCGCCGAGATCGTCGAGCGCCAGACGTGAGCCCCGCTCGCGCAGGCGCGCCAGGCGACCCTGAAAATCGCTCACGTCACCCAGCGAGGCGCGCTCGGTGATCTCCAGCACCACCTGCCCGGCGAACTTCGAGAGCGGCGCGCTCGCGGAATACAGCTCCTCGTCCTCGAGATCGCGCGGGTGGAGGTTCACGAACACCGGGGTCGTGCTCCCCGTCGACGCGATGGTGTTCGCCACCTCGCGACGAATGGCGCGCCCGAGCTCGTGCAGGCGGTCCAGCTCCTCGGCCGCCGCGAAGAGCACGTCGGGAGCGCGCATCGTCGGCTCGCTGTTCCGCACCAGCGCCTCGAAGGCATAGGTGCTGCGATCCGACCAGCGGACGATCGGCTGGAACGCCATCTGAACGGACGCCAGCGCGCGATCGAACCGCGCCGACAGATCCGCGCGGTCGGAGTCGGCCCGTTCCACGGATTCCAGACGTTTCAGCTTGTGTCGTTTGGCCTTCGCCTCGGCGTGCGTGTTCACCGCGACCTCGGCGATCTGCCTGAGCTCCGACGGTGCAATGGGCTTCGTCAGGTACCGGAGCGCGCCGAGTTCGATCGCCTCCATCGCCGACTTGAGATCGCCGTCGCCGGTCATCAGGACCACGGGAAGCTCGGGCTCGAGCGCGTGGGCGGCACGCAGCACCTCGATGCCGTTCACGTCGACCAGCCGGATGTCGCTGATCACCACGTCGAAGGTCTCGGCGGCGAGCGCAGGCGCCACGCTGCGCCCGTCGGCGAGCTCGGCCACCGTGAAGCCCGCCTGACGGAGGATCCGCCCGTACGCGGTCCGCAGGTGCCGATCGTCGTCGATGAGCAACACGTTTCCCTTCGAGGTCGCTGCGTCAGAAATCGGGTCGAGGCACGCCATGGTGAGTTCCGTTCGTGAAGATCGCTGGCTGGTTCGACTGACTCCGACGACTTCAGACCGCGAGCTGTTGCATCGCGCTCTCGATGGGCGAGGCCTCGATGTGCTGTGAAGTCCGCACCGGGCAGGTGAAGACCATGCCGTCGCCCTTCTCGCCGGTGTGCGCGGCCTGGGCGATGGCCATGCTGACCACCTCCGCCATGGCCGAAGGCGTCAGCACCTCGAAGCGGACATGCTCCACGCCGTGGCCCGAGGCGGCCGACCCATGGCCCACCACCTGCGATTCGGACCAGCCCGCCTGATCCAGCTGCCGCAGGGCCTGCCCGACTGCAGAACGTCGCGTCTGGCGCACGTACGCCACCACCAGTTCCATCTCTCGCATCTGGCCCCTCCTTCTCAGGGTCCCCGGAGCCAGTGCACCAACCGTTCCTTCCCCGAGCCGAAAGAGTGGCGGGCCATTGGCAGACGATCGGGCGGGTCAGCACCGCGATCGGGGGTCAGCCGCCCAGGCGCGCAGGTAGGACAGCGCAGCACACCGCGGTCGGCGGGCCGCGACTCGGCCCCGGTCAGGCGGCTCCGAGGCTCGCCCGCCAGCGGCTCCGTGCGGCCCGGCAGGCCCCGGCGTCGAGATGGAGCGGCCGGCCGAACGACGGCATCAGCTCGCGGCACCTGGTGCGCCACTGTGCCCAGCGCTCGTGAAAGCAGCGCGGGATCAGCTCGAGCATGATCGCCACCGCGGTGGACGCGCCCGGCGACGCGCCGAGGAGCCCGGCCATCGTTCCGTCGGCGCTGGTGACGACCTCGGTGCCGAACTTGAGGACGCCGCCGCCCTTGCCGTCGCTCTTGATGATCTGCACCCGCAGGCCGGCCACCAACAGCTCCCAGTCGTCGGACCGAGCCGAAGGGCAATAGCGGCGCAGGGTCTCCAGCCGCTCGTCCGCCGAGAGAAGCGCCTGGCCGACGAGGTAGCGGGTGAGCTCGAGGTTGGCGAGCCCGGCGCGCGCCACCGGGCCCAGGTTGCCGAGGTCGATGGAGCGCACCAGGTCGAGCCACGAGCCTTCCTTGAGGAAGCGCGTGGTGACGCCGGCGTAGGGGCCGAAGAGGAGCTCCTGACGCCCGTCGATCCACCGGCTGTCGAGGTGCGGCACCGACATCGGCGGCGCCCCCACCTCGGCACGGCCATAGACCTTGGCGTGGTGGCGCGCGATCACCGTCGGGTTGGTGCAGCGCAGCCACTGTCCGCTCACTGGGAAGGCGCCGTAGCCGTCGGCCTCGGGGAGCCCGGCACGCTCCAGCAACGAGAGCGTGTAGCCGCCGGCGCCGATGAACACGAAGCGCGCGCGCACGGTGCGGGTCCGCTGGGTCGCACGCTCCTTCACGTCCACCAGCCACTCGCCGTCGCGGCGCAGCGCTTCCACCTCGTGGCCGAGGTGCACCTGCCCGCCGGCGCCCCGCGTGACCTGGCCGAGCAGCGCCCGGGTGAGCGCGCCGAAGTTCACGTCGGTGCCGTCGGCCATGCGGGTGGCTGCCAACGGCCCCGGGCCCGAGCGCCCGTCGAGCACCAGCGGCATCCACCCCGCGAGCTCGGCGGGGTCCTGCGAGTACTGCATCGCCTCGAACAGCGGCGAGGTGGTGAGCGTGCGGTGACGCTCCTTGAGGAACGCGACGTCGTCGTCGCCCCACACGAAGCTCAGGTGGGGCACGGGGCGCACCAGCGCGCGCGGATCGCCCAGCTCGCCCTGCTCCGCGAGGGCAGCCCAGAGCTGCTTGCTGAGCTCGAACTGCTCCGCGATCTGGATCGCCTTCGAGCAATCCACCGCGCCGGTGGGGCCCCGGGGCGTGTAGTTGAGCTCGCAGAAGCCGGAGTGTCCGGTGCCGGCGTTGTTCCAGGCGTCGGAGCTCTCGGCCGCGGCCGCGTCGAGCCGCTCGAAGACCTCGATGGTGAGCGAGGGGTCGAGCTTGCGCAGCAGCGCCGCCAGGGTGGCGCTCATGATGCCCGCGCCGATCAGCACCACGTCGGTCATGGGCGGCACTCTGCCCCAAACTCACGCCGCCGCCTTGCCTGGACTCGCGCCGGGGTTCTGTGTCATCGCTGCGCCGATGCTGACCACGCAGGCGGAGCGACCCCGGGCAGTGCTGGTGGGCGTTCAGGTGCCCGAGGTCTCCGACGAGGAGCACGCCGCGAACCTCGCCGAGCTCGAGCGGCTGGTGCACACCCTGGGCTTCGACACCGTGGCCCGGGTGAGCCAGAAGCGCGGCGGCATGTCCGGCACGGTGCTGGGCTCGGGCAAGCTGAAGCAGCTCGCGCGCCTCACGGGCGGCCCCGGCGTCGTCGGCTCGGGCGCGGCGACCAAGATCTCCAAGGCCAAGGAGAAGTGGGAAGAGGCGCAGGAAGACGAGGCGGAAGCGCCCGAAGACGACGACGTCGACGTCGACGACGGCGAAGTGCTCGCGGAGAAGGCCACGGTGGTGGTGGTCGACGGGGAATTGTCGCCGAGCCAGCTGCGCAACCTCGAGAAGGCCACCGGGGTGATGGTGCTCGACCGCACCGGGGTGATCGTCGACATCTTCCACCGCCACGCGCGCAGCCGCGAAGCGCGGATGCAGGTGGAGATCGCCCGGCTCAACTACCTCGCGCCCCGGCTGCGCGAGTCCACCGGGCGCAGCGAGCGCCAGGCGGGCCGCGGCTCGGGCGACTCCGCGCTGGAGCTCGACCGGCGGAAGATCCGCGACCGGCTGGCGGAGCTGAAGGAGTCGCTCGCCACCATCGCGACCGATCAGGAGCAGCGGCGGTACGCACGCAAGGACCAGCTCCGGGTGGCGCTCGTCGGCTACACCAACGCCGGCAAGTCGTCGCTCATGCGCGCGCTCACCGGGAGCGAGGTGCTGGTGGCGGACCAGCTCTTCGCCACCCTCGACACCACCGTGCGCGCACTGCAGCCGGAGTCGCGGCCGAGGATCCTGGTGTCCGATACGGTGGGCTTCATCCAGAAGCTGCCGCACGACCTGGTGGCCTCGTTCCGGTCCACGCTCGACGAGGCACTGGAAGCGTCGCTCCTGCTCCACGTGGTGGACGCGTCGGACCCGGGTTTTCCCGCGCAGCTCGAGGTCACCCGCACGGTGCTCCGGGAAATCGGCGCCGAGGACGTGCCTGGCCGCCTGGTGCTCAACAAGGCCGACCGGCTCGACGCGGCGGCGAAGGCTGCGCTGCGCGAGCGGTACCCGGAAGCGGTCATTCTCTCGGCCCACTCGCCGCAGGACGTGGCGGCGCTGCGCCAGACGGTGATCGACTTCTTCGACGGGCTGATGGGCGAGGCGACGCTGATGATCCCCTACGCGAGTCAGAACCGGCTGGGCGAGGTGTACGAGCACGCCCGCGTGGTGAGCGAGACCTACGACGAGGCCGGGCGGCACCTGGTGGTGCGGGCGCTCCCCGCGGCGCTGGCCCGGCTGCAGGCGGCCTTCCCGGGCTCGATCGGCCCCTGAGCGCGCCCGCGGCGTGATCCGCGACCAGGAATGAGGCAGAAGGTGGTCATGGTTCGCCTCGCGGGGCTCGTGCTGCTGTCCCTGGCCCTCGTCGCCTGCGAGGGCGGCCTGTCTCCCGGTGCATCGGAGGACGACGGCGACGACACCGTCGATGCCGGGGCCGATGCGGGTGGCCTCGACGCCGGCGGCGAATCGATGGACGCCGGCCCGCTGCCCGACGCGGGCGAGGAGCGCGACGCTGGGCCGATGGCCGACGCGGGCCCGAAGGACGCGGGAGAGTCCGACGCCGGGACCAAGGATGGTGGGCTCCAGCCGCCTGATGCCGGCCCACGCGACGCGGGCACGCCCGACGCGGGGCCTCCCAAGCCGACCTTCGTGCTCCACGCGCGCAGCCAGTGGGAGGACCCGGCGAACCCGGTCACCTCGACCTCGCTGATGGCGGTGGGGAGCCTCGAGTACCTCACCGTTCACTACAACGGCGACGTGCTCGACCTCGACGGCGCGGACAACGTGTACCAGGACCAGGACTTCGTCACGATCCTGCGGAACATCCAGACCGCCTACGTGAGGGATCGCGGCTACTCCATCGGGTACAACAGCGCGATCGCCCCCAACGGCGACGAGTGGGTGCTGCGCGGCTTCGACTTCCGCACCGCGGCCAACGGCTGCGTCGCGGCCAACGTGCCGGGCTACGCGATCCTGATCCCCGTGCCGACGCCGACCAGCGCCCCCACCGCGACCCAGGTCGCCGGCCTCAAGGCCGCCATCGCCCGCGTCCGCGCCGTCATCGCCAGCAAGGGCAACACGCGCACCATCGTCATCAACGGCCACAACTTCATCCGCACCGTGAAGTGCGGCAGCGGCACCGGCTGCCCCGGCCCGTACTTCGAAGCGCTGATCGACGCCGGCAGCCTGGAGCCCTGAAAAGACTTCGGCCCGGAACCACCTGGAGAGGCGATTCCGGGCCGCTGTCCTTGTGGGCGCACCAGGTTTCGAACCTGGGACCCCTGCCGTGTGAAGGCAGTGCTCTACCGCTGAGCTATGCGCCCGTGCTGCGCAGGGGCAAATGCCAAAGCCCCCCCACGGTGTCAATCGGGAAGACGGAAACTTCGCCGGAGCCTGACGTCACCGGCTCAGGCGCTCGTCGAGGGCCCGGACCCGGCGGCGCAGGGCCCCCAGCTGCTTGCCCAGCGCCTTGAAGTCCGACTGCGACGCGAAGTTGAGCTGGTGGAGCACCGTGTCCTGGCTCTTGCCCAGCGCTTCCCGCCCGCGCTGCAGCGTGCCCAGCGCCGAGGCGATGCGCGCCGCCCGGCGCTCGTCTGCGAAGAGCCGCTCCATCGCCTTCTGCGACAGGCCCAGCGCGCGCTGCTTGAGAGTTCTTCCGAGACCCATGGCACACCCCCGCGTCGACTGGAGAGGTACCACGCCCGGGCGGTGGAGGGAAAACCGCCCTACCCGCCGAACATGCGCTTGAGGCTCGAGATGAGGCCGCCCTTCGCCTCGGCCGCCTTCTCCTCGCGCGGGGTGCGCTTGGCGAGCTCCTCGGCGATCGCCTTCTTGAGCACCGCCGGGGTGTCGCGCGTCGCCAGCTCGACCTCGCGCGGGCCCTGGACCTCTTCCACCAGCACGTGGAGCAGGCATTCCTCGTCGAGCTTGAAGTCGACCCGCTTGCCCGCCGCCGCCGCCGGCACCTTCACCGTGCCCAGGTACTCGTTGTCCACCACCAGCTCGGAGTCGCCCTGGAAGATCTCCAGCTCGATGAACGGGCTCGACGGGTCGCTCGGCGCCGGCAGCCGGAAGCTCTTGGTGGTGGGAATGCGGTGGTTCTTCTCGACGATCTTGCGGAAGCGCCCGGTCGGCAGCGCGTAACCGATGGGCATCGAGAGCGCGTCGAGCAGCGTGACCGCGTCGATCTGGTCGAGCGAGTCGCCCAGCAGCGCCGCCCCCAGCGCCACGCACTCGTCGGGGTGCACGCCCTTGCGCGGCGGCCGCCCGAAGTGCTGCGTGATGCGCTGCTGCACCAGCGGCATGCGGCTCTGCCCACCGACGAGGATCACCTCGTCGATCGACGAGCGCGCGATGCCCTGCTCGGTCAGCACCTCGTCGCAGATGGCGAAGGTGCGGTCGACCAGGTCCGCGGTGAGCGCGTTCAGCTGCTCGCGGCTCAGCGGCACCCGCAGATCGATCGGCTTGCCCTTGCGCTCGTCGATGAACGGCAGCTCGATCACCACGTTGGGGATCAAGGTGAGGTCGATCTTCGCCGCCTCGGCCGCGTTCTTGATGCGCTGCATGGCGATCGGCAGCTGCGACAGATCGATCTTCGTTTCCTTGCGGAACGACTCCAGCACGTAGTCGATGATGCGGTTGTCGAAGTCCACGCCGCCGAGGAACGTGTCGCCGCCGGTGGCCAGCACCTCGAACACGTTGCCCGTCACCTGCAGCACCGAGACGTCGAAGGTGCCGCCGCCCAGGTCGTACACCAGGATCTTCTGGTCGAGCCCGCGGTTGAAGCCGTACGCCAGCGCCGCCGCGGTGGGCTCGTTGACGATGCGCTTCACCGTCAGGCCCGCCAGCTTCCCGGCTTCCTTCACCGCCTGGCGCTGGTTGTCGTTGTAGTAGGCGGGCACCGAGATGACCGCCTCGGCGATGGGGCCGCCCAGGAACTGCTCGGCGATCACCTTGGCCTGCGCCAGCACGAAGCTCGAGACTTCGGGCAGCGAGTACACCGTGCCGCCGAGCTCCACCGCCGCCTCGCCTTCCTTGCCGGCGACGATGGGGTAGCTGAAGTAGTTCTTCAGCTCCTGCACCACCTTGGAGTCGAACTGGCGGCCGATGAGGCGCTTGGCGCCGTAGACCGTGCTCTTGGGGTTGGTGACCATCTGGTCCTTGGCCGCCCCGCCCACCAGCAGATCGCCCTTGAGCGTGCGCGCCACCACCGACGGGAGAATCAGGCTCCCCTTGTCGGTCGGCACCACGCGCGGCACGCGGTTCTTCACCGTCGCCACCAGGGTGTTGGTGGTGCCGAGGTCGATGCCGACGATGCGCGGGGAGTCCGCCATGCAGACCTTCCTTCGTAGCACGCTCGGCGCGCCGCGCAGCCCTCAGCGTTGCATCTGCAACCAACTGCGGATTCCGGGGTCCGGCTCCCGCCAGAGCGCCAGGGTCCGCACCAGGGCGGCCTGGGCCGGCGCGAGGCCCCCCAGCCGCTCCAGCGCCGCCCGCCGCGACGCCGCCGCGGCGCTCAGCCGCGCCGCCGCCCGGGCCTCGTCGCGCAGCCGCGCCTGCGCATCGGCCTCGAGGAGCTTGAGCTCCGCGTCCCGCAGCTTCGCTTCCACCAGCTTGAGCGCCCCGTCCACCTCCCGCGACAGCTCGGCGAGGTCGGCCGCCTCCGCGGGGCTCCCCCGGGTCCCGGCGTCGCGGAACGCCACAGC
>JAIBBQ010000252.1 GCA_019694595.1 Myxococcaceae bacterium
GACCGGCGGCGGCAGCGCGGCGAGCGGCGGCGGCACCATGGCGAGCTCCGGCGGCGGCACGAATGCTCCCGCGGGTGGTTGCGGTTGCACCAGCGGGCAGGGGGCGCAGGTCGCGGTCCTGCTCCTGCTGTCGCTGGGAGCGCTGGCGACCCGTCGGCGCGCCGCGCGCTGACGCCAGGAGGCGCGAGGTCCGTTCCGTACCCGCGGGTCCAGCCTTGAATTCGAGCGGACCTTGCTCGATGGTCGCGGCCCCTTTCGCACCCGGGTGACCATGCGCACGCTCGCCGTCCTTGCCGCTGCTCTCGCTCTCGTCAGCTGCACCACCAAGCCGCCCACCTGCAGCGCGAACCAGGCGTTGACCGGCGACGGCGCCAACGTGACCTGCGTCGACCTGCCGATGATCGAGCAGATTCCCGACTGCGCCGCGGGCGAGGTGCTGTCCAAGCACTCCGGCACCGCGACCTGCGAGAAGCCGCTCGCCACCGGCGTTCCGCCCACCTGTGCCACCGGCAAGGTGCTCACCTTCGGCACCGGCGGTTTCTCGTGCGTCGACCCCGGCACCGACAACACGGCGATCGCGGGCGCGCTGGCGGACCTCGCCACCCTCAAGGCCGACGTGGCCGCGCTGAAGGCCGACGTGGCGACCCTGAAGACCGACGTGGCGACGCTCAAGACGGACAGCACCGCCGCCAAGGCCGACGTGGCGACCCTGAAGACCGACGTGACGACGATCAAGGGCGACGTCACCCAGCTGAAGACCGACGTCGCCCCGCTGAAGGCGATTCCCACCTGCGCCGCGGGCCGGGTGCTCACCTTCCGCGCGGGCGCCTTCTCGTGCGTGGACCCGACCACGGACAGTGCCGGCCTGGCTGCCACCGCCGCCGACGTGGTGGTGCTCAAGGCCGACGTGGCCGCGCTCAAGGCCGCCCCGGCTCCGGGCCCCGTCGCCTACGTGGGGCGGACCACCACCACCACCAACGGCAACATCCAGTTCAACAGCCTCCGGGGCATCAAGGCCGCCAACGCCATGTGTGACGCCCAGGTCGTTGCTGGCTCGCGCATGTGCACCACGGCCGAGGTGCTCGCCCACACCGCGGCCGGCAAGTTCGCCGACGTGGACATCGCCAAGGCGTGGGTGCTCGACGCCGACGCGGTGGAGCTCGCGGGCGTGCCGACCCGCGACCCGGGCAGCGCCCTGGCCAACAGCTGCGCCGACTACACCTACGGCACCGCCGACACCCATCAGACGGGCACCGCGTTCCAGTTCGCGCTCGACCAGGGCGGTGCGGGCCGCGCCGCGAAGTTCTTCCGCGGCACCAGCGCCTTCTGCAACCAGACCAACGGGGTGGCCTGCTGCAAGTAGGCCGTCGAGCTGCGCTGCTGGTCGCGCTGGGGCTCGGGGCGTGCAGCCGCTCGGCCCCGCCTGCGGCGGAGCTGTCGCTGACGCCTCGCGAGGAGGCGCTCGCGAGCGCGCTCGCCGCCGAGGAAAGCGCGCGGTGGGCCCGCGAGCGTGACGAGCGCTTCGTGGAGGCCATCGATCCCGGGGAGCAGGCGGAGCACACCCGCCGGCTCACCACCGATGGGTTCGCGCGCCACGGCGCGCAGCTGCCCCACGCGCTCTTCCTGCAAGGCGAGGCCACCTTCGAGCGTGGCTTCACGGTGAAGGAAGGGCTGGGCACTTCCGATCACGGTCCTCCACCCGGGCTGCGCAAGGTCGAAGACGCGGTGACCGGCCAGGGGCCCGACGCGCTCGCGTGCCGCGACTGTCACGGCCGTGGCGGCGACGACGGCCACGGCGAGCGACACCAGCGCGCCCAGCTGCACGGCGACGGCCACCGCCTCGCCAGCGCCAGCCCGCGCGTGGCGCCGCACCTCGCCGGCGTGGGCCTCACCCAGCTGCTCGCGGCAGAGATGAGCGTGGAGCTGCGCCGGCAGCGCGAGTCGCTGCGGGCCTCGGTGCTCGCCGGTCACGCCGAGGCGCCCGTGCGTGCCTACCTCTCGGCGAAGGGCGTGGAGTTCGGCTCGGTCACCATCGAGCGCGACGGCGGGGTGAGCGCCGACGGGCTGCGCGGCGTCGACGCCGACCTGGTGGTGCGCCCCTTCGGGTGGAAGGGCACGCAGGCGAGCCTGGCCGACTTCGCCCGCGCCGCCTTCCGGCAGCACCAGGGGCTCGAGCTCGGCCCGGGCGACGACGACCACGACGGCGTCGCGGGCGAGCTCCACGAAGGCCAGCTGCTGTCGATGGTCGCCTACCTGATGCTCATCGACGTGCCGCTGACGCTCGCCCCGTCGAGCGAGCGGACGGCGCTCGCCTGGGAGCGCGGCGCGCGCGAATTCCGCGACGTGGGGTGCGCCGAGTGTCACCGGCCGTCGCTGCGCCTGGAGTCGTTCCAGGCGCACGTGCCGCTGGCCGACGGAGGCGTGGCCTTCACCCTGGACCTCCTCGCCGACGGGCAGGTGATTCCCGCGCTCGACACGCTCTCGTACCTGCAGAAGGGGTTCGACGTGCCGCTGTTCTCCGACCTGCGCCGGCACGACCTCGGGGCCGAGCTCTCGGAGCGCGAGGAGAGCGGCGTGGGCACGACGGTGTTCCTCACCCGCCCGCTGTGGGGGCTGGGGGACCGCGGCGCCGGGTACCTGCACGACGGCCGGGCGAGGACGCTCGGCGACGCCATCCTCGCGCACGGGGGCGAGGCGGCCGCGGCGCGCGGGCGCTACCAGGCGCTCGCGGAGGTCGACCGGCGCGCCATCGACGTCTTCCTCACCAGTCTGCGGCGCCTGCCCCAGGTGAGGTTCTCGCCGTGAGGGCGCTCGGTCCATTCACGCTCGCGGTGCTGGTGAGTGCGTGCACGCCCGCCTGGGTGCTTCCGCCGGAGCCGCCGGGCGCCGAGTCGCTGGAGGCTGCGATTCGCCGTGGGTTGACGCAGGCCAAGGCGGACCGTGAGCTCGACGCGCTGGAGGCGCTGGAGCCGGGCACCCGCGCCCGGCAGCGAGCGGCGCGCCTGGCGACCGGAACCCTGGCGGACGCGCTCCATGCGGGCGAGGGGCTGTTCTTCCTCGACACGCCGTGGCGGCCCGAGACGGGGAAGGCGCAGGAGCCGGGCCGCTGCGCTGGCTGTCACCAT
Source organism: Myxococcaceae bacterium (assembly GCA_019694595.1). Classification (GTDB taxonomy): domain Bacteria; phylum Myxococcota; class Myxococcia; order Myxococcales; family Myxococcaceae; genus JAIBBQ01. The sequence goes on from JAIBBQ010000252.1 coordinate 3,126, forward strand.
GGCGGCGGCACGGCCGGGAGCGGCGGCTTCACCGATCTGCGGTACGAGCCACCGCCTGGCTCCGACGATCTCGCGCTCGCCCGCCGGCGGCTGCCCCCGATGCTGGCAGGGGCCGCGCTGCTCGAGCTCGCGGCGGAGGGACCCGACGCAGTGCCCTTCGGTGCCACCCCGGGTCGCCCGCGGACGCTGGCCGGCATGGTCGAGTGGTCGGTGCGCGAGCAGCTCGGAGCGGCAGCGAGCCCGGAGGAGCTGGACGCGCTGGAGGCCTTCATCGCGCAGCTGCCGGTGCCCCGGCACGTGCCGCTCGATCGCGACTCGCTCACCGAGCGCGCTGCGCGTGGGGCCCAGACGTTCGAGGCGTTCGGCTGTGCGGCCTGTCATGTCGCGGTGCTCCCGGTCCGGCGCACCACGCTCCGGCTGACGAGCGGCCGCGTGCTCGACGTGGCGGCGCGCGTGCCCAGGGACGTCGAGGGGCGCCCCGTCGCGCCGCTCTACTCGGACCTGCGGGTGCACGAGCTCGGTCCGGAGTTGAAGGAGGCCGACGGGAACACCCGCTTCGTCACCCGGCCGCTGTGGGGCGTGGCGAGTCGCTCGGTCTTTCTCCACGACGGCCGCACCAGCTCGCTCGACGAGGCAATTCGCCTGCACGGTGGCGAGGCGGCCTCGGCCCGCCAGCGCTATCTGGAGCCGGAGCGGCCCGACGACGCGCTGGCCTTGCGCGTGTTCCTGCTGACCCTGGGCCGGGTCCCCGCCGCGGAGCGCTCGCGATGATCGCCGTGCTCCTCGTGCTCGCCGCTGCGCCGCTCGACGCCGAGGCCTACGAGGCCACGGTGCGGCCGATGCTGGTGGCGCGCGGGTGCGCGGCGGGGAACTGCCACGGCTCCGAGCTGCTGCCCTTCGTGCTGCCGCCGCCCGGGAGGCCGGGCGCTCCGTCGGCCATCGCGCACGCCGTCGCCGGGAAGCCCGGGGCGAGTCCGCTCCTGCAGCGCGCGCTGGGGCAGGGGCACTTCGTCGGCCGCATGCTCGAGCCGGGCTCGTGCGAGGCGAAGGTGATCGAGGCGTGGATCGCCGGTGCACCGCTGAAGCCGTGCGCGGCCGCTGCCGGTCCCGACCGCCGGCTCGATGCGCCGGCACCACCGCTCTCCGCCGAGCTCGCGAAGCCGCTCGCAGGCTGCGCGAGTGAGCGCTGCCACGGTGCCGGAGGCGCGGCGCCGACGCTGCTCGACCTCGACCGCCCCGGAGCGCTGGAGGCCAACGCCTCGGTGCTCTGGCGCTTCGCTCACCCGGTGAAGCCCTTCCGCAGCCCCTTGATGCAGGCGGTGCTCGGCAGCGGCAAGCACCCTCGCGTCTTCGACGGGGTGGATGACCCAGGTGCGCGCGCCCTCGCGGGGTGGATGTTGAGGGCGACCATCCCGGCTCGCGGGCCGCAGCGGTACGCGGACTTCGCGGCGCGGGTGGAGCCGGTCCTCGAGGCCCGGGGCTGCGCCTCGGCGAGCTGTCACGCAGGGCGCACGGAGTACCAGCTGCTCGAGGGGCAGACCGAGGACAACTACTGGCGCACGTTGAGCGTGGCCGCCGACGGCCGGCTGCTGAGCAAGGGCCAGAACCGGACGGCTCACGGCGGTGGTCGCCGCCTCGGCGGCGCCGAGGACTGTGCCGCGGCCACGGTGCGTGCCTGGAGCGAGGGCCGCCCGGTGCCCGACTGCCGGCCACCCGAGCCGCCCAGCTTCGAGGTGTTCCGGGCGGTGGTGGTCCCGGGGCTGTCGGCGCTGACCTGCACGAAGTGTCATCGCAAAGGGCCTGGCGGGTTCTGGGCGTTCGATCAGCCCGACGAGGAGCAGCTCCAGCGCAGCTACCGGTCGACCCTGGAGCACGCCACGGTCGACTTCCCGATGGCCTCGAGCGTGCTGCAGCGGGTGCGCGAGAAGTGTCTCCAGCGGCAGATGACGGCGTGGCTCTCGCGTGTCGCTCCGCCGAAGTGCACCGTCGATGTCTCCAACTTCGAGGGGACGTTTCCCAAGATGGCAACGCCGCCCTGAGGCGGCAGGCGGCCTCGGCCGGGCTTGGGGTACGGTCGAGCCATGGTCCGTCGTCTTCAGCGTCAGCCTGCGACCGTCCCTCCCGATCGATCCGCGAATCGCGCGCCGCGGGCACAGACGACCGACGCCCGGAGCCCCGCCCCGACGCGTGCCGCTGTGGCGCAGCCGGGGCGCGCCGCCACGTTCGATGGGCCTCCTCGGGGTGAGCCGGTCCTGGTCGCCACCGACTTCGACGACACGTTGCGCGGGGAGTTCGACCCGGACTTCAAGGGGCGCCAGTACCCGGGCGCGAAGGAGCTCTTCGCGGCGCTGGATGCGGGGCCCGACGGCCGCGACGTCCACAACGACGTCCACCTGGTGACGGCCCGCGACGGGCACGTGCGCAAGGCCGAGGCCGCGATGGATGCGACCGGCATCGCGTACAGCTCCATCAGCTACGGCAACGTGTTCTCCGGCGCGATGGTCCTGCTGCACCGCTTCAAGGCGGCGGAGAACCAGAAGGTGGAAGACATCGAGACGCTGCTGACCCGGAACCCGGGCCACCAGGCGGTGCTCTTCGGCGACACGGTGCAGGCCGATTCCAAGGTGTTTCGCCGGCTGCTGGAGGATCACCCGGACCGGGTCGCGGTCGCGATGCTGCACGAGCCGCGCGGCTTTCCGGCGGCCGACGACCTCCGCGGCCGCGACGACGTGGTCATCTTCCGCGACTACGCCGAGGCGGCGAAGGCGCTGCTGGAGCGCGGGCTCATCTCCGCCGCGCAGTGCCAGGGCGTCGTCGCCGCGGTCGACGCTCACCCGGAGCGAGAGGTCGACGGGCGCGTGGTGGTCGACTGGGACAAGTGAGGAATGCTTTCGGCGCCTCTCTCCGAGGGGCGGCGCCGGAGCCACGCCTCGGCTCGCCAGCCCTCCTCGCTCGCAGCAAAGGCGGGAAGAGGGGGTAGGGTCCTGCCAGCGCAGATCAGGAAGGGTGTCCGTCCACCGCTGCCGCGGCGGACAGGCCGGGCCGGGTCGCTTTTTTTGTGACACCAAACTTGAGCCCATCAATGCAATAAAATGGCATCATTCTTTGAGAGTATTCGACCAAGTTTGGTGTAGTTGAAAAACCGACCCCGGCGGCCTGCTTGGCCAGGCGGTTTCCGCTCCAGAGTGCCCTGCATTCCTCGCTCGGCCTGCTTCTTGAAACTTCGCCATTCCTTGCCGACGTGCCCTCGCCTCATCTGCTGCGACGCCGGGTGGATTCCCCGGCTTCCACGCCCCCGACCCTCCGAGAAGTGAGCCTGCACGTCAGCCCTCCCTGGTATGGAGGCGACACCCGTAGTCCGGCACCAGCCCGGAGGCCGCCCCGCCGTGGAAAGCGTTCAGTGGTTGCTCCCCAGCCTCGCCGCCGCCACCGCGGGTGACGCGCTCGCCAAGGAGCTGGGCGTCCACCCGCTGGTCGGCCGCATCCTCGCCCACCGGGGGCACACCACCGCCGAGTCCGCTCGCCGCTTCCTCGACGACCGCCTGGAGACGCTGCCCGACCCCGCGCTGATGAAGGGGCTGCCGCAGGCCCTCGACCGGCTCAAGAAGGCCGTGCTCCAGGGCGAGCGCGTCACCCTCTACGGCGACTACGACGTCGACGGCGTCTGCTCCACCGCGCTGGTCACCACCTTCCTGCGCGCGGTCGGCCTCAAGCCCGCCACCTACATTCCCCACCGGCTGTCCGAGGGCTACGGCCTCAACGCCCAGGCCATCGAGCGCATCGCCGCGCAGGGCCCGGGCGTCCTGGTCACCCTGGACTGCGGCATCACCTCGCACGCCGAGGTCGCGCTGGCCCAGAAGCTCGGCCTCGACACCATCGTCGTCGACCACCACGCGGTGCCCGACACCATGCCGCCCGCGCTGGCGGTGCTGAACCCCCTCCAGCCGGGCTGCGAGTACCCCACCAAGGGCCTCTGCGCCGCCGGCGTCGCCTTCAACCTCTGCATGGGTCTGCGCCGCGCGCTGCGCGAGCACGGCTTCTTCGCCGGCAAGACCGAGCCCAACCTCAAGTCGATGCTCGACCTGGTCGCCCTGGCCACCGTCGCCGACGTGGTGCCGCTCGTCGGCGCCAACCGCGTTCTGGTGCGCCACGGCCTCGAGCAGCTCACCAAGGGCCACCGCCCCGGCGTCAAGGCGCTCAAGGAAGTGGCGGGCCTCGCGGGTGAGACCATCACCGCCAGCCACGTCGGCTTCCGCCTCGGGCCCCGCATCAACGCCGCCGGTCGCCTGAACGACGCGTCGGTCGGCCTGCAGCTGCTCCTGTCCGCCACCGTCGAAGACGCACTCCCGCTCGCCAAGAGCCTCGACGTCGCCAACACCGAGCGCCAGGCCATCGAGAAGTCGATCCTCGAGGTGGCGCTGGAACAGGCCGCCGAGAAGGTCGCCGCCGGCGCCAAGGGCCTCGTGCTCTCGAGCGACGAGTGGCACCCGGGCGTGGTGGGCATCGTCGCCTCCCGCGTCGTCGAGCGCTTCCACCGGCCCACCGTGCTGGTCGGCGTGCGCGACGGGGTGGGGCGCGGCTCCGCCCGCAGCATCGAAGGCTTCCACGTCAACGAGGCGCTCAAGCGCTGCGCCGCCCACCTGGTGAAGTTCGGCGGCCACCGCGCCGCGGCCGGCGTCACCGTCGAGCCGGAAGCCATTCCCGCGCTCGAGCGCGCCTTCGACGCCGTGGCGCAGGAACTCCTCGCCGGCGTCACCCTCGGCCCCCGCTGCAAGATCGACGCGGTCGCCTCACCCCTGGAGATCGACCGCAGCGCCGCCGACGCGCTCCAGACGCTGGCACCCTTCGGCATGGGCAACCCCGAGCCGGTGCTCATGCTCTCGCAGCAGCTCGCCCACGCGCGCGTGCTCGCCAACAAGAAGCCGGGCGAGGCAGGGCACCTCAAGCTCTCGCTCGAAGGCGCGCCGCACGTCGACGCCATCGGCTTCCGGCTCGCCGAGCGGCTCCCGCACACTCAAGGCCTCTGCGACCTCGCCTTCCAGCTGGGCATCGACGAGTACCAGGGCGTCGAGCGCCTGCAGCTCAAGCTCAAGGAGCTGCGCGCCAGCCCCGAGCTCGCGCTCGCCGCGGCGCCCGCCGGCGTGCTGCGCCGCCACGCCAGCCTGGTCGGCTGATTTCGCTTCGTGAGGCCCGTGGGCCCACGCGACACTCGTCCCTTCACCTGCTGTGGAGGGGCCGGCCATGGACGAGGTTCACTACCCGCTGCACAAGGGCGCCAAGGTGGCGCTCAACATCGTGGGAGGGCTGCTCATCCTCCTGTGCGTCACCATCCCCGTTTCCATCTTCGTCTTCATCCGGGTGGCGACGGCCAAGGTCACGCTGCGGCGCAGCGGGCTCGACGCCACGCTCTTCGTCACCACCTCCATCGAGTTCGACGACGTGGCGCGCCTCGGGCTGCTCCGGGTGCCGGTGGTCGCGGGCGGCCTGGGCGGCTACCTCGCCCGCCAGAAGGTCGGCGGCAGCGAGGCGGTCAACCTGGTGGTGCAGACCAAGGCCGGCAAGGACAAGAAGTTCATCGTCTCCCAGTTCGAGAACTGGCAGGAGCTGGTCGAGAAGGTGAAGCAGTCGGTGAGCGTGCCCTGCGAAGACATCAAGATGGGCATGCTCAGCTGGAAGTGGCCCGAGAAGCCCTGACGCGGCCCTTCAGCGCGGCGCGGGCG
>JAIBBQ010000035.1 GCA_019694595.1 Myxococcaceae bacterium
ACCGACTCGGTGGCGGTGGTGATGCTCGGCGCGCTGAAGGCGGGCGCGGCCTACGTGCCCCTCGACCTCGCGGCGCCCGATGCCCGGCTGTCGGCCATCGCGCGCGACTCGGGCGCGGCGCTGGCCATCGTCGAAGGGCGCCCCCGGCCGGAAGGGTTCCCCGTCGACTGGGTGCCGCTGGCGCAGCTCGAGTCGAGCGCGGACGAAGCGCCGCCCGCTCCGGTGACCTCCGCGCAGGCGCTCGCCTACGTCGTCTACACCTCGGGCTCCACCGGGGCGCCCAAGGGCATCGGCATTCCGCACGCGGGCGTGCTGCGGCTGCTCGAGCGCACCGACTACGTGGCGCTCGGGCCCACGACGCGCATCGCCCAGCTGTCGAACCTCGCCTTCGACGCCGCAACCTTCGAGATCTGGGGCCCGCTCATCGCCGGCGGCACCCTGGTCGAGGTCCCCGAAGGCGTGGCGCTCTCTCCGGTGAAGCTCGCCGCCTTCCTGCGCCAGGAGCGCATCACCACCACCTTCCTCACCAGCGCGCTCTTCAGCCTCGTCGCCAGCGAGGTGCCGTCGGCCTTCTCGGGCCTCGACACCTTGATGGCCGGGGGCGAGGCGCTGGAGCCGAGCTGGGTGCGGGCGGTGCTCACCGCCGGCGGGCCGCGGCGGATGATCAACATCTACGGCCCCACCGAGACCACCACCTTCGCCACCTGGTACCTCGTCGAGCAGCTCGCCCCCGACACCCGGAGCGTGCCCATCGGCCGCACCATCGCCAACACCGAGGCGCTGGTGCTCGACGCGGCGGGGCAGCGGGTGCCCGCCGGGGTCGAAGGCGAGCTCTTCCTCGGAGGGCCCGGGCTCGCGTGGGGCTACCTGGGCCAGCCGCACGCCACCGCGGAGCGCTTCGTGCCCCACCCGGAGCCCCGGACCCCTGGCGAGCGGCTGTACCGCACCGGCGATCGCGTCCGGTGGACCGAGGGCGGCCAGCTCGACTTCGTGGGGCGGCTCGACCATCAGGTGAAGCTCCGCGGCTTCCGCATCGAGCTGCCGGAGATCGAGCTCGCGCTGTGCGCCCACCCCGACGTGCGCGACGCCGTGGTGCTGGTGCGAGGCGCCGACCGGGCCCACCGTCACCTCGCTGCCTTCGTCGCGCTGCACCCGGGGCGCAGCGCCGCGCCCGAGACGCTCCGCGCGCACCTCGCCGCGCGTCTGCCCGACTACATGGTGCCCGGCGCCATCCGCCTCCTCGACGCGCTGCCGCTGGGCCCCACCGGCAAGGTCGACCGCGCCGCGCTGCTCGCCTTGGCCCCCGAGGTGGTGTCCGGGAGCGACGGGCTGCGCACGCAGACCGAGCGCGCGCTCGCTGCCGTCTGGTCCGAGGTGCTCGCGGTGCCGGTGACGACGCCGCAGGCGAGCTTCTTCGAGCTGGGCGGCCACTCGCTCCAGGCGACGCGCATCGTGGCGCGGGTGCGCGACCAGCTGGGGGTGGAGCTGCCCCTGCGCACGCTGTTCGACACCTCCACGCTCGAGGCGCAGGCGGCGGTGGTCGACGCGCTCCGGAATGACCGGCTGGCCCTGGAGCCGCTGCCCCGCACCGGGCCGCTGCCGCTGAGCTTCGCGCAGGAGCGGCTGTGGTTCCTGCAGCGCCTGGAACCGCGGAGCGCGGCCTACAACATTCACCTCGTCGGCCGGCTCGACCCGCCGGCGGAGCCGTCGTGCCTCGGGCGGGCCATCGACGCGCTGGTGGAACGCCACGAGGTCCTGCGCTCGCTCGTCGTCCAGTCGCCCACCGGGCCGCTCGCGCGGGTGCTGCCGTCGCCCCAGGGCGTGCTGTCGCACGAGGCGGTGGCGACCGAGGCCGAGGCGCTCCGGCGCGCGCGCGCCTTCGCCGATGCGCCCTTCGCGCTCGAGAGCGAGGTGCCGTTCCGCGCCCGGCTCTACACCGTCGCCCGCGGCCCCCAGGTGCTGGCGCTGTGCGTGCACCACCTGGCGGCCGACGGCGCGTCGGTGCCCATCCTCGTCGGGGAGCTCGACGCGCTCTACGAGGCGGCGCGGAGCGGACGGGGCTCGCCCCTGCCGGCGCTGCCCGTGCAGTACGTCGACTTCGCCGGGTGGCAGCGGCGCTGGGCGGCGTCGGGCGTGCTCGAGGCCCAGCTGGGCTTCTGGAAGGGCGTGCTCGAGGGCGCGGCGCCGGTCCTCTCGCTCCCGGTCGACCGCCCCCGGCCTGCGCTGCTCGACAGCGAGGGTGGCGTGGTCGAGGCGTCGGTCCCACTTTCGCTGCGCGATGCGGTGCACGCCTTCAGCAAGGACCGCGGCGTCACGCTCTTCATGACCTGGCTCGCGGCCTTCAAGGCGCTGCTGTTCCGCCTCGGCGGCCAGCGGGACGTGGTGGTGGGCACCCCCGTGTCGGGGCGCCTGCTGCCGCAGGTGGAGCCGCTCGTCGGGTGCTTCGTCAACACGCTGGCGCTGCGCGACCAGGTGTCGGGCGACCAGACCTTCGAGGCGCTGCTCGACGCGGTCAAGGAGACCTGCCTCGGGGCCTACGCCCACGCCGACGTGCCGTTCGATCGCGTGGTGGAGGCGCTGCGGCCCGAGCGCGCCACCAGCCACGCCCCGCTCTTCCAGGTGATGTTCACCTACCACCAGGGCCTCGCTGCCGAGGTCCAGCCGCGCGCGCTCGGGCTCACCGCCCTGCCGGTCGAGTCCCGCACCTCGGCGGTCGACTTCACGCTCACCGTCGACGAGCGCGCCGGCGAGGTCCAGCTCCACGGAGAGTTCGCCTCCGCGCTGTTCGACGCCGCGACCATCGGCCGGTTCCTCGGCGCCTACGCGCGGCTCATGCGCGAGGCCCTGGCCCACCCGTCGAGGCCGCTGCGCGCGCTGCCGCTGTGGGACACCCCCGCGCCCGGGGCAGGGCGGGCGCTCGAGGAGGCTCCGGGTCAGACCGTCCTCGACGTGCTGGCGAAGCGAGTGCGCGCGCAGCCCGGGTCCATCGCCGTCCGCGCGGGGGAACGTCGCCTCTCGCTCGAGGAACTCTGGCGGCAGGCGGGATCGCTGGCGGCGCGACTGCGCGCGGGGCCGCCCGAGCCGCGGCCCATCGTCGCGGTGTGCGTCGAGCGCTCGGTGGAGCTGGTGGTCGCGCTGCTCGGCGTGCTGCGGGCGGGCGCGGCGTACCTCCCGCTCGACCCTGCCTTCCCCGACGAGCGGCTGCTCCAGGTGCTGCGGGCGGCCAAGGTCGGCCGCGTGGTCACCGGACCTTCGACCGACGCCCGCCTGCGCGCGCTCGGGGTGAGCACGGTGCCGGTGCACGGCGCGGGGGCCACGGGGCACGGGCTCCCGTCGGTGCCGGTGGAAGCGCCCGCCTACGTCATCTTCACCTCGGGCTCGACGGGAGAGCCGAAGGGCGTCGTGGTGTCGCACCGCGCGCTCTCGAGCTACGCGCGGTCGGCGCTCGCGACGTACGGCCTCACCGCGGCCGACCGCGTGCTCCAGTTCGCGTCGGTGGGCTTCGACGCCAGCGTGGAGGAGATCTTCCTCGCGCTGTGGGTGGGCGCCGAGCTGGTGATGCGGCCGGCTGGCCCGGTGCCGGGCGCGAAGGACCTGCTCTCGCTCTGCGACCGCGAGCAGCTGAGCGTGCTCGGGCTGCCCACCGCGTACTTCGCCGCGCTGGTGTCCGAGATGAAGCTGGGCGCGGTGCCGCTGCCCGCGGCGGTGAAGACGGTCATCGTCGGCGGTGAGCAGCTCGACGCAGAGACCGCGGCGACCTGGCGGCAGGTCGGCGGCGAGGGCGCCCGGCTCTTCAACACCTACGGCCCGACCGAGGCGACGGTGGTGGCCACCGCGTGCGAGGTCGAGCCCGGCGCGACGCTCGGCGACCCGCCCATCGGCCACCCGCTGCCCCACACCGTCGCCCGGGTGTTCGACGCATACCTCGCGGCGCTGCCCCCAGGCCTCCCCGGCGAGCTGTTCCTCGGTGGGCCCGGCCTCGCCGACGGGTACCTCGACGACCCCGCGCTCACCGCGGAGCGCTTCGTTCCCGACCCGGAGTCCGTGACGCCCGGTGCGCGGCTCTACCGGACCGGGGACCAGGTGCGGCGCCGGCCCGACGGCCAGCTCGAGTTCCTGGGCCGGCTCGACGGCCAGCTCAAGATTCGGGGCCACCGCGTGGAGCCGCGCGAGCTCGAGGCCGCCGTGCTCGCCCACCCCGGGGTCCGCGCCGCGGTCGTCGTTCCCCGCCGCGTGGACACCAACGACGTGCGGCTGGTCGCGGTCGTCGTCGCCGCGCCGGGCGCCGGGCCGGGGCTCGAGCCGCTCCTGCGCGCGAGCCTCCTGCGCAAGCTCCCCGGCTTCCTGGTCCCCTCGGAGTTCGTCTGGGTGGAGCAGCTGCCGTTGACGGTGAACGGCAAGGTCGACCGGGCCGCGCTGGCCCGGCTCCCCTCGGCGGCTCCTGCTCCGGTGGCCGCGACCGATGGCGACCCGCTCGTCGCCTCGCTGTGCGCCCTGTGGTCCGAGGTGCTGGGCATTGCTGGCCTCGGGCCGGACGCCGACTTCTTCGCGCAGGGGGGACACTCGCTCTCCGCGCTCCGGCTCCTGTCGGCCGTGGAGCGCCAGCACGGCGTGACGCTCGGCTCGGAGGTCCTCTTCAGCGAGGCGACCCCTCGCGCCATCGCCCGGTGGATCCGCGACGGCTCCGCGACCCTAGCGCGCCGGCCGTCGCTGGTCCGGCTGCGCGACGGCGGGACGCAGGCGGTGGTCTTCGTGCACGCGGTCGACGGCGAGGTGCTGGTCTATCGGGCGCTCGCCTCCTCGCTCGGCCCCGAGTGGGCGTGCTGGGGGCTGCAGGCCGACCCGGCGCGCGGACAGCGCTCGCTGGAAGAGCTGGCGCGAGACGCGGTGCGAGCGCTCGAGGCCCTGGAGACGGTGGCGCTGGTCGGCTGGTCGTTCGGCGGCGTGCTGGCCTACGAGATCGCCCGGCAGCGCCGCGCTGCGGGGCAGGCCGTCGGTCCGCTGGTGCTCCTGGACTCCGCCCTCTGGGACCCCGACGACACCGAGGAAGATCCGGTGGAGCGCGAGCTCGCCCAGCTGGTGGAGCAGGGTGCCGGTCCCGCGGAGCTCGCCGCCAAGCTCCCTGCGGCGCTCGCGCTCACGCTCGAGGCGGTGTCTCCCGCGCGCGCCGCCCAGCTCTGGGAACGGGTGCGCCACCACTCCCGCGCGCTCGCCTCCTACCGGCCCGAGCCCTCCGACCTTCGCGCGTCCTTGCTCCTCGCCGAGATCCCGAGCGGTGCGCCGGGCCAGCTCGAAGCGCAGTGGCGCGCCCTGGCACTCGGTGGCCTCGCGGTGGGGCAGGTGCCGGGAGCGCACTACGCCATGTTCGAGCGGCAGCACCTGGCGTCGCTCGGCGCTGCGGTGCGCAGCGCGCTCGGGTCTCCGGTCGCGAGGCCCTGATCTCCCCGCGCATCACCGGAGCGACACCCGGGCCGGGAGGCCTGCGCTCCGGCTGCAGGGTCGGTGTTATTGGCTCGACGGCATGGCCTCGGTCCCCGAAAGCGCCCAGCGGTACTTCACCGAGTGGCTCCCTCGCCAGGGGGGCGCGCGGGTGGCCGGGCCGGCGACGGCCCGGATCCGCGTGGTGGTCACCGGCGACGGCGGCGGTGCGTGGGACCTCGAGGCCGGCCCCTCGGGGCTCACGGCCGGGCCTCAGGGGACGGCCCCCGCCCAGGCCTCGCTCGAGCTGTCCGTCGAGGACTTCCGCGAGCTCTTCCTCGGGACCTCGCTGGCGCCCGCGGGCGTCGAGCGCAGCGACCTCTGCTTCCTGAACCCGCAGGTCCGCTCGCTCATCGGCGCGGCCCCGGGGGTGGTGCAGCTGGAGATCGACGGCGTCGCCGGGCGCACCTGGCGCATGCGTGTCGTCTTCGGCGACGGCGCGGGCACCGAGCCGACCACGGTGACGCTGCCCCGCGAGGCCTTCACCCGGCTGCTGACGCGCGAGTCGGTGCCGCCCGCGCTGATGGAGTCGGGCGACCTGCAGTTCACCGGGGAGCCGCACCTCGCCATGCAGCTCGCCCTGGGGTTGGTGCCGTAGCCACGCCATGCGAATTCGCCCTGCCGAGCGCGCCGATCTCCCGAGCATCGCCCGCGTCTTCACGCAGACGACGCGGCACGCCTTCAACGCCTTCACGCCCGGCGGCCGCACGGAATCGGGGCTCGGCGCAGAAGCCATGGTCCCCGAAGGTCAGGCGCTCATCGAGTTCGCCTGGGACCTCTGGTGGGGCCAGTGGTTCGCGTACGTCGCCGAGCTCCGTCCGGGCGAGGTGGTGGGATTCTCTTGCGGCGGCGCCGAGGCCACCGAGACCACCGAGCACCGGGTCCAGATGCGAGGGCTCTACGTGCTGCCCGAGCACCAGGGCGGCCTCGTCGGGCGCTTCCTGGCCAGCGCGGTCGCCTCGCGCTTCCTCGAGCTCGGTCACCGCAGCCTGATGTCGTGGGTGCTGGAGCAGAACGTCGCCGCCCGCGACTTTCACGTGGGCCTGGGCGGCGAGCCGCGCTACCGCGTGGAGAGCGTGGGGTACTTCGTCCGTGAGGTCCCGCCGGGACCCGAGGTCCACGCGCTGGTCGGCTACGTGTGGGACGACGCGTCCGCGCTCGTCATTCGCCGGCGGGCGAGGAGCTGATGTCCGCGGCGTCCACGCCTGCAGCCGCCTCCACCGGCGCGGTCGATCGCCGGCCGCCGGAGCTCGAGCGACTCGACTTCAAGCTGCTCGACTGCCTGGAGGTCAACGTCGCGGCGCTGCTCGAGCTGCGCGGCGCCCCGGACCTGCGCGCACCCTTCGCCTGCGAATGGCACTTCGACGTGGAGCCGGGGCAGCTGTCGCCCGTGCTCGAGCGCACGCCGCTGGCCAGCCGCCTCGCAGCCACGACCGCCTTCACGCTCGAGGTCCGGCAGAGCACCCCGGCGCGAGTGCTCGCGGACTGCCTCCCGCTGGTGCGCTCGGGCCAGCGCGTCCTGGTGCGCGGCGACGCCATGTCGATGGACTGGCTGCCGTACTTCGGGCGGGAGTCGATGGACCACAGCCTGGTGCTGGAGTCCGTCGACCCCGACGGGCGCCGCCTGCAGGTGCTCGACGCCTACGACAACGTCACCGAGTGGGGCGAGGCCAGCCCGGTGCGGCTCCAGGTCGACGCCTCGCTGGTGGAGCGCGCGGTGGGCTCGCTCGGTACGCCCTTCGCCGGCTGGTGGGCGACGCTCGAGCCGAAGCCGACGGCGCCGCGCTTCGACGCCTTCCAGGTGCTGCGCGCCAACGCCGAGGCGATGGCGTCTCACGCGGGCCGCATCGCCCGCTTCCGCGACACGGCCTTCGAGGCGCGCGGCGACGGCGAGGCGATGAAGCGCTTCTCGCTCGCCTGCTGGCTCGTCCACCGCGCGAGGACCCTGCACGGGCTCTGGCTCGGCGATCTCGCCGCGGGTGGCTGGACGGAAGGGACTTCCTTCGCCCGGTCCTTCCAGGACGAGGTCGCCGGTCGCTGGAAGCGGGTCAACGAGCTCGCGTACCTGGTGTACCGGCGGGCGCGGCTCGGCAAGCCGGCGCCCCAGGTGGTGTTCGACGTGCTGGGCGAGCTCGAGGCCGTGGAGCGCGACCACGCGCAGCGGCTGGGGGCGGCGTTGCCCCGCTGACGGGGCCGGCGGGCGCGATGGGCATCACGATTCACCAGCGGGTCCTCGAGCAGGCCGAGCGGACGCCTCGGGCCGTCGCGCTGCGGGGGCCTGGCGGCGCGTACACCTACGCCGAGCTCGCCCAGCGGGTGCGCGCGCTCGCGCACGGCCTGGCCGCGGCGCTCCCGCCCGGCGCGCGGGTGGCGATTCACCGCCCGAAGAGCATCGACGCCATCGTCGACCTGCTCGCCTGTCTTTGTGCCGGCTGCGCGTACGTGCCGCTCGACGCCGCCAGCCCGATGCCGCGCACCCGCTTCGTGCTCGAGGACAGCGGGGCCGACGCGCTCGTCACCGACGAGCACACCGCGGCGCTGTGGTCGCAGGCGCCGGACGCGCTCGAGCGCCTCGCGCTGGTGGTGATGCCCGACGGTCACGGTCCGGCCCACCCGCGCCGCCGCACCCACGCGGCGCTCGCCGAGCCCGCCCCCGCCACGGAGGCGGTGCGCCCCGTCGCCGCCGAGGCGCTCGCCTTTCTCCTCTACACCTCGGGCTCCACCGGCACGCCCAAGGGCGTGGCCATCACCCACGGCAACGCGTCGGCCTTCGTGGAGTGGGCGCTCGAGGCCTTCGACGTGGGGCCGGGCGACACCGTGGCGGTTCACGCGCCGCTGCACTTCGACCTCCCGGTGTTCGACCTCTACGTGAGCCTCGGACGTGGGGCCACCGTCTGTCCCGCCGACGAGGCGACGCTCAAGTTCCCCGAGGCTTTCCTGCGCTGGCTGCGCAGCGAGCGGGTGAGCGTGCTCTACGCGGTACCCTCCGCGCTCCTCGCGCTCCTCAAGCGCAGCACCGTGGCCAAGGGTGGCCTGGGCGACCTGCGGCTCCTGCTCTACGCGGGCGAGGAGTTCCCCGTGCCGCGGCTCCGCGAGCTGCGCGCGCTGCTGCGGCCCGACGCCCGGGTCTTCAACCTCTACGGCCCGGTGGAGACCAACGTCGTCACCTGCTGCGAGGTCGGCCCCGCGGAGCTCGCGCTCGCCCGCGTGCCCATCGGCACCGCGGTGAGCCAGGCGCGGCTCGTCCTCGTCGACGAGGCGCGCGCGGTGATTGCGCCCGAGCGCACCGGCGTCGAAGGCGAGCTGCTGGTCAGCGGGCCGAGCGTCTCTCCGGGCTACTGGCGTCGTGACGACCTCACCGCCGCGGCGCGCGAGGTGGTGAACGTCGCCGGCGAGTCGCTGCGCTGTCACCGCACCGGCGACTTCGCGGCGTGGGGGCCCGGTGGCCGGCTCGACTTCCGCGGCCGCCGCGACGGCATGGTGAAGAGCCGCGGCTACCGCATCGACCTGGGAGAAATCGAGTCGGTGCTGGCCGACGCTCCCGGGGTGGCGGAGCTGGCGGCGGTCGGCGTGCCGCACCCCGAGCGCACCACCGAGGTGGTGGCCTTCGTGGTCGCCCGCGACGGCTCGGCGAGGGACGAGGTGCCGCTGCTCGCCCGCTGCCGGGAACGGCTCCCGCCGTACATGGTGCCTGCACACGTCTACTGGCGCGACGCTCTGCCGCACACCACCACCGGCAAGGTCGATCGCGTGCAGCTGGTGGCGTGGGCGCAGGAAGGGGCCCGGCGATGAGCGAGGGGCGCGCCAGGCTGCTCGCCACGGTGCTCGCCGTCGTCGGCGAGACGGTGCCCGACCGTGCCGCCTCGCTCACCGCGGAGACGCCGCTGGTGGAGACGGGGCTGCTCGACTCGGTGGCCATCATGAACGTCGTGGAAGAACTCGAGCGGCGCGTGGGGCGCGACTTCCCCGCGGAGCTCCTGTTGCCGGAGACCTTCGCCACCGCCGCGGTCCTCACCGACGCGCTGCTCGCTTCAGGGGGCTTCGCATGAGGCTGCTCCACGACCTCCTCGATTCGGCCGCCGCCGCCTTCCCCGAGCGCATTGCGGTGCGCGACGGTGCCGCCGACGTCACCTACGCGGCGCTGCAGCGTGACTCGCGTGCGCTCGCCGCCTGGCTCTCGGCGCGGGGCATCGGCCGCGGCGCGCGGGTGGCGCTGTTGCTCCCCAGCGGCGCCGGCGCGGTGACGTCGCTCTTCGCGGTCTCGCGCCTGGGCGCGCTCTTCTCGCCGCTGCACCCCGAGCTCAAGCCGCGGCAGCTCCAGTACGTGCTGTCGGACATGGCGCCCGCGGCGGTCATCACCACCGAGGCGCTCCAGCAAGCGCACGGCCTCGCCGCCCACCCGCTGGTGCTCACGCTGGGCTCCGCGGCGTGGACCGAGGCGCTTGCGTCGAGCGCGGCGCCGCCTCCGTTCCCCGGCGTCTCCTTCGACCCGGTGTGCCTCCTCTACACCTCGGGGAGCACCGGGCTGCCCAAGGCGGTCATCTCCGCCCACGCCAACGTGGTGTTCGCGGCCGGCGCCATCCAGTCGCGGCTGCGCATCGAGTCGAGCGACACCATCGGCAGCTTCCTGCCGCTGTCCTTCGACTACGGGCTCTACCAGTGCTTCCTCGCCTGCCTCGCCGGAGCCACGCTGGCGCTGGGCCAGCCGGGGCAGGCCGGCCCCGGCATGGTGC
The DNA here is from genome assembly GCA_019694595.1 of Myxococcaceae bacterium. Lineage (GTDB taxonomy): Bacteria > Myxococcota > Myxococcia > Myxococcales > Myxococcaceae > JAIBBQ01. The sequence continues at coordinate 10,212 of JAIBBQ010000035.1, forward strand.
GCAAGCTCGCAAGCTTCGGCGCCACCTTCGTGCCGCTGGTCCCTTCGCTGGCCACGGTCATCGTGCAGCTGTCGCGCAACATGAAGGAGCGCCCGCCGTTCCGCGCCTTCACCAACACCGGCGCGCACCTCTCGCGCGCGCAGATCGACGACCTCACCGCGCTGTACCCCGAGGCCAAGGTCTTCGTGATGTTCGGCATCACCGAGTGCAAGCGGGTCTCCATCCTCGACCCCGCCGACTACCCGCGGAAGCCGGACTCCGTGGGCCGGCCGCTGCCCGACACCGAATGTCTCATCGTCGACGAGGCGGGCCAGCCGCTGCCGCCCGGCGAGCGGGGAGAGCTCGTGGTGCGCGGGCCGCACGTGATGCGCGGCTACTGGAACGCGCCCGAGCTCACCGCGAAGCGCTTCCGCCGGGTGGGCCCCGGGCTCGAGCACGCGCTCTTCACCGGCGACACCTGCAGTCTCGACGCCGACGGCTTCCTCTACTTTCACGGGCGCAACGACGACATCTACAAACAGGGCGGCTACCGGGTCAGCGCGCTGGAGGTGGAGGCCGCCGCCCTCGACGTGCCCGGCGTGGTGGGCGCGGCGCTGGTGCTGCGCGGAGAGTCCCCGCCGGTGCTCTTCGTCACCGGCACCACCGAGGGGCCCCAGGTCGTCGCCGGGCTGCGCGAGCGGCTGGAGGACTTCAAGGTGCCGCCCACCGTCGAGCGGCTCGAGTCGCTCCCGCTCACCGGCAACGGCAAGGTGGACAAGGCGGCGCTGCGAGCGCGCGCGGACGGTGCGCCGTGAGCGACCTCCTCGCCCTCGTCGAGCAGTACGGCAGCCCGCTCTACGTCTACGAGCTCCCCGAGGTGCGGCGCGCCTGCCAGGCGCTGCGCGCCGCGCTCCCCGACGGCAGCCACCTCTTCTATTCGCTCAAGGCCAACCCGCACCCCGAGCTGGTGCGGGCGCTGGCCGAGCTCGGCTGCCGCGCCGAGGTCTCTTCACTCGGAGAGCTCGAGGCCGCGCTGTCCGCGGGGTGCGCCGCCAGCGAGATGCTCTACACCGGCCCCGGCAAGTCGCGCCGCGAGGTGGACGAGGCGCTCGCCGCGGGCGTCACCCAGTTCTCCTTCGACTCCCCGGTGCAGGGCGCGGTGGTCGGCGCGGCTGCGAAGGCCGCGGGGCGCACGGTGCGCGGCGTGCTGCGGGTGAACCCCGACGGCGGCTCGAGCGCCTTCGGCCTCGCGATGGGCGGAGGCCCGTCGCCCTTCGGCTTCGATGCGTCCGCGGTGCGCAAGGCCGCGCGCGAGTTCGCCTCCGATGGCTGGGTGGACCTGCGTGGCTTTCACTTCTACGTGGGCACCAACGCCGACCAGCCCGAGGCGCTGCTGGCGACCTTCGAGACCGCCATCGCCACCGCCGTCGAGCTGCAGACGGCGCTGGGCATCGAGCTCGAGCTGCTCGACCTGGGCGGAGGCTTCGGCCAGGCCTTCGCCGCGCCGGGCGCGCGGGTGGATTTCACCGCACTCAAGGCGCCGCTGGAGCGAATGCTCGACGCCAGGCTGCCCGGCTGGCGGCGGCAGCGTCCGCAGATTGCCTTCGAGTCCGGCCGCTACCTCGTCGGCGCCGCGGGCACGCTGGTGTGCACGGTGGAAGACGTGAAGGCGAGCGGCGACCGCACCTTCGCGGTGCTGGACAGCGGCGTGAATCACCTCGGTGGGCTGGGCGGCCTGCGGAAGATCACCCCCGGCCAGGTGAAGGTCGAGCTGCTCTCGCCGGGCGCGGACGCACCTTTGGCCCCCGTCGACGTCGTGGGGCCGCTGTGCACTCCGGCCGACGGCTGGGCGCGCAACGTCGCATTGCCCCGACTCGCTCCGGGCCAGCGCCTCGTCGTGCGCAACGTCGGTGCGTATGGCATCACCGCCAGCCTGCTGGCCTTCCTCAGCCGCGAAGCGCCGGTGGAGGTCGTGGTGGACGGAGCGCGGGTCTCGGCCTCCCGGCTCTCGGTACAGCGCAGCAGCGTGGCCCATGCAGCACCCTCGAGGAGACAACCGTGAGCGTTCCTTCGGAAGAGAAGTTCGTGGCGGTGCTGCGGCCCCACCTGCGGTTCCTGGCGCCCGGTGCTCCGGTCGACTGGGAGCGGTCGCTCAAGGACCTCGGCCTCAACTCGCTCTCGTCGGTCAACCTGCTCGTCGACCTCGAGGAGGCGTTCGACCTCACCTTCTCCGACGACCAGCTGGCGCCGGAGTCCTTCGCCACCGCGCGGACCCTGTGGAAGGCCGTCTCCGGCGGAGCGGGGCCGGCGTGAGCGAGCCGCTGCTGGAGACCGCGGACCGCCTGGCCAAGGTGCTGGCGGAGCACGCCGCCTCGGTGGACGCGCAGGCGCGCTTCCCGGTCGAAGGCGTGCGCGCGCTCCGCGAGAGCGGTTTCCTCGGGCTGCTGGTGCCGCGCGCCTTCGGTGGCCTCGAGGCGGACCTCCCCACCTTCTCCGCCATCGCGCAGCGGCTCGCCGGCTCGTGCCTGTCGACGGCGATGGTGTGGGCGATGCACTGCCAGCAGGTGGCGATCCTCGTCGCGCACGCGGGCCCCGAGCTCGAGGCTTCGCTGCTCCCGCGGCTCGGCGCCGGCAAGGTGTACCTGGCGTCCATCACCACCGACCCGTCGAACGGCGGCGACCCGCTGGTGGCGCAGAGCCCGCTCCTCGAGCGCGGGGCGAACGTCGCCTTCTCGCGCGAGTCCCCGGTGGTGACCGGCGGGGAGAACGCCGACGGCTACCTGCTCACCCTCAAGGCGAGCGAGGCCGCCACGCCGGCGCAGGTGGTGTTCGCCTACGCGGACCGCGCCCAGGTGGAGCTCACCCAGGTCGAGCCCTGGGCGCTGATGGGCATGCGCGGGACCCGGAACGTGAAGCTCACCATCAGCGGACAGGTGCCGCGCACCCAGGTGCTGGGGCTCGGCGGGGCCGGCCCGGACATCGTCGCCGACACGCTGGTGCCCATGGGCCACATCGCCTGGGCGTCGTGCTGGCTCGGCGCCGCCCGAGGGCTCCTCGTGCAGATGCTCCAGGCGCTCCGGGCGGATCCCCGCCGGCGCCGGGCGCTCGCCTCCGACCTCCTCGCGGTGAAGATGGGCGACGTGGAGCTGAAGCTCGACGCCGCCGAGGTGTACCTGCGCCGCGTGGTCGACGACTACCAGCGCGTGCGCACCTCGCCCCAGGGCACGGCGGAGCTGCGCTCCTACGAGTTCCATCGGCGCCTCAACGGCCTCAAGGTGCTCGCGGCCAGCACCGCCTTCGCCGCGGTCGATGCGCTCCTCGAGGACGCGGGCTTCCGCGGCGGCTACCTCCAGAGCGCGCCCCTGCCGGTGGAGCGCGTCTTCCGCGACCTCCGCTCGGCGAGCCTGATGGTGCCCAACGAGCGCCTGCTGCTGCTCAACGGGCGCACGCTGCTCATGGGCTGGGGGGCGCAGTGACGACCGCCGCAGCCCCCGAGGGCGCGCTGGCCAGCTTCCGCGCGCTGGTTCGCGAGCTGGTGGCCCGCGAGGTGACGCCGCACGCCGCCGCGTGGGACCGGGCGGGTGCCTTCCCGCGCGCGGTGCTGGAGTGCCTGGGCGACGCGGGCGTCATCTCCGCCTGCTTCGAGAACGTGCCGTCGGGGCGGAGCGCGGTGCCGCTCGACGTCGCCCGCTACGCGGTGCTGGTCGAGGAGCTCGCCCACGCGCGCTGCTTCGGGCTCTCGCTCAGCGTGGCGCTGCACGTCGGCGTCTACCTGCCGCTGCTGTCGAGGCTGGGCACCCAGGCCACGCGCGAGCGGTTGCTGCCTCCCGCGCTCTCGGGCCGCGCGCTGGGCGCCTTCGCCACCACCGAGGGCGAGGTGGCCGGCTCCGACCTCCTCGGCCTCGCCACCACGCTCGAGCCGCGCGACGGCGGCTTCCGCCTCACCGGCGAGAAGGCCTACGTGTCCAGCGTCCCCGGAGCGGACCAGGTGGTGGTGCTCGCCCGCACCGCGCCGGGCCGGCACTTCGCCAACCTCGCCCTGGTGGTGGTGGACGCGAAGGCCAAGGGCGTCCACGCCGAGCGCCAGCCGCTCCAGGTGATGCGCGCCGCGGCGGTGGGCCGGCTGCGCTTCGACGCCGTGGAGCTCGACGCCGACGCGCTCCTGGGACGCCGGGAGCTCGGCCTCGCCTACTTCCAGGACCACATCGCCACCGAGCGTCTCGCCGGCGCCGTGTGGGCGTGCGCGGTGGGCGAGCGCTGCGTCGAGGAGGCCCGTCAGCACTGCCTCGCGCGGCGGCTGGGCGAGGACACCCTGTGGGGGAACGCCGCCGTCCGCCAGCGCCTGGGAACGGCCCAGGTCCAGCTGGCGCTCCTGCGGGCCCTGGTGGAGAAGACGGTGCGCCTGGCGCAGGCCCAGGGCCGCGTGCCGTCGCTCGAGGCCGCCGAACTCAAGGCCGCCGTGGCCCCGACGATGGAGACCGTCATCGGGACCTGTCTGCAGCTGCAGGGCGCGGCCGGCTTCGTGGACGGCAGCCCGCTGCTCCAGCTGCTCGCCGACTTCCGAGTCTTCGGCGTGGCCGGGGGCAGCACCGAGACGATGCTCGAGCAGGTCGCCGACCTCTGGTCGAGACCGACGCCCCCCTGAATCGGCGTCGCGCTACTGCAGCGCCGCGCCCAGGTGTCCGAGCGCGCGGTCGAGGCCCGCGAGCAGCGCGGAGCGCGGCGGAAGCGACGACGGCCGGCTGCGCTCCTCGAGGAGCCGCGCCAGCGCCGCCGGGTCCTTCGCCTCGCCGGGAATCGCCATGCCCTGCGCCAGCGCGTCGAAGCGGCGCAGCCACATCAGCGCCAGGAAGCGCTCGCCCAGCACGGGGTCCAGCTCCAGCGCGCCCTGCGCCCGGTGGGTCGCCTGGGTGGCCTCGGCGTCGGCGTGCAGCTTGCTCCAGTGCCGGCCGGGGTTGAGGTGGTGCTCGATGTGGGCGCCTTGCCCGAGGTTGTACGGCGCGGTCGCGAGGCTCGAGTTGACCGTGTTGCGGTAGGTGTTCGCCAGGTCGCGCGGGTCCGCCAGGGCATGCCAGGTGAAGTTGAGCGCCGCGGCCATCGCCCCGGAGAAGAAGCGGGCGAGCCAGACGAAGAGCGCGAAGCGCCAGTTGAGCAGCGCCAGCGCCAGCAGCATCACCACGTAGACCGCCAGACCGCGCAGCAGCTGGGCGAGGTACGCGCTGCGCCCGTGCCTGCGCAGGTAGGGAATCACCCCGGCGCCGGTGACGTAGTCGACGCCGAAGCTGAGCGCGGCGCGGCAGAAGGCGAGGTGGCTGGTGCGGTCCTCCGCGAGGATGCTCTGGGAGTCCTCCGCGCTGCCGTTCTCCACGTGGTGCACCGCGAGGTGCTGCACGCGGTACCAGTTCGGCACCCGGTTGCAGATGGGCGTGAGGACCCAGTCGAAGGCGAAGGAGAGCAGCTGCATCGCGCCGCGGTCGAAGCCGGAGAGCCCGGTGGGGCTGAAGAGCCCGTTGTGCATGGTGGTGTGGTCCACCAGCTCGAAGGTGGACGCGATGGTCGCCAGCGCCACCGTGTGCACCACCAGCAGCAGCCACAGGTTTCCCCAGCCCGGCACCAGCGCCGCCAGGAAGGCGGGCGCGGCGACCAGCGCGCAGCTGAAGGTGAGCCGCACGAAGATGGCGTCCAGCGGGACGCGCATGCGGTGCGCCCAGCGGCGCTCCGGCCACCGCGTCGCCACCGAGGTCTCGATGTCCGGCAGCGTCTTGGGCGCCGCGCCGAGCAGCGTCCCCGACAGGAAGAAGAGGCCGAGCAGCGCCACGAAGAGCAGCGGCCACCACCACTGGCCCAGGGGGAGCGCGACCAGCCAGGCGCGGCCCGCGTCGGAGCAGACGAAGAACAGACCGGCCTGGGAGACGGGCACCATCAGCCAGGGGAGCGCGCGCGCCACGCGGTCGAGCCCCAGCGCCTGCCAGCCGAGCGCCGCGGCGCCCACCGGCAGCATCAGCGCCTTGAGCACCAGGAAGAAGAGCGTGGTGTACGCCCAGCCTGCCAGCGTGAAGAGGCCGAGGCCGAGCGCGCGGAGGAACTTCACCACCCCAGAGTTACACCCGGGGCAGGGCGCCTGCGAAGTCGTACTGCCGACGACTGTCGCCCCTGCGGCCACTCCCGGTCCGTCCGCGGTCGGCAACAGCTTCCGAGCGGGGAGGGGACGACCCGGTAGAGTCCGGCCGATGGGCCCCCCACCGAGCGCCACCGGCACGCCTGCGGCGCCAGCCGGCGCGTTTCGGCAAGGAGTGCAGAGTCAACTTGCACGCAACGGTATTCTCCAGAGTTGCCGGGTCACACACACTCTGTCTCGTAGTCGTTACTTTGACAGCCACGGCGCCGAAGCCATGGTGAGGATCTGCTCCTTTGAATGAGGCTCGCCAATCCGAAAGCCCACGAGCGGGTCTGATTCGACGATCTGGAATCGCCGAATCGGATCGCAGCCAGGCGAGATGATCTTCCATCTGATGGCCGACGCTGCCCTGCCCTTGGCGCGCTCAAGCTTCAGGCTAAACGGCACCTCGGCAGGGCACCCCGCAAAGCAAGGCACGCCAGATGCGGCGGACCAGTCAACGTTCATCTGGTCCATTTTGATCAGCCCGAACTGAGATCGAAGGAACACAGGCTTGCTCTCCAGGAAGAGCCAAGTTTCGCCCCGAAGCCCGTTGGTGTTCAGCTTCAGCCGAGTATCAATCCAGAGGTTAAGGCGGGCGGCAGTGCATGGCGCCTGTGATTCGTTCTGGAGGTGAAATGTCAAGAAGGACTCCTTCTTGAGCGAAACGACATTTAGCAGGACGGAAAGTTCGGGGGCCGCTTGGCGCCTTGAGGTATCTCGGATTTCGTAGTCTTCCATCGGAACAGACTGGAAATTGAACCGCTTGTAGTAGCGCTTGTCAGGGGCCTGGTGAGGAGCCTGAGGACTAGGCGGAATTTGGACTGCATAGGCTACCCGACGCGGGGAGGAACCAAGTTGGATCTGAACGATGCGCAGGCCAGGTATCCGACGCTGAACCCCTGAATTGATGACCTGTTCTATCCACTCAGGAGAAATGATTACCGGGTCAGCTCCCTCATCGAGGGAGAGCGGTACCTGATTCTTCTCTCGAATGCCGAAGACGATGGTTCCGCCAGCAGAGTTCGCAAATGCCGAAACGTCCTTTGCGAGTTCCTTCTTTGCCTTGTCAGTCACAACTAATGCGTCGGAGCTCTTGTACTCGAGCACGATGGACTCGGGCGTTTGATTGGAAATCAGCTGCAAAAGGTCATCCCTCGTCCATTTTTCTACTGGGTTCATCTCAGGCCTTTCTTGGGAGCGCATCCTAGGGCAGGGCCGCGCCGCACCGATGGCAGCTCGTGAGGGGATTGAGCCCCCGCCGCCGCGGGTAACGGGGCGGTGGTGAAGGCCCGACAACCGCGGTGGCTGGGCCCCGCCGCGGCCGGGTCCGCCACGGCGCTCTTCTTCTGGAAGCTCGTGCTCGGCGCCCGCGTCCTCGGAGCGCGTGACGTGCTGCGCGTCTACTACCCGGTGCGCGCCGCCTGGGCGCAGCGGCTCGCCGAGGGCCACTTCCCGGAGTGGTACGGCGCCGACGGGCTGGGGCAGAGCTTCGTGGGGATGACGGTGTCCGGCGCGTTCCACCCGTCGAACCTCCTCTTCCTGGTGCTGCCGCTCGAAGCGGCGATGACGCTCGGCGTGCTCCTGGCCTTCGTCGCCGCGTTCTGCGGCGCCTTCGCGCTCGCGCGGCGCTTCACCGACGCTCTCGCCCCGGCGCTCCTCGCGGGCGTGCTCTTCGCGTTCAACGGCTACCAGGCGAGCCTCACCAACAACCTCGCGTACCTCTTCGCCGCTGCCGCGCTCCCGTGGGTCGCCTGGGCCGCCGACCGGCTCTGCGAGGCGCCCTCGGTGCAGCGCGCCGGCGCGCTCGCGGGCCTCCTGTGGCTCGTGCTCACCGCGGGTGACCCGCAGACCTTCGTGGTGGCCGCGGGGCTCACGCCGCTGTCGCTCGCGCTCCGGCCGGGGCCGCGCGGGCGGCAGGCGGCCGCGCTGCTCGGCGCCCTCGCGCTCGCGGGGCTCTGGGGCGCGGTGCAGATCCTCCCGTCGCTCGGGGCGGTGGGCGACTCGGTGATGGCGCAGCAGACCGCGGCGAGCGCGCTCACCTGGTCGACCCACCCCGTGCGCTGGCTGGAGCTCGCCTTCGGCGCCTTCTTCACCGGAGAGCCGAGCACGCCGATGGCGCGCGACCTCTCTCGGCAGCTGCTCGACACCGACCAGGACCAGCTGTGGGCGGACTCGCTCTTCCTCGGGCTCCCGGCGGTGGTTCTCGCGGTGGCGGGCGCGGTGCAGCACCGGACCCGCGCGGGCGTGCGCTGGGCGCTGGGCGCGCTCGCGCTGGTCGCCGTGCTGGCGATGGGGAAGCACGCGGGACTCTACCGCCTCGTCCGCGAGCTGGTGCCGCTCTTCAAGAGCTTCCGCTACCCCGAGAAGCTGGTGCCGTTCGTCATGCTGGCGCTCGCCGCGCTCGCCGCGGCGGGGCTCTCGTCTCTGGAGGGCCAAGGGGCCGCGCGCCGCAGGGTGGCCGCGGTGCTGGGGAGCCTCGGCCTCGTCGCCGCCGCCGGTGCGCTCGCGGCCGGCACGGTCGCCTCCACGCTGTTCACAGCGGTGTGGCACGGCGCGGCCCCGTCCGCTGCGGTCGCCGCGCAGCTCGAGGCGGGGCTCTCCGCGGCGCTCTGGCCCACCGCGCTGCTGTCCCTCGTGGGGGCGGTGGTGCTCTGGCCGGCGGCCGTGCCGGGCCGCGCGCTCGTGCTGGTGTCGCTGTCGGCGGCCGGGTTGTGGCTCGGGAACCAGGCGGCGGTGCACCTGATGGACCCCGCGGTGCTCCACGAGGCGCCCCGGTTGGTGCAGCTGGTGAAGGAGCGCAGCGGCGGTGTGCTCCCCGGGCCGCGCGTGCTGGGCGCGAGTGACGCCTACGCAGTGCCGAAGCTCAAGGGAGCCGAGTACCGCGACGTCTACGCCCGCGCCGTAGCGAGCGCCTTGGAGCCGGTGACGCCGACGCTCTTCGGCCTCGAGGGCGCCAACGCGTACCTGCCCGCGGCGCCGCGCCGGGTGCGTCTGCTCGGCGACCGCGTGCCGCAGTGTCCGACCTGCGCGGCCGCGCTCGGCGTGGGCTTCGTCGCCTTCTCCACGGCCGTGCACCCGCTGTCGCCGTGGCAGCAGGCCGCCGTGGTGGAACAGGACCCCACCTTCAAGCTCGCGCTCGTCGCGCCGCCGGGGGCGGGGACTCGCCTCTTCGTGACCGACCGGCGCTGCGTGGCGGGCCCCGACGAGGCCGTCGGCGCGGTGATGGCGCCCACCTTCACCCTCGAGGGCGCCACGGTCGTCGAGTGTCCACCGCAGCCCGCGGCTCCGAACGAGGAGGAGCCCGCGGGAGACGCCCGGTTCGTCATCTACGAGCCCGAGCGCGTGGAGCTCGCTGCCACCGCGCGCCGGCCTGCCGTGGTGGTGCTCAACGACGCCTTCGCGGCGGGGTGGTCGGCCACCGTCGACGGCGCGCCGGCGGAGCTCCTCCGCGCCAACGGCGTGGCCCGCGCGGTGGCACTCCCCGCGGGGCAGCACCAGGTGGTCTTCACCTACCGGACGCCCGGCCTGCGCAGCGGGTTCGCGCTGGCGCTCCTGGCCCTGCTCGGCTTCGCGGCCGCGCTGGTCCTGGAGCGGCGGCGGTCAGGAACGCCCGCCCTCGCGCGTCCCGGGTGACGTCATGTCCCGCACCATCGTCATCGGAGATCTCCACGGGTGTCACGAGGAGGCGCTCGCGCTCCTCGACCGCGTGGGGGTGACTCGCGAGGACCGCGTCATCTTCGCGGGTGACCTCGTCGACCGTGGCCCCAAGCCGCGCGAGTGCGTCGAGCTCGCGATGCGGCACGAGGCGATCCTCGGCAACCACGAGGAGAAGCACCTCCAGCAGCGCCACCGCGCGGCCGAGAAGCTGAGCCCGGACCACCTGCGGACCCGCGACGCGCTCGGGCCCGAGCACTTCGCCTACTTCGAATCGCTGCCGACCCTCATCCGCCTGCCGGAGTTCAACGCCGCGGTGGTGCACGCGGGGGCGCTCCCGGGGCTCGCGCTGGAGGCGCAGTCGCCGTACCACCTGCTCCACGTGCAGTGCGTCTCGCCGCCGAGTCCGAAGAGCTTCTGGCCGTCGAAGGCACCGGCCGGCTTCACCTTCTGGACCAACCACTGGCGCGGCCCGGAGCGCCTCATCTTCGGCCACACCGTGCTCGACCGGCCGCTGGTCACCGAGCACGCGGTGGGCATCGACACCGGCGCCGTCTACGGCGGCGGCCTCACCGCGGTCATCCTCCCCGGGTGGGAGCTGGTGACCGTGCCGTCGGTGGCCAAGGTCCCGCCGAAGGGCGAGGTGGCGCAGTACCCGGTGCACGGCGACGTGCGCTGCTTCTCCTGAAAACCGCGAGCCGGGGCTAGGCTGCCCGGCCCATGGCGACCCCCACCGAGCAGAAGACGCCGTCCTTCATGACCTCGATGTGCTTCGGCACCATCGAGGAAGAGCAGATCCTCCCGTACCCCAAGACGCGCCCGCAGGACGTGGAGCTGCTCAAGAACGTCATCACCTCGCTCGACCAGCTGCTCAAGCCGCACGAGAAGGACTTCCGCGCCTGGGACCGCGCCGGCGAGATGCCGCCGTCGATGATCGAGGAGCTGAAGCAGTTCGGCATGTTCTCGCTCATCATCCCCGAGTCGCACGGGGGCATGGCGATGAACGCCACCTGCTACTCGCGCACCCTGCAGGAGATGGCGAAGTACGACGGCTCGGTCGCCGTCACCGTCGGCGCCCACAGCTCCATCGGCATGCGCGGGCTCGTGCTCTTCGGCACCGACGCCCAGAAGCAGCAGTACTTCGCCAAGCTCGCCAGCGGCGAGATGATCGCCGCCTTCTGCCTCACCGAGCCCGGCTCCGGCTCCGACGCCGCCAGCATCAAGACCACCGCGGTGAAGGACGGCGACCACTGGGTGCTCAACGGCAACAAGCTGTGGATCACCAACGGCGGCATCGCGAGCTTCTTCACCGTCTTCGCCAAGACGGGCGGCCAGGCGGAGCGCGGCAACATGACCGCCTTCATCGTCACCAAGGACATGCCCGGCGTCAGCGTGGGCCCCCACGAAGACAAGATGGGCCTGCGCGCCTCGAGCACCACCACGGTCCACTTCGACAACGTGCGCATCCCCGCCGCCAACGTGCTCGGCGAGGTCGGCAAGGGCTTCAAGGTGGCGATGAAGATCCTCAACTCCGGGCGCAGCGGCCTGGGCGGCGGCACCATCGGGGTGATGAAGAAGCTGCTCGCGCTGGGCACCAAGCAGGCGAAGGACCGCACCCAGTTCGGCAAGCCCATCGCCGAGTTCGGCCTGGTGAAGCAGAAGCTCGGACACCTGGTGGTCGACTGCTACGCCACCGAGTCCACGGTGAACATGCTGAACCACTTCGTCGACTCCGGCGTCGAGGAGTACGCGGTGGAAGCCGCCATCGCCAAGGTGTTCGGCTCCGAGGCGATGTGGCGCAGCTGCGACGAGATGCTGCAGGTGGCCGGCGGCAACGGCTACATGTGCGAGTTCCCCTACGAGCGGATCATGCGCGACGCGCGCATCAACCGCATCTTCGAGGGCACCAACGACATCCTGCGGCTCTTCATCTCCCTCACCGTGCTCAACGAGGTGGGCAGCTCGCTCAAGGAACTGTCCGACTCGCTCAAGGGCATCTTCGACAACCCCATCAAGGGCTTCGGCGTGCTGTCCGACTACGCGCGGCGCCGCGCTGCCATCGCCACCGGGGTCAAGCGCGAGAAGAGCCACTTCACCAAGCTCCACCCCGCGGTGCAGGAGAAGGGCACGCTCGTCGAGGAGCTCACCCGCGACCTCGCCGCCGCCGCCGATCGCATCCTGCGCAAGCACGGCAAGAACATCATCGGCAAGCAGTTCGCCACCAAGCGGCTCGCCGACATCATGATCGACCTCTTCGTGCTGAGCTGCACGCTCTCGCGCGTGTCGACCGCCGTGCAGGACAAGGGCGCCGGCAACTGCACCAAGGAACTCGAGATCCTCGAGGTGCTCTCCGGCCAGGTCCGCCGCCGCGTGAAGTCGAACTTCAACAAGATCGACGACAACGACGACGAGCACATCAAGTCGCTCGCCAACCACGCGCTCGAGCTCGAAGGCTACGCCTGGGACAACATCTGAGGCCGCGGCCTACGGGGTCAGCCAGTTGAGGAAGGGGAAGGTGGTCGCGCTTCCCCCGTCTGGACCCGCCTGGAGGCCACCGATCCGCACATCCGCCGTTGCGTCATTCAGCAGCACGAAACCGCCGCTGGGATTGGTGATGAGGCGCCTGGCGTAGGCCGTCGACATCGCCGTTGAGGAACCCCAGCAGGCCAGGAAGTCGGGCTGGGCGTTGTCGGCAGCGACGGTCGCGAGGGCGAGCTGGGTCGAGTTCGAGCCAGCACCACCCGAACAGCTTGCAGCCGGCCCGTTCGGAACGAACTGAACGCCACCACGCATGGTGGAGAACCCGAGCCCAACGCGGTTGCGCAGAGCATCGTAGGCAGTGAAGAGCGGGCCTGGGTTCACGCTGAGAGCAGTCCCGGGGCGCCCTGCAAACTGTTGCAGCCAGGTGAGCTGATTCTCTTGATCGAGGCTGAAGGCGATGCCGTCGTAGCTGGAGGAGGAGCTGGGGCCCGAGACCAGGGTCCCCTTCACGAACACGGATCCCAGCGTCGCTCCTGCCACGACCGCGCTGCCGTTCGGCAGCATGGTCACATCACTCACCCAGAGGGCCCGCGCTGTGTTCCCGACGGCAACCACCTGAGAGTTTTTGCAGTCGAGGTTTCGATCGAGCCGCCCAAGGAACGCGGCTTGGAGTGGAGGAACACCGGCATCCAGTTCTCCACAGCCGAAGTTGGGCGAGTCGAGAAATGTGCCAACCAAGAGGAACCCACCGTCGGCTGTCTCCGCAGGTGGTCTCGCGTTGGTGTCGAGCCGCGGGAAAGCGTGCAACGCGAGGAAGGTGAGCTGCGAGTCGAACTCAGCCACCACGACCGTCGGCGTGCTTCCAGCATCGAAGACCGAGGTGCCGAAGTCGATCGACTGATTCGTCCCCAGGGTCAGCAACAGGCGCCCATCGCGCGCAGCTTGAAGACCGTAAATCGAGGTCAGGCTGCTCCCGAAGCGAATGACAGTTGCCTTTGCGACGTGCCTGCTCTGATCGAGCTTCAAGATGTACGCGGCCTGATTCGGAATTGGCGAGCCTGTGGAAAACGAAATCGAGCCGACCTGCACGGTTCCGAAGAAGCGCCCAGCCACGAACACCTCGTCGTTCGTTGATACCGCAACCCGTTCGGCGTCAGCGCCGCTGCCGCCATCGTTTCCCGATTGAACCAACCACCGCGTGAGGCCGTCACGGCCAGTTCCCGCGACGAGGAGTTCGTGTGCCGCTTGCGGGCCGACGGAGATCGGTTCGCCTCCAAGCACACCACTGCCGTTCAGCTGTGCGGCGAGCGCCACGCCCCCGTCTGGTTCGAGCGCGATGTCTCGTGCGGCGACCGATGCCGGGAGCAGGCTCTGAGCGCGGAACACTGGAGCGAACTCGACGCTCACGCTTCGGTCCTGGGACAGGTCGAGCGCACACGTCATCCCTGAACAGTCTCCCGAGAACGAAACGAAGCGTGACCGAGGATCGGCGGCTGGGCGGAGAGAGAGAAGCGTGCCGCCATCGAAACGCATCGAACAGTTCGATGTGCACGAGAGGCCGCCGGGCTCCCCCAAGACCGCTCCGCCGCCATCACCCACGTAGCGAAGGTCGAGCGAATGCTCGATCGCGAAGTCGACCTCCACGACGCTGTCAGCCTGAATCGAGAACTCGCACACGGGCCCGCTGCAATCTGCTCTCGACCATCGGATCGTCTGTTGCGCGGTCGGAGTGGCGACCAGTTCGACTCGTGAGCCAGACGTCATTCGATAGGTGCAATGCGGAACCGAGCAGGTTGAGCCGAGTGAGCGCACTTGGACGGTTCCGTTTCCGACGAGCGAAAGGTCGAGGGATACGTCCGTTGGGATGAATTCAATCTTTGCGGAGTGAGCCCGATCGCCGGCCAGCACGCAGGCCTCGAGAGCGCCTGCACAGTCTCCACCCCAGCGGACGGTGGATCCTGCGTCCGCCGAAGCACGAAGCACCGCCGTTTGCCCGACCAAGATCTCGAGGTCACAACGAGGTGAGCAGGTCTCGAGAGCGACTGAGTTGAGCTGGACTCTGCCCAGCTGTGGAGCGATGACTTCAATCGAGAGCGGCCAGGAGGTGCGAGTGAAGTGTGCGGTGACGCTGCCGCTCTTCCCCCGGGCGTCGCAGGCTGCTGTGCCGTCGCAGAGGCCACTCCAGCCATCGAATCTGCAGGACGCCCCCGGCGCAGCCGTGAAGACCGCCAAACCAGGCGCTACGGCGCAGTCGTTCGCACAGGAATTCTCGCCGAACGTCACGAGTGCGGCGGAACAGTCCCCAGTGACGTGAAGGTCGACAACGCGCGATGTGGTGGAGCAAGCCGCACCGAGCAGTGCCAGGGCCCAAGCGAACCGGGCCCACGGTTGGCTTGATTGAGACATTCGCGTGAACCGTACCCGCTCGGCCTCAGATTGCCGAGGCGGCCCGAGCCGCAACCTGACGGAACGACGCGGCCCGCGACTGGCCCGACGACTGCACTCGCGGCAGCCATGCGCCGCCGCCTCGCCTTCGTCCTGCTCGTCGCCGCCTGCGGCCGCACCGGGCTCATCACCACGACGACCCAGCCGAACCCCGCGCCGGCCCCGTCTCCTTCGCCCCCGCTGCCCTCGCCCTGCGGCACCGTGGCGCCCGACTGCGTCACCGGGAGCCCCTTCGAGCTCCAGGAGTCGACCTGCCCCGAAGGCCAGCGCTGCCTGCCGCTCGACTCGCTGCCCCGCTCGCCGCCCGACTCCGGCGTGCTCGATGGCCTCTGCACCCCCGCCCGGGCCGACAACGCCTACGCCCGGCTGCAGGGGAGCTGCGACGCCTGCGGCCACTGTTCCTTCTGGTGCGACGGCCTCGTCGGCGCCCACTGCCCGGTCGGCTACCGGTGCAAGAGCAGCCCCGAGTGCTGCGACAACGCAGGGGAGTGCCTCGCGGGACCGTGACGTGGCCCCGCGAGGACTGACCGCCCTCAGTGGCGGCGGATCTCCGGCACCACCACCGGCGCCGGCTCGCGGCGGATCGGCAGCTCCGGGCCGCCCGCGGGGTGCCACGGCAGCGGCTGGAAGGTGAGCCCCGCGCGGCGCTGCGACTCCGCGTCCAAGATGGCGAGCTTCTCCCTCGCTTCCTTCGCCGCCTTGGGGTCGCGATCCGCGCCCGAGGTCGCCTCGGTCAGCACTTCCTTCCACTTCGCGGTCTCGCTCTTCAGGGCCTCGTCCGAGCCCAGGTGCACCTTCAGCGCGTACTTGGGGTCGCTGCTCTTCTCGAGGCTCTTGCGCACCGCGAGCTCCGCCTCGATGGCGCGCGCCTTCGCCTGGTCGTTCGCCGCCTCCACCTTGTCCCGCGACGGCCCGCTCGACGCGTCCTTCGCCTTCGCCTGCAGCCGCTTGAGCTCCGCCTCGAGCTGCTTCGCGTTCGGCTGGCTGCGGATGCCGTCCTTGAAGGCCTTCATTTCCTCCGGCGTCACCGGCTTGGTCTGGGGGAACGACTCCAGCCGGTCGTTCAGCGCCGCCTCGCGGTCGCGCGTGGCGAGCTCGCTGGTCGCCGCGGCGATGGCCTTGCGCGCCTCGGCCGCCTTCTTGGGGTCCTGCGCCGCGCCGGTGGTCGCTTCCTGGAGGCGCTCCTGCTGCCGCGCGAGCTCCTTCTTCAGGTCGGCGGTGTCCAGGCGGTGGTACTTGCCCGCGGTGCTGTTCCCCAGCTTCTTGCGCGTCGCTTCCTCGGCGGCGATCAGCTTGAGCTGCTCGCGCGAACGCTTGGCGACCTCCGGGCTCTTGTGCGGGCCGCTCTCCGCGTCCTTCACCCGCGCCTCGAGGTACTTCTTGAGCTCCGCGAGCGCCTTGGGCGTCTTGCCGCGCAGGTTGTATTCGAACTGCGCCGCCGAATCCTTGTCGCCCGTCTTCGGCTCGAAGCCCGGCTCGTAGCTGCCGTCGGTGGGCGGGAAGAGCCGGCTGCGGTCGAAGATGGGCGGCGTCTGCCCAGGGTTCTCGGGGGCGCGGAAGTTCGAAGAGGCAGCGGCGGTCTTCATCGGTCACTCCTGGGTTTCGGATGGAACGGCTGATCCGACCTTGAGCAAGCGACGTGCGCGGCCAACTCCTCACTTTCTCGACTTCTGGACTGTCGTCTCGCGTGGACAGGCGAGGGCCCAGATGACAGGTGGGTGTTTCAGCGCTCGAAGCGCACGCCCCTGTGCAGTGGAGATGACGACACGCCGCCGCGACGCAGCGGGCAGGTGACAGTGGAGGGGGAACCCGCTCCTGCCGAACATCACCGCATGGGCACTCGGAGCGAACGCGCCGCGCTGGTGGTGGGCATCCTCGTCGGCCTCGCCGCGGCGTGCGGCCCGGTCGACTCGATCGGCGGGGGCGACGGCGGAGGAACTCCATCGAGCGGGGGCGGCTCGGGCGCCGATGGCGGCGGCACCGCGCTGGCGGCCGGAGGGCAGGGCGGATCCGGCGGAGGCGCCGAGGAACACGGCGGAGGCACCGCTGCACCCGGGGGCGGCACCACCTCCAGCGGCGGCGGTCTCGTCGACGCCGGCCACTCGGACGCCGGAACCACCGACGCCGGGCACCACGACGCGGGCTCACCGCCGAGCGACGCCGGCGCCCCCGACGCGGGGTGCGGCCCGTACGCGAGCTACTCCATCTACAACTGCTCCGGCGACGGCAACGCCCGCCTCAAGTGCGCGGGGAACCAGCTGTCCACCCAGAGCTGCGCCAACGGCTGCCTGCGCGAGCCCACCGGCACCGAAGACGTGTGCATGGGCACCACCACCAGCTTCTCGTGCACCGGCAGCTACGGCACCACCAAGGCGCGCAACGGCGACTACTTCATCACCGCCTTCGGCTGCTGGAAGGACGCCAACGGCGTGGCCCACGGCGACCCGGGCGACAACTGCATCCCCAGCTGCCTGTCGACGCTGAAGACCATGGGCCTCTGCCCCGCAGGCGACACCGGCAAGGCCTGCGAGGAACGGCTCACCTGGTACACCGCCGACGCCGCACGCTTCGGCTGCGGCAACCGGGTGCGCATCGAGAACCCCAAGACGGGCAAGAAGGTCGTCGCGGTGGTCATCGACCTGGGCCCCGCGTGCTTCGTGGAGAACGGCGTCAACAAGGCCGTGCTCGACACCTCGGGCCGCATCGACCGCCTGCTCTTCGGCGCCGATCAGGGCGCCGTCGACAAGTCGCTGGTGCACGTGGTGGAGGTCGACCGCGCCACGCCGCTGGGCCCGGTCCCCTGATGGGCGAGAACCGCGCGAGGCGTCTTCAGCCCTTGATGTGCACGTGCCCCACCAGCAGCGGGTGGTCGGAGGCGTAGCGGACGCGCTTGCTGTGGTCGCGCATGAAGTCGGTGAACTTCACCGCCGGCGAGCCGTACATGTGGTCGATGCCCGCCGGGCGCCCGTCGCTCGCCGCGTGCAGGTTGGAGCCCGCCGCCACGTGCTGGTTCGCTTCCGTGGTCTCGTTGAAGTCGCCGGTGAAGAGCACCGGCAGGCCGGTGGTCTGCTCCATGCGCTTCGCCTCCGCGAGCTCGATGGCGGTCGCCTTGTCCCGGTACGCCTCCTGGTTGTGGAAGCGCTTGGTGTCGGCCGGGTTGTGCACGTTCATCATCACCACTTCCTGCCCGGTGTCCTTGTCGCGCAGGGTGACCACCGGCATCTTCCGCATGTTGCCGTTGAAGTACGGCACGTCGATGGTGTGTGCCTCGACCAGGTCGTACTTCTCCTTGTTCCAGGCGATGGAGTTCTCGGTGTCGCGCTTGCCGAGCTTGAAGCCCGGGTAGACGCCGTACTTGCCGTCGGTCAGCTTCATGAACTCCTTGAGCTGCGGCGCCTGCATCTCCTGGAAGCCGATGACGTCGAGCTTCTGCTTCTTGATCTCCTTCACCGCCGCCTTCATCCGCGGAATGGCGCCCGGCTGATCCGGGTGCTCGCCGCCCGGCGTGGTGTGGCTCGCGCCCAGCACGTTGAAGCTGCCGAGATTGAGGTCGGTGCCGCCCGTCGTGCCGTCGCCCGCTCCGCCGGCGTGGTGGCCGCCGTGGCCCGCATGGTGGTGGTGGTGGTGGTGCTTGTCCGAAGGCTGCGTGTCCTGCGGCGAGTGGGTGAAGGGCTGCGCGTCGGGCGGCGCCGCGGTGAAGCCGTCGGTCGCCCACGGGGTGAGCGTCGTCTCGCCCTGGTGGGGCTGCCGGGGACCGAGGTTCGCCGAGTCCGCCGCCACGCGACCGGACTGGTGGGCAGGCGAGTTGCGGTGCGGCGCGAGAGGTCGGGTCATGGAGAGGGGTGCGGCGCAGGGAGCGAGGAGCAGCGGACTGAAGGGATTCTCGCTTTCTGAAACGGCTGGGTTTCACCCCGCTCTGCGGGTAGCCCTTACAGTGTCCTCTCCCGAGGGACAGCCGGAGCGGTCGCACCGAAAGCGCCCTCATCTCGCGCTGATGTCCGCCGAGGGCCTCCGCGTGCAGCCGGCTGAGCCAGCGTCTGCCGCGGTGCGGCACGCACACCCGGAACGGCGTGGATCCGCCCTTCACAGGCCTGCGCCCGCGCTATACGCCTTGGGCCATGGGTTCCCCGACTCGCACGCCGATGACGCTGACGCAGAAGATCCTCGCCCACCACGCCCGGGGCCTCACCCGGCCGTACGTGCAGGCCGGCGACATCCTGCAGATCGCCGTCGACTGGACCATCGCCTCCGAGCTCGCCTGGAACGGCATGGATCGCACCTACGCGCTCCTCGGCCGCCCGAAGATCCACGACGCCGACCGCTTCTTCCTCGCCGTCGACCACACGGTGGACCCGGTCACCCTCGCGAACGACCCCCGCGCCCGCAAGCTCGCCCAGCTGTCCCGCGACTTCGCCGGCGAGGCCAAGCTCAAGCACTTCTACGACTCCAACGTCACCATCCTGCACACCAAGTTCTACCGGGACCTCGTGCAGCCCGGTCAGGTCGTGCTCGGCGCCGACTCCCACACCAGCTCGCACGGCGGCCTGGGCGCGTTCTCCATCGGCCTCGGCGGCGCCGACATCACCGCCGCCATGGTGCTCGGCCAGTCGTGGATCGAGGTCCCCGAGGCCATCGCCGTCGACTACGCCGGCGAGCTGCCCTTCGGCATCGGCGGCAAGGACGTCATCCTCAAGACCCTCGGCGACCTCGGCCGCAACACCGTCGCCATGGAGCGCACCGTCGAGTACCGCGGCGAGGCCACCCGCAAGTGGTCCACCGACGTGCGCTTCACCATCGCCAACATGACCGCCGAGTTCGGCGGCCTCAACGGCATCTTCGAGGCCGACGGCACCGTCGCCGCCTGGCTGGAGACCCGCAAGAGCGAGAACCAGGGCGCGCTCTACTTCCGCGCCGACGACGACGCGCCGTACGTCGCCCGCTACCGCATCGACCTGTCCAAGCTCGGGCCGCTCATCGCCAAGCCCTTCTCGCCCGACAACGTGCACCCGGTGGAACAGGTGCTGGGCCTCGGCATCCAGGGCTGTTTCATCGGCGCCTGCACCACCACCGAAGAAGAGCTGGTGCTCGGCGCGCTCGTCCTCGAGCAGGCCTTCAAGGACAAGCCCGCGCGTCCCGCCCACCCCAAGCTCCTCGTCGTTCCCGGCGACCTCTCCATCCAGGAACGCATGCGCCAGGGCGGCCTGTGGCAGCACTACGAGAAGGCGGGCTTCCGCATCGGGCCCCCGGGCTGCTCGATGTGCCTCGGCGTCGCCAGCGAGAAGGCGAGCCCCGGCGAGACCTGGCTCAGCTCGCAGAACCGCAACTTCGAGAACCGCATGGGCCAGGGCTCCTTCGCCCACCTCGCGTCCGCCGCGACCGTCGCCGCGTCCTCGGTGGACATGAAGGTGCAGGACCCGCGGCAGTTCCTGTCGCGCATCGACCAGGGCCGCTACGAGAAGCTCCTCTTCCGCGACTCCAGGAAGCCGCTGCCCGAGGTGCGCACCCGCGAGCCCGAGGTCGCCGTCGCCGGCGCCAAGGCCCAGGGCAAGGCGCAGGGCGCCGCCCAGACCGCCCGCATCGAAGGCAAGGTGCAGCGCTTCGCCGACGCGGTGGACACCGACGCCATCATCCCCGGGCAGTTCTGCCACCTCACCTCGCTCGAGGAGCTGGGCGCCAAGGCCTTCCACTTCGTGCGCCCCGAGTTCCCCGCCAAGGCCAAGGCCGGCGCCACCATCATCGTCGCCGGTGAAGGCTGGGGCTCGGGCAGCTCGCGCGAGCAGGCGGTGTGGGCGCTCCAGGGCGCCGGCATCCAGGCGGTCATCGCCCGCAGCTACGCCTTCATCCACAAGCGCAACCTGGTGAACGAGGCGCTGCCGTACCTCGTGGTGCGCGACGACGCCTTCTTCGCCCTCGCGAAGGACGACGAGGCCGTGGCCGTCGACCTCGCCAAGGGCCAGGTCACCCACCTCGCCTCCGGCAAGACCTTCACCGCCGAGTCGCCCAGCGCCATCGTCCAGGCGCTGCGCTCCGAAGGCGGCCTGGTGCCCGCGGTGAAGCGGCACGGGCCCAAGGTCTTCGAGGCGCTGTCGGCCTGACGTGACGCTCGGCGACGTCCTCGAGGTGCTGGCGCTCCTCGCGCTCGCGGGGTTCGTCCTGCGCTTTCACCTGTGGCGTGCGCTCCTCGTGCTGCGCCCCGCGTCGATGCACCTCGAGGCCGACGCCCCCGCGGATCAGCTCAAGCTGCCTTCGGAGCTCACCGTGCTCGGCACCGGGCTGCTCAAGCTCGGCTTCGTGCCGCTGGGCAGCCACCTCGAGAAGGCCCGCTTCGGGCCCGAACAGGTGAGCTACGACTTCGCGCACGCCGAGACCGGCACCTACGCCACGCTCTACCTGGGCCCGTCCGACATCGGCCGCCTCTACTTCCTCACCGCCGTGCAGGGCGGGAAGCTGGTGCTCACCGCCAACCACCGCAGGCCGTCACGCGAGGTGCCCGGGCAGTACCTGTCCGGCAGCCTCGAGCACCTGCCGGTGGAGCGGGTCTTCAAGGCCCACGCCCGCCGCGCGCAGGAGCTCGGGCCCTTCGACGGCGCGCCCACCCTCGAAGGTCGCGTCGCGCTCGGGACCCGCTGGTTCGAAGGGCCCGGCGCCGCCGAGGTGCGCGCCATTCACGCGCTTGGGCTGTTGTGGACCGCGGGCACTGTTGGCATGGTCCTCGCCGCGTTGCTGGGCCGCCGCGGCTGATCCGAAATCCTCCACCAGTGCAAGGAGCAACATGAAGAGCGCGTCGAAGCACGAAGAGATCTGGTTCCTGTCCGGCAAGCGCACCCCGTTCGGCACCTTCGGTGGCGCGCTGAAGGACCTCTCGGCCACCGACCTCGCGGTGGAGTCCGCCAAGGCCGCCTTGAAGGCCGCCAACCTCTCGCCCGAAGACGTGCAGCACGTCGTCTACGGCAACGTGATGCAGACCAGCGCCGACGCCATCTACCTGCCGCGCCACGTGGGCCTGAAGTCGGGCGTGCCCGTCGCGGTGGGCGCGCTCGGCGTCAACCGCCTCTGCGGCTCGGGCTTCCAGGCCTTCGCCACCGCCGCCGAGCTCATGCTCACCGAGCAGGCGAGCGTGGTGCTCGCCGGCGGCACCGAGTCGATGTCCCAGGCGCCTCACCTCATCCGTGGCGCGCGCTGGGGCATCCCGCTCGGCAAGGGCGGCCTCGAGGACATGCTGTGGTCGGGCCTGTCCGACACCTACGCCGGCATCCCCATGGGCATGACGGCCGAGAACCTCGCCGAGCAGTACAAGATCTCCCAAGCCGAGGTCGACGAGTTCTCCGTCTCGTCCCAGAAGCGCTTCGCCGCCGCGCAGGAAGGCGGCCGCTTCGACGCCGAGCTCTCGCCCGTCGAGCTCAAGACCAGGAAGGGCGTCACCCTCTTCGCCAAGGACGAGCACAACCGCCCCGACACCACCGTCGAAGGCTTCGCCAAGCTCCCCAAGGCCTTCAAGAAGGACGGCGTCATTCACCCCGGCGCCGCCAGCGGCATCTGCGACGGCGCCGCCAGCGCGGTGCTCGCCACCCGCTCGTGGGCCGAGAAGAAGGGCCTCAAGCCCATCGGCAAGCTGATCAACTGGGCGTCTGCCGGCTGCGACCCCAAGGTCATGGGCATCGGCCCCGCCCCCGCCATCCGCAAGCTCCTCGAGCGCGCGGAGTTCAAGCTCGGCGACGCCGACCTGGTCGAGGTCAACGAGGCCTTCGCGCCCCAGTACCTCGCGGTGGAGAAGGAGCTCGGCCTCGACCGTCAGAAGACCAACGTCGACGGCGGCGCCATCGCCGTGGGCCACCCCCTGGGGGCCTCCGGCGCGCGGATCACCATTCACCTCCTGCACGAACTCAAGCGCCGCGGTGCCCGGTACGGCATCGGCAGCGCCTGCATCGGCGGCGGTCAGGGCATCGCAGTACTGGTGGAAGCGGTCTGAAAGGAGCTAATGGGCTGCCCATGAGTGACACCACCGACGCCAAGAGCATCCCGGACCCGAAAGAGGCCCGCGAGAAGGCGAAGCAGATCGCCGAAGCGCGCCGCGCCGAGCTGCGGAACAAGAAGCGCAAGTGCGCACTGTGCGGGCTCGAGGAGTCCGACAAGACGCCGTTCTTCGCCCACCCCGACGGCATCGGCCCCACCTGCCGCGAGCCCACGCTCTGCGAGCACTACCGCCAAGGCCCCCGCTTTCGATGAGCCGCGGTGACGAGGCGCGCCCCGACGCCGGGCACCTGATTCACGACTGGAACGCCGGCGCGGCGCGCCCCAAGCCTCCCCAGCCGTTCGACCTCAACGACGAGACCCTGCGCGACGGCGTGCAGTCGCCGTCGGTCGTGGACCCCGGCATCGACGACAAGCTCGAGCTCCTCGAGCTGATGGACGCGCTGTCCATTCGCTCCGTCAACATCGGCCTGCCCGGCGCGGGCAAGCGTGCCTTCGACGACGTGGTCGCCCAGGCGCGCTACATCAAGTCGAAGAAGCTGAAGCTCTTGCCCAACTGCGCGGCGCGCACCGTCGCCCAGGACATCCGCCCGGTCGCCGAGGCCTCGCAGAAGGCCGGCATCCCCATCACCGTCTACACGTTCATCGGCAGCTCGCCGATTCGCCAGTGGGCGGAAGACTGGTCGCTCGACTTCATCAAGAAGACCTCCGCCGACGCCATCGCCTTCGCGGTGAAGGAAGGCCTCGAGGTCGCCTACGTCACCGAGGACACCACCCGCTCCAAGCCCGAGAGCCTCGAGGTGCTCTTCCAGAGCGCGCTCGACGCCGGCGCCAGCCGCCTCGTGCTCTGCGACACCGTGGGCCACGCCACCCCCGAAGGCACCGCCGCCCTCGTCGGGTGGACCCGGGCGCTCCTTTCCCGCCTCGGCTCCGACGCGGCCATCGACTGGCACGGCCACAACGACCGCGGCTTCGCGGTGCAGAACGCGCTGGCGGCCCTCGAGGCCGGCGCCCAGCGGCTCCACGCCTGCGGCCTCGGCGTCGGTGAGCGCGTGGGCAACACCTCGATGGACCAGCTGCTGCTCAACCTCAAGCTGATGGGGTGGATCGACACCGACGTCTCGCGGCTGGTCGAATACGTGCGCAAGGTGTCGCAGGCGACCAAGGTCGCCATTCCCGTCAACTACCCGCTGTCGGGCTCCGACGCGTTCCGCACCGCCACCGGGGTGCACGCCGCCGCCATCATCAAGGCCAAGCGCAAGGGCGACGACTGGCTCGCCGACCGCATCTATTCGGGCGTGCCTGCGGGGCTCTTCGGCCGGCAGCAAGACATCGAGATCGGCCACATGAGCGGCATGAGCAACGTGCGCTACTGGCTCGAGCAGCGGAAGCTCCCGGTCACCGACGAGGTGTGCCAGCGCATCCTCGCGCGGGCCAAGTCGACCTCCTGGACCTTGAGCGAGCGCGAGGTGATGGCGCTGGCCCGCCCCAAGCGTGCGGTGGCGAAGGCGAAGGCGAAGGCGAAGAAGCCGGTGAAGCGACGCGGCGCTGCAGCGCGCGCGTGAGCGGTGGCGGTCTGACGGAGGAGCGGCATGGCGAGCAGCGCGAACAGCTTCACCGGAATGAAGGTCTTCTCCACCACCCTGGCGCGCGACCGCGAGCAGATGGGCGAGAAGATCACCGCGTGGATCAAGGACAACCCGAACCTGGAGATCGTCGATCGCCAGGTCACCCAGAGCTCCGACAAGGAGTTCCACTGCCTCACCATCTCGCTCTTCTACCGGCAGAAGTGACCCTGCCAGGCTGACCCGGCATGCGACCTCGTTCGGCAGGCGGTGGCGGCGGCGGCATGCGGGTGGTGATGCCCCCGGTGCGCAACGCGTCGACCGCGCTCGCGCTGGTGGTGTTCGTCACCTCCATCGTCGCCTGGGTGCTCAAGGACATCGGCGTCTCGCTGTACCTGCAGCCCGCTGGCGTCATCGCCGGCGAGCAGCTCTGGCAGCCGCTGACGTGGATCCCCACCGACTACGGCACCGGCGTGCTGTGGACCATGCTCATCGTGTGGATGACCGGCGGCTCGCTGGAGTCGCTGTGGGGGCGCTGGCGCTTCGTGCGCTTCGTGGTGGGCGTGGTCTTCCTCACCGGTCTCGCGCTCCTGCCCATCGCCCTGGTGATGCCCCGCGCCGCGGGCGGCATCCACATGGGCGGCTCGCTCCTCGCGACCTGCTGCTGGGTCGGCTACGGCTGCGCCATCTGGAACCGCACCACCAACGTGTGGGGCTTCGAGGTCACCGGCCGCACCATGGCGATGTTCGGCGTGCTCCTCACCACGCTCACCGCCTTCTTCAGCTCGCCCTTCGCGGTGGTGGCCCAGGCCATCGCGCTCGCCTTCACCTTCGCCTACGCCCGGTTCGGCTGGCCGAGCCACCTCTTCACCGCCTTCGGTTCGTGGCGCCTGCGCCGGGAACTCGACCGCCGCAGCAAGCACCTCAAGGTCATCAGCGGCGACGAGCCCCAGGGGCCGCGCGGCTCCGACAAGTACCTGCACTAGTTCCTGTCTCGCGCCTGCTCCCGCAGCGCGAGACGGCGAGGCTTCGCCTCGTCCCACGGGTGGGGTTCGGATCGAGAGACCGAACGCTTCGAGCTTCGTGAGGGTGGCGGCCCGGCGCTCAGCGCGACGCTGGTTGGAGCGTGTCCAGGTCCGGGCGGCAGCGGAACAGCTCGACGTCGAGCACGTTGCACTCCGCGGTCCCGCTCGATGCGCTCAGCGTCCAGGAGAAGTAGCCCGTCTGCTCCGCCTTCGCGTCGGCGCCGAGCCGGGCGCGGGAACGCTCCATCAGCGCGGGCAGTGCCTTCGTCAGGCGGTTGGCCCGAGAGTCCGGCGTCTCGTGGCACTCGCCCGGCCCGGGCTCGGGCTGCGCCGTCTCGCGCTCGCACACCACCGTGAGACCGCAGCCCTTCCAGTACTCTCCCCGGCGCGGCGCCGTCGCAGCCAGCAGCGGGCGCTCGGTCAGAGGCAACAGCAGCAGCGCCTTGACCACCGCTTCGGTCGGAGGGGCAGGAGCCTCGACCGACTCGAGCGACGCCTCGGGGCACTGCATCGCCTTCGCCGCCAGCGGCCGCGTCGTCGCGCACCCGGTCGACCACAGTGCCAGCAGGAGACCGACGCTCAGCGTGTGCTTCAACACGCCGACAAGAAGCCCTTGAGCGCCGCGCGGTCGAGCTGTGCCATCTCGGCTTCCGAGAACGACACGCCCAGGCCCTTCAAGATGCCGCGGCCGTCGCGGTCGACCCGCGCCACGTTGCCCACCAGCGTGCAGTAGTGCGGGCTCTCTTCCGCCGGCAGCGCCAGCGCCACGCGCACCGGCGTGCCTTCGCGCGCGGGCTCGCGCGTCTTCAGGTACAGGCCACCTTCGGAGAGGTCGGCGACGGCGTCGCGAATGAAGCGATTGCCGATGCGGCAGTGGGCGGTCAGCGTGACGTTGATTCGAGGTGAACTCCGCCGCTCAGCTGACATTCGTGAACCTCCGGCCGTGTGGCACGACAGGCGCGAATGTGGGCCAAGAGGCCACCTCGAGTCAAACCGCAGTGCGTCAGATCAGCCCGGGGCGATGGCGTCCACCGCGTGGCGAAACACGAAGATCCGCGCGGTGTTGGTGCGGGTGTCGGCCGGCACCACGAAGAACCCGATGCCTTCCTGGTTGGCGTCCATCGAGAAGCCCGCCACCTGGCGGCCGTCGCTGAACGTCACTTTCACTTTCGAACCCACCGGCGCCGGGCCCTTCTCTCCGGGCGGCAGCATGAAGAAGACCGCCTTCACCCGCGAGCTGGGCAGCTCCTCGGTCGTCCCTGGCGTCGTCTCCAGGTGCACCGTGCTCGCGTTGAAGTCCGCGTCGCGCAGGGTGCCGCGGCGGACCTGGCCCTCCACGGTGTGGAGGATCACCTTGTGCTCGCCCGGCACCCGGATGGGCCCCGTGCTCAGCGTCGCCTGGCGGACCTTGGGCGCCGGTGCCAGCGGCGCGACCGACGGCGGCGGCTTGGGCGGCTCCACCACCATCGGCCGGGGCGGAGGCGGAGGTGCCGGCGGCGAGAAGCGCGGCGGAGGCGGCGCGGCGGGCGCCCGGTACGCGGGCTCCGTCGGCGGCGTCATCATCGGCGGCGGCGGCGGGCGCGCGGGCTCCGTCACCGCGGAGATCTCCGGCTCCTCCTCGATGATCTCGCCTTGGATGATGTCCGCGTCCTCGCTCGGCAAGTCCACCGACTCGGTGCGCGCGGTGAACGCCTCGCCCTGCGCCTGGACCTCCGGCATCGCGAGGAAGTCGACGTTGGTCGCCAGCGGCACCTCGGTGCCTGGCTGGGTGCCGTCGGGGTCGGGCGGAGGCGCCGGCTCGGTCGGGTTGGCGAAGTCGCTCAGCGCCCCCGTCTGCAGCAGGCCGGCACCGTCGTCACTCGCCGAGAACGCCGAGACGTCGCTCGCGCTGCCTGCTGGCGTCCCCAGGAAGTCGGCGTTCGGCGCCAGCTCCACCGTCTGCGAAGGGTCGCCGCTCAGGTCGAGCTGCTGCTCCTCGGGCAGCGGCCGGTCGTCGATCGCCACGTCGAAGTCCATCGGCGTGGCGTGGGCCTCGACCAGCGGAATCGGCTCTTCCTGGTGGCTCGACGGCAGGCCGAACATGGAGCGATCGGCCATCAGGCCCGGCGTGGACACGTCGGTCGGGTGGTCGTCGCCACCGTCGGGAGGCGCCTCCACCGTCACCGGGAAGTCGGGGACCGACGGAGGAGGTGGCGGCGGCGGCCGCTGGAGCTCCTTGGTCTGAAAGTCCGAACCATCGTCGTCGTCGAGCGTCACCCCGGGGTGCGCTTCGCCCTGCGGCTGCGTGGGCACCGGGTCGAACAGCGACGGGTCGACCAGGATGGTCGGCGAAGGCCCCTGCGGCGGAGGAGGCGGCGGGGGCGCCACCTCGCGCGGAGGTGCTCCGTGCGCGGGCTCGATGGTGGCCGGCGCGGGCGGCTCGTCCCAGGGCGAGCGCTCGGGGACCGCGGCCGCCGCCACGTCGATGTTGAGCTCGTCGGTGTCGTCGCTCGGGCTGGGACCACGCGCGGCCCGCGGAAGCCGGATGGGCGCCGTCACCGCCGCCGGGCTCTGGTCTGCCGCCGGAGTGCTGCCCATGGAGACGACCGCGAACGGGTCGGTCGAGGGCACCGGCGCGCCGAACAGCGAGTCGGTGTCGGAGGACACCGCCGGCGCGGGCTCGGGCGCGAGCGGCGCCGGGGCCTCGGTCATCGCGAACCGCTCGGTGTTCGGGTTGAACGCGGGCTGCTCGTCGGTGACCGTCTCGTCGCGCGTCGAGCCCAGGATCGTCGGCGCCTGCACCGGCTCCGGTCCGAAGAGCGCATCCGCGCTGGGGACGTCTTCCGGCGCCAGCACGGGAACCGGGGTCGGCGCCGCCGGCGCGTCGAACGAAGGGAGGCGCTGGGTCTCGCGGCGGCCGCGCTCCGCCGCCTCGGCCTCGAGGTCGCTGATCGCCGGCGCCGCGACGGCGGCGAGGGGCTCGGGCTCGACGACCGGCTCGGGTTCGATGACGGCGGCGAGGGGCTCGGGCTCGACGACCGGCTCTGGCGCCGCGACGGCGGCCAAGGGCTCGGGCTCGACGACCGGCTCTGGCGCCGCGACGGCGGCCAAGGGCTCGGGCTCGACGACCGGCTCGGGCGCCGCGACGGCGGCCAAGGGCTCGGGCTCGACGACCGGCTCGGGCGCCGCGACGGCAGCCAAGGGCTCGGGCTCGACGACCGGCTCGGGCGTCGCGACGGCGGCCAAAGGCTCGGGCTCGACGACCGGCTCGGGTTCGACGACGGCGGCGAGGGGCGCGGGCTCGACGACGGGCTCGGGCGCCGCGACGGCGGCGATGGGCTCGGGCTCGACGACCGGTTCCGGCGCCGCGACCACGGGCTCGACGACCGGGGCAGGAACCGCCGGCGCCGGCGGAGCGGCGGGGATCACCGCCGAGCGAATGATGGCCGACTCCTCCACCATCGCGAAGTCGCCCGTGGCCGCCTCCGGCACTTCCTCCGCGACCGGGGCGGTGGTGACGAGTCCTCCGAGCGCGACCGCTCCCTTGGGCGCAGTGCTGCTCGACGCGGAAGGCTTGCGCAGCAGCAGCGGCGGCGCCGACTCATCGTCGAGCGCGCTGCGCAGCGCCTCCATCGGATCCGCGCTGCTGAGTCGAGCCTCGGGCTGGACACCGCTCGCGGGGGCGCTGCGGGTCAGCGGCCGCTCGGCCTTGAGGCTTCCCGTCACCGGGGACGCGGTCGGGCCGCGCGTGGCGAGCGACGGCGACGCGTCGAGGAGCGTGACGTCCTCGTCGCTGACCTCCATCACCTCGTCTTCCGACACCTCCATCGGCGCCGCGTCGACGGCCTCGGCCTGCGACGGCTCGGGCTCGGGCTCCGGCTCGGCGTGCGGCGCAGCCGCCGGGGCCTCCCACGGCTGGCCCGAAGGGGCGTCGTAGTCGGGCTGCGCGTACTGCGGCGTCCCGGTCTCGGGCGGATACGCCTGCTGGGGGTAACCCGCCTGCGGGTACTGAGGGGCCCCGTAGCCCTGGGGCGGGTAGCCGGCCGGCGGATACCCGGCGGGGGGATACCCAGGCGGTGCATACGGCTGCGGCGGGTAGCCCGGCGGTGCGTAGCCAGGAGGCGGGTAGCCTGGCTGGGCGTAGCCCTGCGGCGGATACCCCGGAGGCGGGTAGCCCCACTGGGCCTGCGGCGGATACCCGGGGGCCTGGCCGTAGGCCTGCGGGTCGACGTAGCCGCTCGAGTCTTCCGGTGACGGGTACGCGGCGGGGTCGTACGGCTGACCGGTCGCAGGATCGACGGGGTACTGGGGCGCATACGGCTGACCCGTGGCGGGGTCGACCGGGTACTGCGCGTACGGCTGACCCGTCGCGGGATCGTAGCCGCCGTAGCCCGGCGCGGGCTGACCGTAGGACTGCGCGTACGCCTGGGACTGATCGTACGGATACCACTGGCCGTCAGGGCCGTAATACCCAGCGGGCGGCGCAATGATCCCCAGCGACTGCCCGAGATCGCTCCAGCGCTGCTCTTCGTCTGGTGAAAGGCCCGTCGTCTTCCGCTTGTCGTCCAGAAAGCGGAACTCGCGCATCGCGGCCTGCGTGTCCGACATTCGCCCGAAAGCTTAGGGGTGAATGTCGGGCAGGGGAATCTTTGAAGCGCGCTTCCTCGTTTTGGTCACTGCTGCAAGCAGTACAGGTGCGACGCCTGGAAGTCGCAGGGCACCGTGCTGTGTGAGAACCAGCGGTCGAGGTAGCAGGATGCCCCATACCGGGCGCTCGCCTGGCCGTTGGTCGACGTCCAGTCCATGCAGGTCTGGGTGCCGACCACGGTGGGGGAGAGCGCGCCGGTCCAGTACGCCGGACCGCAGGTGTACGTGCCCGCGTCGGGCGTCACGTTCATGCCGGCCTGCAGGAAGCCGGTGGTGAAGACCTCGGCCGCGGTGGGCATCAGGGCCGCGTTGTCCGGGCGCACCCAGGTGCCCGCGTCGGTCTTGAACCGCGAGGCCGCCGAACCGCCGTCGGTGCTCAGCAGCGCGAGGAAGGTCCCCGGGAGGCCCGCGGCCGCCGCCTCGTTCGCGCAGAGCTGATCCGCGGCGACCAGCCCTGGCCCCAGGAGGTACGTGCCGTTGGTGACGAACGCCACCCGGGCATCGGCCGGGCGCACCGGAGCCACGGGGACCGCGCGGTCGTAGCCCATGCAGAACAGCGGCCTCGGCTGGTTGCAGCCGGCCGGGGTGTTGTGGGTCCAGCCACGCCCGAGGTCGTCGGGCGACCCCGCGTAGCCCGTGCTCCCGGCGTCGGCCGTGGACCAGTCGATGCAGTTCTCGGCCGTCCCGGTGCCGTTGTCGTCGGTTCCGGTCCACACGTACGAGGTCGCGTACGGCGTCGTGGTGCCGCGCTCGGTGATCATCATCGGGTAGAAGATGCGGTGCTTCGTCAGCAGCCCGTCCAGCGTGTCGGTGAACGGCTTGCCGTCGGGCCGGATCCAGCCTCGCGCGCCCGCGAATCGGGTCGCGGCCGAGCCGCCATCCACCGACAGCCAGGCGCGGTAGGCGCCCGAGAGCCCCGCGTCCGCGGCGGCGTTCTGGCAGGCAGTGTCCGCGCCGGCGATTCCGCCCAGCGCGCCGGTGAAGATCTGCGAGGTGACGAAGGCGAAGTTCGGACCCGCGTCGGTGACCGCCGTGCCGCCGCCGGAGGCGCTGGTGCCGCCGCCGGAGGCGCTGGTGCC
>JAIBBQ010000253.1 GCA_019694595.1 Myxococcaceae bacterium
GCGGTGGACTGGGCGGCGGGAGCCCCGGCGGCGGCGGCGGCTCGGCCGGGGGAAACGCAGGCGGCGGTGCCCCCGGAGGCGGCACGGGAGGCGGCGGCGTGGGCGGTGGTTCTGCCGGAGGCGGCACAGGCGGCGGCACGTCGACCGGCGGCGGAGGTGTGGCGGCCCCGTCCACCACCTGGACCAGCGTCACCTCCAACCTGGCGGGCATGGCCTCGGAGTGCGGCAACGTGAGCCTGGTGGCCGCGCACCCGAGCAGCGACCTCCTCATCACCGACGTCGCCCAGCACGGGCTGTGGGCGAGCACCAACGGCGGCGCGAGCTGGTTCGCGCTCGGGCAGACCGGCGCGAAGATCTCGAACCGTGCGTCGTCGGTGGTCTTCGACCCGGGCCACCCCGCCACCTTCTGGGAGTCGGGCATCTACAACGGCGGCGGCGCGTACCGGTCCGACGACACCGGGGCCACCTTCACCCAGCTCGGCGCGGCCACCCACTCCGATTCCATCAGCGTCGACTTCACCGACCCGGCCCGCCAGACGCTGCTCGCGGGCGGTCACGAGCAGACCCAGAAGCTCTACCGCTCGACCAACGGCGGCGCGGCGTGGTCCGACATCGGCGGCAGCCTCCCCGGCGGCTCCACCTTCTGCACCAGCACGCTGGTGCTCGGTCCGAGCACGTTCCTCGTCGGGTGTGGCGGATATGCGAGCGGCACGCGCGGCATCCTGCGAACGACCAATGCCGGGGCGAGCTGGTCCTGGGTGAGCAGCGGCGGCGTCCAGGGCCAGCCGCTGCGCGCCTCCGACGGCACCATCTACTGGCCGGGGGAAGGGAACGGCGGCCTGTACCGCAGCACCGACCAAGGCCTCACCTTCACCGAGGTCGCGACCGCGAGCACCGCGAAGTCGGTGACGCCGGTCGAGCTGCCCGACGGGCGCATCGTGGTCGCCGGCCCGTCGACGCTGATGGCCAGCGCGGACAAGGGCTCGAGCTGGCAGGCGCTCGGCAAGCCGCTGCCGTACACGCCGGTGGCGATGACCTACTCGGCGCAGCGCCACGCCTTCTACATCGTGCACTTCACCTGCGACTTCAGCACCCCGAACGCGGTGCCGGCCGACGCGGTGATGCGGGCCGGACTGCCGTGAGGCGGGCTACTTGGTGATGCCCTTGAGCAGCTTGGCGAGCTCGCCCTTGGCGCCGTCGACGGTCTTCTTGGGGCCGGTGAGCTTGAAGAAGACCGCGCCCTTGGGGCCTTCGACGATGGCGCCGACCAGCTTGTACCCGGTCTTCGGGGCGCCCTGCGCCATCGGGCCCATGCCGCCGCCGTAGGTGCCTTCGACCTCGACCTGGGTGACGTCGAGCCCGGCGATCTTCTCCTTCTTGGGCGTGGGCTTGGCCGGAGTGGGGTTGGTGATCTGCCCGACCCAGCGCTCGATGTTGGCGTCGATGCCGCCGCCCTGGCCTTCGCCGAAGTAGAAGACCGCGAGCTCGGCCTCGTCGGTGTCGCCCTTGGCCGCGGCGATCTTGTACGTCGCGGCGCGCATGGGACGGGGCGCATCGGTCTTCCAGGCGGCGGGCGCCTTCCAGGTGAGGCCTCCGGCCTCGTCGGCCAGCGCGGCGGTGGCGATGAACATCGCGGCGAGCGTGAGCGTCTTCATGGGGTGCGATGTACCAGCTTGCTTGACCTGTCGAAACCTCGACCTCTAGGGTCCGCCCGCTTTTCTTCCCAGGAGTCACCGATGCGCCGTCTGCTGCCCGTTGTGCTCGCCGTCTCGCTGTTCTCGCCCCTCGCCCGCGCCGCCGAGCTCAAGCTCGGCTACGTCGATCTCCAGCGCGCGCTGGTCGAGATCGGCGAAGGCCGCCTCGCCCGCGAGAAGCTCAAGGGCGACCTCGACAAGCGCAAGGCCGAGTTCGAGGCGGAGCAGAACAAGATCCGCGACGACAAGGCGATCCTCGACAAGCAGGGCGCGATGATGAGCGAGGAAGTGCGCAACCAGAAGTTCACCGAGCTGCAGAAGCGCTTCTACGAGCTCACCCAGAAGGCCGAGAAGCTCCAGGTCGAGATGGCGCAGGCCGAGCAGAAGGAGCTGCGGAAGATCTTCGACAAGATCGACCCCATCATCGCCGCCATCGCGCAGCGCGAAGGCCTCACCATGGTCTTCGAGAAGAGCGACTCCGGCCTCGTCTACGCGCCCCCCAGCCTCGACCTCACCAACGAGCTGGTGCGCACGTACAACGACAAGTACCGGGTGGCCGGCGGCAAGAAGGACGGCGCCGCTCCCAAGGATGCGCCGGCCGCGAAGGACGCGCCGGGCGCCGGCACCAAGTAACCGTCGTGGCGCTGACGCTGTCGGCGGTGGCTGCGCTCGTCCAGGGCGAGCTCGAGGGCGACGGCGCCGCGTCCATCGAAGGCCTGGCCGGGCTCGCGGAAGCGCAGCGCGGCCAGCTGTCGTTCTTCGGCAGCCCCAAGTACCTCGAGCAGCTGAAAGTCACCCGCGCCTCCGCGGTGCTCGCGCCCGTGGGCGCGCCGGTGCCGCAGGGCGTGGCGGCCATTCGCGTCGCGCAGCCGCACCTCGCGTTCGCGCGCGTCGCCCAGGCGCTGCAGCCGAAGAACGAGGCGCCTCCGGGCGTCTCCCCCCGCGCCGAGGTGCACCCCACCGCGATGGTGCACCCCACCGCGCACGTGGGGGCGTTCGCGGTGGTCGAGGCCGGTGCGACGGTCGCCGAGCACGCGGTCATCTCCGCGCTGGCGTACGTCGGGCGCGGCGCCCAGGTCGGCGCGCACTCGGTGCTGCACCCGCACGCGGTCGTCTACGCCGGGTGCGTGGTGGGCAAGCGCTGCGTGCTCCATTCCGGTGCGGTGGTGGGCAAGGACGGCTTCGGCTTCGCCTTCGACGCCGCGGCCCCGGGCCACGTGCGCATTCCGCAGACCGGCATCGCGCGCCTGGAAGACGACGTCGAGCTCGGCGCGCAGTCGTGCGTCGACCGCGCCACCTTCGGAGAGACGGTGGTGGGGCAGGGCACCAAGGTCGACAACCTGGTGCAGATCGCCCACAACGTGAAGGTGGGGGCGCACTCGATCCTCTGTGCCCAGGCGGGCGTGTCGGGCTCGGCGACGCTGGGGCAAGGGGTGGTGCTCGCCGGGCAGGTGGGCGTCGCCGGTCACATCACCGTGGGTGACCTGTCGCGCATCGGCGCGCAGGCGGGCGTCGCGCAGGACGTGGAGCCGGGCAGCACGCTGCTCGGCGCGCCGGCCATCGAGCACCGGCAGTTCTTCCGGGCGGCGACGGTGTTCAACAAGCTGCCCGAGCTGTGGAAGCAGGTCAGGTCGCTGGTGAAGCGCCTGGAGGCGCTGGAAGAAGGACGGGGGAAGCACACGTGAGTGAGACGACGCTGAACGTGCAGGACATCCAGGCGCTGTTGCCGCACCGCTATCCGTTCCTGCTGGTGGACCGGGTGACGGCGCTGGTGCCCCAGGAACGCCTGGTGGCGCGAAAGATGGTGACGGCGAACGAGCCGTTCTTCCAGGGGCATTTCCCCGGCCACATGGTGATGCCGGGCGTGCTCATCCTCGAGGCGATGGCGCAGGCGTCCGCGGTGCTCGCGTACAAGAGCGAGGGCAAGGACCCCAAGAGCTTCGTCACCTACCTGATGAGCATCGACGGGGCGAAGTTCCGCCGGCCGGTGGTGCCGGGCGACTGCCTCGAGCTGACCATCGAGGTGCTGCGCCACAAGACGAGCGTGTGGAAGACGCGCGGCACCGCCACCGTCGACGGGCAGCTGGCGGCGGAAGCCGAGTTCCTCGCCACCGTCGCGCCGGTGGGCAAGGTCTAGCGTGGCCGTTCATTCCACGGCGATCGTCGCGCCCGGCGCGAAGCTCCACCCGAGCGTCGAGGTCGGGCCGTACGCGGTCATCGGGCCCGACGTGAAGGTGGGCGAAGGCACCACCATCGGCCCGCACGCGGTGGTGGAAGGTGACACCACGCTCGGCAAGCACAACCGCATCTGGCAGTTCGCCTCGGTCGGCGCGGCCCCGCAGGATCTCAAGTACCAGGGCGAGGCCACCACGCTGGTGGTGGGCGACGGGAACCAGATCCGCGAGTTCACCACGCTCCACCGCGGCACCGCGGGTGGCGGCGGGGTGACCCGCATCGGCAACCAGAACCTCTTCATGGCGTACTCCCACGTGGCGCACGACTGCGTGGTGGGCAGCGGCTGCGTGCTCGCCAACTCGGTGGCGCTCGCCGGGCACGTGGAGATCTCCGATCACGTGATCCTCGGGGGCCTCGCCGCGGTGCACCAGTTCACCCGGGTCGGCAGGCACGCCTTCGTCGCCGCCGGCTCGATGGTGGTGATGGACGTGCCCCCGTTCTGCACCGTGCAGGGCGACCGCGCGGAGCTCGCCGGCCTCAACACCGTCGGGCTCACCCGCCACGGCTTCACCGCCGAGCAGGTGGCGCGGGTGAAGGAAGCGTACCGGGTGCTCTTCCGGTCCAAGCTGGGGCTCAACGAGGCGCTCACCAACCTGCGCGCCGAGTTCAAGGGGCACCCGGAGATCGACCTGCTCCTCGACTTCATCGCCGCCAGCAAGCGGGGCCTCACCCGGTGAGCGAGGCCATCGGCCTGCTCGCCGGCAACGGCGCGCTGCCCGGGCTCTTCGCCGCTGCGGCGCGCGCGCGCGGCCTCGCGGTGCACGCGGTGGCGGTGCGCGGCGAGGCCGACCCCGCGCTGGGCGCCCAGGTCGCCTCGCTCAGCTGGATTCGCCTCGGCCAGCTCGGCCGCGCGCGGCAGGTCTTCCAGTCCCACGGCGTCGCCCGCGCGGTGATGGCCGGAGGCATTCGCCGGGTGCGCTCGCTGTCGCAGGCCTGGCCCGACGCCGGCATGTTGCAGGCAGTGCGCGGCCTGCGCTCGCTGCGCGACGACGGGCTCCTGCGCGCCATGGCGGGGTACTTCGAGGCTGGCGGGGTCAAGGTCATCTCCGCCACCGAGCTGCTCCCCCAGGTGCTGGCCCGGGAAGGGCTGCTCGCCGGGCCGGCGCTCTCGCCCGAGGAAGAGCGCGACGTCGCGCTCGGCCGCGAGGTCGCGCTGGCGCTCGGCGCCGCCGACGTCGGCCAGACGGTGGTGGTGAAGGGCGGGGTGGTGCTGGCGGTGGAGGCGGTGGAAGGCACCGACGAGGCCATTCGCCGGGCGGGGCGCCTGGGGGGCGCGGGCGCGGTGGTGGTGAAGCGCGTGAAGCCCGGCCAGGACACCCGCTTCGACCTGCCCGCCATCGGCCCGGTGACGCTGGAGGTGATGCGCGAAGTCGGTGCGCGCGTGCTGGCGGTCGACGCCGGCCACACCGTGCTCCTCGACGCGCAGGCGCTCTTCGAGACCGCGCCGCGGCTGGGCATCAGCGTGCTCGGCGTGCGGACCTGAGCTCAGCCGTCTCGCGGCCGGCGCACCAGACACACCGCGAGCGCGACGAGCCCGGTGACGACCACCGCCCCCACGGCGTGGGCGATGGGCGAGGTCTCGCGGACGGAGAGCCTGGGGAGGAGCTGGGTGAGCTCTTCCAGCGCGGAGCGGGACCGAAACAGCTGCCAGGCGGAGCTCGCCACCAGCGCCGCCACGCCGACGGCGGTCACCCCCAGGACCCGCCCCGCCGAAGGCACGCGCCGCCAGCGGAGCACGTCGGCCAGGGCGGCGAGGAAGCCGAACCCCGCCGGCAGCGCCGCCACCAGGCCGGCGAGGACCTGGGTCACCTCGAGCTCGTGCTCGCTCGAGATGATCAGGGTGAACTTCGAGGCGGCCACCTCGATGAGCGTCGGGGTGAGCAGGGCCGCGGCGAGGAAGAGCCCCAGCGCCAGGCCGAGGCACACCACCAGCCACAGGAGCACGCGGGCGATCATCTGAAGAACACTGGGGAAATCATGAGGTGGTCGGTCGGCCACGACTGTACAGGGCGGTGACGGTTCGGGGGCTTGGAAGCTTCCGCCGGTGGCGCGTTTCACCCTCAAAGGGAGCCACCCACATGCCTGTCTTTCCGCGCCTGCCTCCGCCGGTCGTCGTTCCCCCCGCCGCCAAGCCCACGCCGGCCCGCGCCGCGGTGCAGAGCGCGGTGGCCCAGGTGGCGCGGGCCCGGGTGGCAGGCTTCAGCGGGGTGAGCAGCTTCGAGGCGCCGGCCAAGCGCGCGCCGGCGCTGGTGCTCGATCCGTCGAAGCTGCTCACCGCGGCCTCCGGCGGCACCGGAGGGGCCAAGCGCCTCACCGCCGACGCCAGCTCGGACCCGGCCGCCGCGGCGAAGGCCCGCGTGGACGATCTCACCAGCGACCCGCTGCTCACGCCCGACGAGCTGGCGAACGCCGCGGCGACCGACCTCGCGGCGCACCAGGACGACCCCGCGTACGTGGCGGCCTACGTCGCGGCGCTGAAGGCCGCGGGCAAGCTCGACGCCGTCGTGGGGTGGACGTACGGGGACCCCGCGGCGCAGCAGTTCAGCTCGACCGCTGCGCAGAAGGCGGCGGTCGCTTCGGCCATCGACGTCGCGCGCCAGTCCGGTGGGCTGAGCGACACGGACATTCGCGCCTCCGGGGCGGGCTCCAACGGCGCGGCGTGGGTGGCGGCGAACGCGGCGAGCGCCCACCCGGTGGACCGGGTCGGCCCGAGCGACTCCCCCGCCATCGACACCCTGGCCTCGGCGAAGGACGAGTACGACCACGCCACCGAGGCGGTGAAGGAAGCCGACGCGCAGCTGGAGAAGGAGCTCGCGGCGCTCCCCAACGGGCTCACCGACGCGCAGAAGCAGGCCTACATCGCCGAGTACCACCGCCGTCACGCCGACGTGTACGACGCGCAGGTCACCGCCGCGCAGCACCTCGCGCAGGCGCTCGCCGACCCCGCGCTCGAGGACGCGGCCATTCGCGACCCGCAGACCGCGAAGCTGGTGTTCGAGTCGGAAGAGGCGCTCGCCTCCACCGGCCAGGCGAAGGGCACGCTCACCTGGCTCGCCACCCTCGCCGACCCGAACAGCGAGATCTTCAAGGCCTACGCGGCGCTGTACCCCGACCTCGACGCGCGGCTGGGCGCGATGGTCGAGCAGGCGGTGCCGGCGGCCGCGGGGCAGCTGCTCGTCGAGCACCAGGGCGACGCCGACGCCGCCATCGCCGACCTGGAGACCTTGCTCGGGCCGCTCGAAGGCATGACCACGCTCGCCGGCGCCAAGGGCGACGGTGCCAAGGTCTGGGACGCGCTCAAGCGCGGGGCCCACGGCGAGCTCGGCCCGCTCCAGGGGCTCATGGGCGACGTCGCCGGCATGAGCCCGCTGGAGAAGGGGCTCACCGCGGCGGGGCTGCTCTTCAGCGCCGCGGAGCTGGGGACCGGAGCGGCGAACCAGGACTACCTGCTGATGGTGGCCGCCTTCGCCGCGCTGGGTGAGGAAGGCCTCGACCTCATCTCCACGGCGGTCAAGGGGTACGCGGAGAGCGGCAAGCTGGTGGCGATGCTGGGGGAAGGCGGGGCGGAGGCCGCGGAAGGCGTCTCCCGCTGGGCGAAGTCGTTCGTGCCGGGCCTGGGCCTCATCGCCAGCGCGGCGATGGCCGCGGTCGACCTGCGCAACCTGAAGAACGACCCGTCGATCGGCAAGGTGGTGATGGTGGTGGGCGACGCCATCGCGGTGATGGGCGGCGCGTTCAACTGCATCCCCGGAGGGCAGGAGGCCGGCGAGGCGATCGTCTTCGTGGGCAACGTCATCGCCGCGGTGGGCCAGCTGGTCGACGCGCTGGAGGCCTCGGGCGAGACGCGCAAGGAGATCCGCGAGATCCTCGAGAGCGACGCGCTGGCGGCGGCCGGCTTCAACCCCGACGCGGTCGACGGCTACGCGAAGAAGGGCCAGGACCTGAAGGCGCTCGACGGGCTCGGGCTCACCCCCGAGCAGACCCAGGTGTTCGCGGCCGAGTTCCCCGACCTCTGCGCGTCGGGCCTGTACCTGGGCGCCATCGTGGCCGCGGGCAAGGCGCTCGGCCTCGAAGGCCAGGCGTTCATCGACTGGATGCGCCAGCTGGGCCCGGAGCGCGCCTCCGAGCTCGCCTCGGTGTTCCTCGACCTGCAGTCCATCGCGGTGAGCAACGGAGAAGCGCTGAGCGCCGAGGCCGTGCTGGCCCAGCTTGACCCCGACGAGGTCCCCGGCGCGGCCAGCTGAAGGCCCGGCCCCGCACACGGGCCTCGCCAGCGGGGGGCCGGGTGATCTCAAGATCGCCGTCCGTCATGGCCACCGCCGCCCCCCGTGCTGCTGCCCCGTCCGGAGCGCTCGCCAGCCGCGAGCTCAACGGCGAGGTGCTGCTCGAGGAGCTGGGCGAGCTGCGGCAGGCGCAGGTGCCGCAGCGGGACCTCAACGACATGGCGCTGGCCGCACGCGAGCTCGGCGGCATGCGGGTGCCCGAGGCGCAGGCCCGGCTCAAGGCGCTGGCGTCGGGGCGCTTCGTCACCCAGCCACCGCTCGCGGGGCTGCTGGTGCGCTGGGGGCAGAAGCTGCGCTCCGAGGCCGACGTGGGCGCGCTCGCCTCGCACCTCGAGCGGCTGGCGCTCACCTCGTCGATCGTCAGCGTGCTGCGCCGCGGCCAGGCGAAGCTCAAGAGGGCGCGGTGAAGGCCTACGACGCGCTCACCGAGGAAGCGCAGGGGCGGGTGCACGCCTGGCCCCAGCGCGCGCAGGCGCTCTTCAAGGAGCTGCTCGAGGACGCGGTGTCCGAGCTGCAGCGCG
>JAIBBQ010000254.1 GCA_019694595.1 Myxococcaceae bacterium
TGAGAAGTCGAACCAGACGCTGGTGCTGTTCAAGAACGTCGACCTGAACCCGCTCGACGGCAACATGTTCACCAAGGCGTGGCTCGAGAGTAAGAGCCGATGACGCTGGCCGAAGCGCTGCGCGCGCTCGCGCTGGCCGCCCCGCAGGACCGCCCCAGCGAAGACGCGATGTTCGGGGAAGCCCCCGCGGCCGCGCCGGCCGACGCCGGGACCGCGCCCGCGCGCCCGAGCGAAGACGCGATGTTCGGCGAGAGCGCCGCGCCTGCCGCGGCCGACGCCGGTATCGCCGAGGCTCCCGGCGCCGCGCAGTCGCGCGACGAGGCGCAGCTGTCGGGCCCCGCGCTCAAGAGCCGCTTCGACACCGAGGAGACCGCCTCGGACCCGCTCAAGATCGGCGGCACGCTGTACCTGCGGGCGCAGACCACCTGGCTCGACAACACGCCGCCCGAGAAGTGGACCTTCGCGGCCCCGGCGCTCCTCGACGCCTACCTCGACGCGCGGCCCAACGAGCGCATTCGCGGCTTCGCGCTGGCGCGCCTGCGGTACGACCCTTCGCTGCCCGGCCAGTCGACCACCAGCTTCTTCCCCGGAGCGCCGGCGGCCACGTCGACCAACCCGTCGGTGGCGCTCGACCAGCTGT
The DNA here is from genome assembly GCA_019694595.1 of Myxococcaceae bacterium. Classification (GTDB taxonomy): domain Bacteria; phylum Myxococcota; class Myxococcia; order Myxococcales; family Myxococcaceae; genus JAIBBQ01. The sequence continues at coordinate 641 of JAIBBQ010000254.1, forward strand.
GGATCAAGTTCGACGTGGCGAAGACCGTCTTCGTCACCGCGGGCCGGCAGAAGGTGAAGTGGGGCACCGGGCGGCTGTGGCAGCCCACCGACTTCCTCAACAACACGCGGCGCGACCCCCTGGCCCCCTTCGACCAGCGCCTGGGAATCAACGCGGTGAAGGTGCACGTGCCGGTGGAATCGCTCGGCTGGAACTTCTACGGCTTCGGGCTCCTCGACAACGACGGCCCCGCCTCGGTGCTGGGCAAGGTCGGCGGGGCGCTGCGCGCGGAATTCGTGCTCGGGCAGACCGAGCTCGGGCTCGACGGCGTGTGGGTGAAGGGCCGGCGCCCCCGCTACGGGGTCGACCTCTCGTCGGCGCTGGGGCCGATCGACGCCTACGTCGACGTGGCCTTCCGCGACGGGCACGACTTCACCGTCTGGAAGCCGGGCAGCAGCATCGACCCCACCCGGCCCTTCGACACGCTCTACGAGGCCACCACCCCCGAAGGCATCCAGGTGATGGTGGCCGGCGGCCTGGCGTGGACCGTGAGCTACAACGAGAAGAACACGCTCACCGTGGGCGCGGAGTACTTCTACAACCCGGTGGGCACCGACTCGAAGTCGCTCTACCCGTGGCTCCTGTACCAGGGCACGTACACGCCGTTCTACGCGGGCAAGCACTACGCGGGGCTCTTCGTCATCGCCCCCGGGCTGCCCGACCTGCCGTGGGTGACGATGAGCTTCAACGCCCTGCTCAACGCCTCCGACCCGTCGGGCATCGTGCGACTCGACGCCTTCTTCCGGGTGCTCACCTACCTGCAGCTCGAGGCCTTCGTGTCGGCCAACGTCGGCGGTGCGGGCGGCGAGTTCCGCTTCGGCCTCGACCTGCCGCCGATTCCCCTGGGCGATGGCACCACGTCTCCCGCGGTGCACGTGGCGCCGCCCAACGCGAGTGCGGGCGTCGGCCTGCGCATCAGCATCTGAAGGAAGTCCGGCCCGTCGCTACTTCTCGGGCGGGTAGCGCTTGCCGAAGAGCAGCTTCTCGAGCTCGCCGGCGCCGTTGTCGCTGCCGGCGCCCACCGCCTGGGCCACCCGGAGCGCCGCGGTGCGCGGATCATCGGGGAGCTCCTTGTCGAGCACCTTGAGCGCCGCCGGGCGGTCGCCGCCCTGGAAGAGCGCCAGCGCGCGGTAGAAGCTGTATTCCTTGTTCGCGGCGTCGGCGCGCGCCGCCTCGGAGAAGAGCCCTTCGGCCTTCTTGTGGTCCTTCTCCTGGAGCGCGGCGAGCCCGTCGAGGAACGCCATGCGCGACTTCTGGTCGCCGGGCGAGGCCCCCACGTCGGCGGCCACCTGGTACAGCGGCCGAGCCAGACGCAGGCGCTCGAGGCTCATCTTCTCGTTGGCGAGCGCGGCCTTGTGGATCTCGTCGGCCTGGGCGATCGCCTCGGCGCCCAGCTTGGCCGCCATGTCGGCGAGGTCGGGGCCCAGGTAGCCGTCTTTCACCAGGGTCTCGAGCTGCCCGTCGGCGCCCTGCGGCCCGACGATCTCCTTCTTCTCCAGCGCGGCGAAGAAGGCGGCGCGGGTCTCGACGTACTTGGGCGACGGGTCCACCGGCGCCGGCTTGAGCCCGGCGAGCTGGCGCTCGCACTGGTCGCTCTCGGCCTGGGCCTTCTTGCGGTCGGGGTTGTCGGGCGAGCTCTTCAGGTACACCCGGTACGCGTAGCAGGCGCGGGGCACCTGCTTGGCGGCGAGGAAGCTGCGCGCGAGCTGCAGGTAGACCGGCACCAGCGACGGGTTGGCCCGGGTCGCCTTGAGGAAGAGCTCGGCCGCCTTGGCCTGCTTCTTCTGGTTGTACTGCTTGGTCGCTTCCGAGATCAGCGCGTCGGCGTTGCCCACCGAGGCGCCCACCAGGGGGTCGGCGAGCACCGGGCCCGCCGCCAGCACCGCCGCCACCAGCATCGACCTAGAAGCCATAGCCGAACCCCGTCTCGAAGCCGATGTTGCCGCCGGACCCGACGTTCGCGCTGTCGTCGGGGAGCGCCGCCTGCCCACCCACCAGGAAGAGCGCGAAGTGGAAGGCCGACTGAAAGTAGAAGCCGTCGACGATGTAGAAGCGCAGGTTCACCCGGCCCGAGAACAGCAGGTCGGTGATGAGGAACCCGTCCTTGTAGATGGCGGGGTTCGCCAGCTCGACGATCTGCCCGGTGCGGAACTCGAGGCCGGTCTGCAGCCCGAACTGGAACTTCCACGCCGCGAAGCGGACCTGGGGCTGCAGCGCGCGGATGGTCACCAGGTTGGCGCGGATGGGCTCGATGCTGTCCGAGAGCGTGACCTTGGGGGTGCCCGCCTGCTCCTGCGCGGTGCCCGGCTCGTGGCCGACGGTGAGGCCCCAGCGGTCGGGGTTGGTCAGGTAGCTGACGCCGAAGACCGCCAGGCCGAAGTACTTGCCGAAGATGCCGTACTCGCCCGAGGCGCCCAGCAGCGTGCGGCCAGGGCGCAGCAGCGTCGCGGTGCGGCCGGTGCCGTCGGTGCCGAAGCGACGGCCGACCAGGCTGCCGCCGTTGTAGACCTCGTAGGCGAACCCCGCCTGGAAGTAGCTCTTGCGCTCGTAGGTCTGCTCGGTGGGCGTGGGCGGCGGCGGCGGGGGCGGCGGCAGCGGCTTGGGCACGGTGACGGCCGCCTTGGGCGCCTGGCCGCCGATGGGCTCGAGCGACTTGTCGAGGGTGAACTGCTCGTCGCTCTTCACCTCGATCGACTGCTCGTACGCGGTGTGGCCTTCGGAGGTGATGCGAATGCTGTGGCGGCCCGGGGTGATGCCGCGGTCGATCTTGTCCTTGCCCACCACCACGCCGTCGATGGCGATGGTGGCGCCGGCGGGCGAGGCGCTGATCGCGATGCGCGCCGCCACCTTCTCGAGCGTCTTGTCGAGCTTGGCGCTGCCGCGGACCGGGATGACGAGCGACTCCTCGACCGGCTGGTGGAGCTTGAGGTCGAGGCGGATCGTCCGCTCGCCCGGCAGCACCTGGGTCGACAGCGGCGTGAGGCCCACCTTGACGTCGTCGATGAACACCGTGGCCCCGGCGGGGGTGGTCTTCACTTCCAGCGAGGAGGCGACCGGCACCACCTTGGCCACCGCGCCGAGGAGCGCCTTCTCGAGAATGGCGTTGGACGCCGTCGCGGGAGACACCTCGCGCGCGCCGGGGCGGTAGCTCACCACGCGGAACTTGAAGCCCGCCTCGTCCTGGCCGCCCTGCACCAGCACCACCCGGTCGAAGCCCAGGGTGGCGACGAAGGCGTCGATGGGGTCGGCGCAGCGCTCGTCGCCGGAGAAGCAGGGCAGCTCTTCGACCTTCTTGCCCTGGAGCGCGGTCGACAGCTCCTTGAGGCCGATGATCTCGCTCGCGCGGCCGTCGGCGGGGATCAGCTTGTCGAGCGCCTTCTCGGTGCGATCCACCAGCGCTTCCTGGCCGGGGTACAGCGGGCGCACCAGCCAGACGGTCTTGTCAGCGAAGGCGTCGGTGCCGGCCAGCAGCAGCGCGGCGCAGGCGAACGGGGCGAACCAGGTCCTGGCGGGCATGTGCGGCCAGCGTGTCTACCGTGGTGGCTGACGCGAGGCCACATAATCCTCCAGCGCGTCGAGGGTGGTCGGCCAGTCGTCCTTGAGCAGGCGGCTCAGCGAACGGTCGGCGAGCAACTTGCCGCCGGTCTGGCAGCCCGGGCAGTAGTTCGTCTCGTTCTCGGCGTGGACGATGCGCTGCACCTTGGCGCCGCACACCGGGCAGGCCTGGCCGTGCTTGCCATGCACCGCCATCTCGTCGCGGAAGGCGGTGACCTTCTCGGGCCACCCGTCCCGGGTCTCGGCGCGCAGGCGGTCGACCCAGGTGGTCAGCGTGGTGCGGGTGGCCTGGAAGAGCGTGGCGATGTCCTCGCCGGTGAAGGTCTTCGTCTGCTTCACCGGCGACATGCGCGCCGCGTGGAGGATCTCGTCGGAGTAGGCGTTGCCGATGCCGGCGAAGATGGTGGGGTCGGTCAGCGTGCGCTTGATGGTGTGGTTCTCGCGGCGCAGCGCATTGGCGAAGGCGTCGAGCGAGGCGGTCAGCACCTCGAGCCCACCGCGATCGAAGGCCGCCAGCGCGGCGCGGCCCTGGGCGGTGTGGAGGCTGGCGCGCTTCTTGGTGCTCACCTCGGTGAGGACGAGGGTGCCGTTCTCGAAGTCGAACGCCGCCAGGCCCACCCTGCCCGCCAGCTTCTGGCCCTTGGGCTTCCACTGCAGCCGGCCGGCGATCATCAGGTGCACCACGAGGAAGAGGTCGCCTTCGACGCCGATGACCAGGCGCTTGCCCAGGCGGCTGAGCGACTCCACCCGGCGGTTGCGGAAGGCGTTGAGCGGCGGCTCGACCGAGCGCAGCACGAAGGGGCTCCCCAGGCGCACCCCTTCGAGCAGCCGGCCGTGGACCCGGGCCTTGAGCGCGTCGAGATAGACCGTGAGATCAGGGATCTCGGGCATCGGCCCCCCGGACGGAGAATTTTTCGGCGCCTCGGCCGTATGATCGTCGGCACATCGCAAGCGAGCTTCTCATGTCCAGACCCTTGGGGCTCATCGGAGCGGTGGTGGTGGCGCTGAGCCTGGCGCCGTCGGCGGCGCATGCCAGGTTCGGCAAGCGGGGTTCCGGCGGCGCGGTGGGCAGCACGTCGGGTGCGTCCGGCCCGAGCAGCTCGAGCTCCGGGAGTCCCCCGCATGCCGCTTCGCCCCGGTACGGGTACGCCGCGCCGGTCTACGGAGGCTACGGGTACGGCGGCTATTACGGCCCGCGCTACAGCTCGTTCTTCGGGTACGGCTACGTGCCGGCGCGCACGGTCGCCGAGGAGCCAGGCCAGCCACGAGAATCGATTCCCCTGCGGGTGCAGGCGTCGGTGGAGGCGCAGGGGTACGTGAGCGGCTTCACGCTCCTGGGCGACGTGGGCGTCGAAGGCGAGCGGTTCGGGTTTCACCTCTCGGCGCAGAACATCGCGGTGCGCTCCGACGACGGCACGCCGGGGTTCGACTCGCTCCAGCAGGTGAACGCACACCTGACCTTCGCCTTGCTCACCGGCGACTACGGCCGGCTGCGGCTCGAACTCGGCGCGGACACCGTCTTCGCGCCCGACCTCATCACCCTGGGGCCGACGGGAGGCGTCTCGGGGTCCATCTACCTCGGCCAGGTGGTGGCGATCGAAGCGAGCTTGATGGCGACGCCCGTTCCGTACGAGCAGCTCGACGGCAAGCTGGGCATCGGCGTCGGGCTGGGGCCGGTGGGCCTGCGCGCCGGCTGGCGGGTGCAGGTGCTCGACGACCGGGGCCTGGTCGACGGCATCATCCACCGCGACGTCTTCAACGGGCCGTACGTGGGCGTGTCGCTGGTGTTCTGAAGAGCGCAGGCCTTCAGCGGCCGGTCCGACCGAGGAGCTCGGTGGTGCTGTGATCCTTGGGGTCGCCCGCCACCACCGCCCGGCCCCCCCACGCCGCGAGCTCGTCGCGCTCGGGAATGGTGTCGGGGGTGTAGTCGGTGCCCTTCACGTGCAGCTCGGGCCGGAGCGCACGGAGCACCGCCCGCACGTCGGCGCCTTCGAAGGGAAACACGAAGGTGGTGCACGCGAGGCCGGCGAGGAGCTCGAGCCGCTCCGCCGCGGGGATCACGGGGCGACCGGGCCCTTTCAGCGCGCGGGTCGAGGCGTCGGAGTTCACCGCCACCAGCAGCACGTCGGCGAGCGCCCGGGCACCCTGGAGGTAGCGAAGGTGGCCCACGTGGAGCAGGTCGAAGACGCCGTTGGCGAGCGCCACCGTCTGGCCGGCCGCCTTCCACCCGGGCCGCCGCGCCACCAGCGCGTCCAGGGTGGTGACCTTCTCCAGGCTCACGGGAGGGCGTCCAGCGCGGCGGAGAGCTCGGGGCCCGACACGGTGGCGGTGCCGGGCTTCTGCACCACCAGCGCGCCGGCCACGTTGGCGAGGAAGGCGGCCTCGAGCGCCGAGGCGCCGGCGCCGAAGGCGAGCGCGAAGCTGGCGGCGACGGTGTCGCCCGCGCCGGTGACGTCGACCGCCTCCGCCGAGCCGTGCACCGGGAGCACCGTGGTGTGGGTGCCGTCGGCGATCACCATGCCTCGCCGGCCACGGGTGACCACCAGCACCTGGCATTCCAGCAACGCGCGGGCGCGCTGGGCGGCGAACAGCACGTCGTCGTCGGTCTCCAGCGCCATGCCGGTGAGCGCAGCGAGCTCGGGCTCGTTCGGCTTGCAGACGGTCGAGCCCTTGAGCTCGAGGAGCGCGGAGCGCGAGTCGGCGCACACCAGCCCGCCCCGCTTCGCCCACGCGCGGAGCACCTCGCGCGTCTCGTCGCACACCACGCCCGCGCCGTAGTCGGAGACCACCGCCACCTGGGCCGCGTCGAGCTCCGCCTTCACCGCGCGCGCGAGCGCCCGGCGGGCCTTGTCGGGCAGCCCCTGGGTGGCGCCGCGGTCGACCCGCAGCATCTGCTGGCGGCGGGTGCCCACCGCGCCGGCGAGCACGCGCAGCTTGGTCTCGGTCTCGGGCACCTGCACCCACGCAGGGGTCACCCCCGCGCGCTGGAGCGAGGCCGCCAGCGCCGCGCCCATGGCGTCCTTGCCCAGCCCGCCCACCGCGCTCACCCGGCCGCCCAGCGCAGCGACGTTGGCGGCCACGTTGGCGGCGCCTCCGGGCTTCACCTCCTCGCGCTCGTGGCGGACGATCAGCACCGGCGCTTCGCGGCTGACGCGTTCGGTGAGCCCGTACACGTAGTGGTCGGCGACGAGGTCGCCCAGCACCACCGCGCGCACGCGGGAGAAGCGCTTCACCACGTTCGGGAGCGGACCTTTCACGGGCGCGTTTTGTGGCACCTTCACCCGGGCCTCACAAGCCCGCGCGCGCCAGCGCGGCGCCGAGGGCGCTCTGCCCTTCGAGCAGCTCCACCTCTTCCACCAGAACGTGCGCCGCGCCGTCGGGCAGGCGCTGCGCGTCCTTCTCGGTGGTGACCAGCCACGCGCCTTCCCGGGCGGCGAGCGCCTGGGCCTCGGCGAGCTCCGGTGCGGTGAAGCGGTGGTGATCGGCGTGGAACGCGGTCCCCCGCACGTCGGCGCCCGCCCCGCGCAGCGCACGCTCGACCCGCTCCGGCCGCGCGATGCCGGACAGCAGCACCACCGCCTGCCCGGCGAGCACCAGGGCCGGCGCGGTCGCCCCCTGCGGCGTGCGCACCGCGCTCAGCCCCCGGCGCGCCCGGACCATGGGCACCGAGACCCCGGGCGGCAGCTCGGGCTCGGTGCCTTCGCCGGCGAACCACCACACCAGGTGGGCCCGGGTGAGCGCCCGCGGAGGCTCTCGCAGCGGACCGCGCGGCAGGAGCGCCCCGCCCCCGAACCCCGCCGCCTCGTCGGCCACCACGATGTCGACGCCGCGCGCCAGGCGGCGGTGCTGGAAGCCGTCGTCGAGGAGCAGCACCTCGGCGCCTTCCTCCCGGGCGCGGAAGGCGAGCGAACGGCGATCGCGCCCCACGTACAGCGTGAGCCCCGGGCAGCGCTGCGCGAGCAGCCGCGGCTCGTCACCGACGCGCTCCGCGGTGGGCAGCGCCCGGGCGTCGAAGCTCACGTCTTCGGTCGCCACCCGCCCGTGGCCGCGGGTGAGCACCGCGACGCGCAGCCCCTGACCGAGCAGCTGCCGCGCGAGGAAGCAGACCACCGGCGTCTTGCCCATGCCGCCGGCGTGCAGGTTGCCCACGGAGATGATGTGCGCCCCGGCCGGGCGGCCCGACGAGAGCCACCCCCGGTCGAACAGCGCGTTCCGGGCGGCGACCCCGGCGGCGTAGACGGCCTCCCCGGCACCGAGGAGCGGACGGAGCCAGGCGGGGGTGGGCGCGCCGCCGTACCAGAGCCGCTCGAGCGCCCGGCTCATCGGTCGTGCACCCGGCCCAGCGCGGCCAGCAGGTGCTGGCCGAAGGCGGCAGCGTCGGGCAGTCGCACCGGCCGGGCCATCACGATCCCGGCGGCGTGGGCGACCGCCGCGGGGGTCGGCTCGACCAGCGCGTCGGCGACGCCCGCCAGCGCGCCCTCCCGCACCG
>JAIBBQ010000255.1 GCA_019694595.1 Myxococcaceae bacterium
GTGCGCTGCGCACCTCGCTGCTAGGCTCGCTCCATGAAGTCCCCTCCCTGTTGCAGTCGCTGGGCGGCGAGCCGGCGCACGCCGCGCCCAGCGCCGCGATCGCCCGCCCCACGCCGCCGCGCGCGCCGCCGGCGGCCCCCGCCCCCATCCCCATCACCGCCAAGCTGCAGTCGGGCCGCGGCGCGCAGTGCCGCGTGGTGTCCTTCGCCAAGGCGCAGGTGCGCTTCGTGAGCGCGAGCCCGCTCGCCGCCAACCACCTGACCGAGGTGGAGCTCGCCGGGGCCGGGGCGCCCTTCAAGGTGTGGCTCAACGTGGTGGACAGCGCGCCTGCCGCGGGCGCCTTCGAGGTGACGGCCAAGCCCTTCGCGCTGTCGGGAGAGCGGACCCGCCAGTGGACCGACCTGGTGCGCGTGGCCGACGAGGCCCAGCGCCTGCTCCCCGCCGCCGGCCTCGCCGGCGCCGCCGCCCACCCCTGATCAGGAGACTCCTCGATGACCGCCGCCCCGTCGCCGCGCAGCCCCGTCGAACGCCCCCGGGTGACAGGTGAAACCACGCGCGTGCGCGCCCTGGCGCAGCTGGCCTCGGGGGCGGCGCACGAGATCAACAACCCGCTGGGCTTCGTGGCGAGCAACCTGCGCACCCTGCGCGAGTCGGTGGGGGCCGAGGGCGCCGCCGGGGTCCCGGGGCTCGAGCTGGTGGAGCTCATCGACGAGTGCCTGCACGGCGTGCGCCGGGTGGAGGACATCGTCAAGGCGCTGCGCGAGCTGGGCGATTCCGACGAGATGGACGAGGCCGACCACGCCGAGGTGGGCCCGGCGGTGCGCCGCGCGGTCCGCCAGGCGCTCGGCGAGCAGGGGCGCTGCGAGCTCTCGCTCCAGGCCACCGCCCACGCCGCCATCGCCCCGCCGCTGCTCGAGCGGGCGCTCACCCACGTGCTGCGCAACGCCCGCCAGGCGAGCCCCACCGACGAAGGCATCCGCGTCAGCAGCGTCGATCGCGACGGCACGGTGGTGGTGGAGGTGACCGACGCGGGCTGTGGCATCGCCCCCGAGGTGCTGCCGCGCATCTTCGAGCCGTTCTTCACCACGCGCCCGGTGGGCGGCGGCACCGGCCTGGGCCTCACTTCCGCCTGGGGCATCGCCCGGCGCCACGGGGGCTCGCTGGAGCTGTCGTCCGAGCTCGGGCGGGGCACCACGGCGACCTTCGTCTTCCCCGCCATGCTGGGGCCCGTCGCGCCGGGCCGCTAGCGGGGCCGTGCGACAAGCGCGCAGGGCGTGTGTCTCCCCCAGCACCACCGCTTCACGGGAGACACCATGCACAAGACCATCACCCCGCTGTTGCTGACCCTGACCCTGCTGGGCTGCGGCGTGGGAACGCCCGAGCCCACGGACCCCGGCACCGACGACCGCGCGAGCCTCGACCAGCACATCGAGGCCTGCCAGCCGGGGCATGGCGGCCCGACGACCTGCGAACCCGGGCCCGAAGGCGACTTCGAGAAGTGCCCCTGGCCGGGCGCGTACTCGACCAACAAGTCCTGCTACGTCACCTGCTGGGACCCGATGGCGGGCTACTACCGGGTGCGGCGCATCACCGACTGGTGCATTCCCAACGGCTCGCCGGCCCAGCCGCAGTCGGTCTCGCGCGTCGTCATCGTGCAGTAGCGCCGGCGGCGCTTCAGCCCACCAGCCCCGGCACGTTGAGCAGCCGGCGCACGTCGTTGGGCGCGACCGCGTAGCTCAGGCCGACTTCCTGGGCGACCAGGCCTTCGCGCACCAGCGCCACCAGGTTCTTGTCGAAGGTCTGCATCTGCTGATCGGCGGCGCGTTCCAGCACCCCGGGAATCGCCTGGGTCTTGGCCGCGTCGCGGATGCAGTCCTTCACGGTGAAGTTGTTGAGCATCACCTCGCAGCACACCACCCGGCCCTTGGTGCCCCGCTTGGGCAACAGCCGCTGGGAGACCACGGCGCGCAGCACGTCGGCGAGGCGCGCGCGGATGTGGGCCTGCTCCTCGGTGGAGCACATCGACACCACCCGCTGAATGGTCTTCACCGCGGTGGCGGTGTGGAAGGTGGACAGCACCGCGGTGCCGCTCTCGGCGGCCTGGAGCGCGACTTCGAGCGCCTCGTGGTCGCGGATCTCGCCGATGAAGATCACGTCGGGGTCTTCGCGGAAGGCGGCGCGCGCGGCGGACGCGAAGGACGCGGTGTCGCGGCCCACTTCCCGCTGGGAGATGCACGAGGGCGTCTCGTGGAGCGTGTACTCGACGGGGTCTTCCACCGTCACCACGTGCAACGACTCGGACATCGCCATCGCCCGCAGCATCGCCGCCGCGGTGGTGGACTTGCCGCTGCCGGTGGGGCCGGTGATGAGCGTCAAGCCCGGCTGGACCTCGCAGAGCGTCTTCACCACCGGCGGCAGCCGCAGCTCGTGGAAGGTGGGCACCGACGGAGGAATGCTGCGCAGGGAAATCGCCCAGTGCCCCGACTCCCGGAAGGCGTGCCCGCGGAAGCGCACGATGCCCGGCTGCTCGAAGCTGAACTCGAAGGTCTCGGCGCCGAAGTCCTGCGGCAGCCGCGCCGAGGTGAGCGTCAGCAGCACCTCGACCATCTGGGGGGCGAGCGTGACGCCGGGCACCTTGGTGAGCCGCCCGTCGACGCGGATGAAGGGCGAGGAGCCCGCGCGCAGGTGCACGTCGGACGCGCGGGTCTTCACCACCCCGCCGATGAGCGACTGCAGGAGCGCCTTGCCGGCCTCGATGTCCTGCGCTGCGACGGACGGTCCCATCTGTCACCTCTCGGGTTGGAATTGCGCGCCGACGAAGTCCGGCAGCCAGGGGAAATGCTCGGCCACCGCGGGAGCCGCGGCGCGCAGGCGGGCCAGCATCGGCTGCGCACCCTGGTGGCGCAGCACCGACACCCACTCGCGCAGCGCGCGGCTGGCCTGCTCCTCGGTGAGCTCGACGTCGAGCGCGGAGTCCCGGCCCTCGATGAGGTCGCACAGGAGCACCCCCATCGCGGCCTCGGGCAGCTGCAGCGCCAGGCCGCTCGCCACGGTGCGGGCCATCACCAGGCCGCCGCCGGAGAGGAAGGCCTGGGCCAGGCGCAGCTGGACGCGGGCGTCGGCCCCCTCGCGCACCGCTTGCTCGAGCGAGGCCACCGCCTGGGCCGGCTGGCCCGACAGCAGCGCGGCTTCGCCCAGCGCGGTGAAGAGCTCGGGGCAGGCCTCGCGTTCCCTGGTGAAGGCGTCGACCGCGGCCTGACCTCCGGTGAGCTTGGCGAGCAGCACCGCCGCGGTGAGCGCTTCCACGTCGCGCGGGGTGAGCTGCAGGGCTTCCTGCACGTGGGCGCGGCCCTCGAGGAGCGCGCCCTTCCCCATCGCCAGGCGGGCGAGGCCGAGGAGCGGCCGGGTGGTGGACAGCTGGTGGTCGCCCACGCCTCCGGCGAAGCCCAGGCAGGCGCGGAAGGCACCTTCCGCCTCGGCGCGCGCGCCGAGTTGCTCGAGCAGCACCCCGCGGCGGAACAGCAGCGCTGCGCTGGAGCGGACCTTGCCCGACCAGGTGTCGAGGAGCGCGAGCGCCGCGCGCGGCTCGGCGACGGTGGAGGCGATGGACGCCACCAGGTCGCCACCGTAGTGGGCCGCCGCCAGCGCCTCAGGCTCCAGCTGCGCGAGCGCGGCCAGGGCCCCGGCGGCGGCGCGCTCGGCGAGGGCGGCATCGCGCCAGAAGGCGGCCACCTCGAGGAGCTTGTGCCAGGAATAGAGGTCGGCCGGGTCGTCGCGCAGCGCGAGCTCGAGGAGCCGGCGGTCGCGCTCGCGCTTGCCGCGCTCGAGCATGTGGGCGCGCGCGTAGCCCAGGTGCACCACCCGGCCGTCGAGCTGCACCAGGCGGCGGTGGGTGCGCGCGAGCATCGCCGCCACCGAGGCCGTGGGGTCCTCGTGCACGCGGTGGGTGAAGCGCACCGACTCGTCGCGGCGGAAGAAGCGCAGGAGCCGCGACTCGCGGGCGTGCCCCTGCGACTGGGCGTTGTAGAGCACCACGGTGGCGGCCCCGGCTCCAGCGTCACGCGCGGTGGCCCGGAGCTGTTCCTTGAGCTCGGGGCTCAGCCGCTCGTCGGCGTCGAGCACCAGCACCCATTGGCCGGTGGCGTGCGCGAGCCCTTCGTTGCGGGCGGCGGAGAAGTCGTCCTTCCAGGTGAAGTCGACCACCCGGGCGCCGAAGTGGCGGGCGATGGCCTGGGTGCCGTCGGTGGAGCCGGTGTCGACCACCACCAGCTCGTCCCACACGCCTTCGGCGGCCTCGAGGCAGCCCGGCAGGAGCTGCGCCTCGTCGCGCACCATCATGCAGAGGGTGATCTGCGGAGGAACGAACATGGTCAGTCCGAGCCGTTCGCGCGGCGGTAGGCGCCCATGGCGCGCACCGACGTCGCCATGTCCGCGGTGTCCTGGGTCACGTGCTGCTGGAGGCTGTGGGCGATGGCCGCGCCCCGCTGGCAGAGCGCGGAAGCCCAGGCGAGCGCGGCGGCGTCGAGCTTGAGGCCCTTGGCCTGGGCGGCCTCGCACGCCTCGATGGCCTTCTCGACCGCGGGCATCGCCTCGCCGGGGTCACCCCGCTCCAGCGCCGAGGTGGCGCTGGCGATCGCCGCGAGCAGCACCTCGAGCGGGGTGAGCGGCGCGCTCATCGCGCGGCCTGCGTGGCCAGGCTGGACACCGCGACCGCGAAGCCGTCGGCGATGGGCGCGAAGACGCGCTCGGCCTCGCGCGCGGGGGTGGCCGACGCGGTGGTCGCCGCCTTGAGCAGCCGCTGGGTGACGAAGACGTAGAGGTCCTTGAGCGTCTGGCCGAGCTCGGGCGAGCGCGACGGGTCGAGCGTGGCCGACAGCTCGACCACGATGTCGCTCGCCTTGAGAATCGAGTCGACGCCCTGGGCCCGCTGGCCCGCCTCGAGCGCGGTGGCCCCGGCGCGGATGTGCTTCAGCGCCGCCTCGAAGAGCAGGACCATGAGCCGCTCCTTCGACGCGGTCTCGTTCTGGGTGCGCGCGTACGCCCGTGACGGGTTCATCCCTTGCTCCCGGAGTTGGCGTTCTCTTGCTGGGTGAGGAAGTTGCCGATGGCCTTGAAGCCACTGACGATCTTCTCCATCGCCGAGAACTGGTTGATGAGCGTCTGCCGGTACGTCGAGAGCCGGGCGTCCATGCGCGCGAGCTGGTCGTCGATGGCGCTGATGCTCTTGCCCAGCCCCGTCTGCCGCGCCGACAGGAGCCCGGTGCCCGAGGTGGTGTAGTTCTTCACCAGCGTCGAGGTGACGGCGCAGAGGCCGGTGCTCGCGGTGGAGAAGAGCGCGTCGACCGAGGCCGGCTCGCGGGTGAGCGCCTTGCCGAGAATGGTGGAATCGAGGCTCAGGCTGCCGTCCTGCGCGGTCTTGAACCCCAGGTCGGCGAGCGTGCGCACCCCGCCCAGGCCCGGCACCACGGTGGACACCAGGCCCTGGAGCGCGTGCTGGAGCCCGCGCGCCACGCCGTCGCCCGCCAGCGTCTTCGAGCGGTCGACGTTCACGTCCACCGCGAGGTTCTTCTGCACCAGCTTCTGCACCGCGTTGTACGCGTCGACGAAGCCCTGCAGCCGCTTCTGGGTGGCGTCGGTGTCGTAGGACAGGACCGCGTCTTCCGGCGTGGTCGACGTCGTCTTGAGCGTCAGCGACGCGCCGGGAATGACGTCGGCGATGGTGTTGCTGGTGCGGCTGATGGCCAGACCGTCGACGGTCAGCTGCGCGTTGGTGGCCGCGCTGGTGATGCCGAGCCCGAGCGCCTGCCCGGCGGTGCCGGTGGTCGTCTCGGTGATGGACAGCGCGTCGCCGGGCGCGCCGGTGAGCGGGAAGCCGGTGTCGCGGTTGGTGAGCGACAGGTACGTGTGCGTGCCGTCGGACAGCAGGTTCGCGGTCACCGCCGCGCCCGACTGGTTGATGCTCTTCGCCACGTCGCTCAGCGATGCGCCATCGGCGATGGAGACGTTGGTGGTGGTGCCCATCACGGTGAGCGCGAGCGTGCCGCCGGACACCGGGTCGGCCCCCGAGGTGAAGGACTGGCTGCGCGCCTTGGCGGCGCTGGCGAGCGACTGCACCTGCACCGCGTAGCGCCCCGCCGAGCCGCCGGAGGTGGGGGTGATGGCGTACGCCGACGAGGAGGTCGCCGCCGACAGGGCGAGCACGCCGCCTGACTGGAACGCGGCCGCCGCGGTCTGCAGCGCCGAGAGCTTGGAGGCGAGGTCGCCCAGGGCGCTCACCTGCAGCTTCATCGCGTCCTGCCGCGACTTGAGGAGGTCGAGCGGGCGCTTCTCGATCGTCACCAGCTGCTCGACGATGGAGTTGGTGTCCATGCCGGACGCCAGCCCACCTGCTCGAAACGTTGCGTCCAGCGCCATGCGCGACTCCTGCGTTCAACGGTGAACCGCGGCGAGCCAGGTGGCGCCCGCCGCGGCACGAATGAAGCGAGACGAGGCCGGTTACCCGAGCAGCTTCAGCGCCAGCTGCGGGCTCTGGTTGGCCTGCGAGAGCACCGAGACGCCGGCCTGCATCAGCACCTGCGAGCGGGCCATGCGGCTGGTCTCTTCCGCCACGTCGACGTCGCGGATGCGGCTGTTCGCGGCCGACAGGCTCTCGGCCGACGCCTGGATGCTGGCGACGGTGGAGCTGAACCGGTTGCCGGCGGCGCCCAGGGTGGCGCGGGCGGTCGAGAGGGTCTCGAGCGCGGTGTCGATGGTCGCCAGCGCACCCTGCGCGTTGGCCTTGGTCGACAGGTCGAGCGCGTTCACGCCCAGGGTGGTCGCGGTGGCGTCCACGGTGGCGACGCTGATGCGGTCGTTCGCCGCCACGTTGCGGATACCGACCTGGAAGTCGAGCGTGCCGCCGGTGCCGTCGAGCAGCTTCTTGCCGTTGAACTCGGTGGCGTTGGCGATGCGGTCGATTTCCGACGTCTGCTGCGTCACTTCGCTCTGGATGTAGCCGCGCTCGGTGTCGCCGATACCGTCGGAAGCGGACTGCATGGCGAGCTCGCGGAGGCGGGAGAGGATGTTCGACTGCTCGTTGAGCGACGACTCGGCGGTCTGCACCACCGACATGCCGTCGTTCGCGTTGCGAGCACCCTGGTTGTAGCTGCGGATCTGCGCCTCGAGGTTCACGCTGATGCCGAGGCCGGCGGCGTCGTCGCCCGCCTTGGTGATGCGGAAGCCGCTCGAGAGCTTGGACAGCGACGAATCGAGCTGCGACTGGGTCTGGTACAGGTTGCGCTGCGCGTTCAGCGAACTGACGTTGGTGCGAATGGACATCGACATGGTGAAGCCTCCTGGTTTTCTGTTGGCGGAAGGGAAGCGTCCCTTCCGTCCTTAGGTTCGGCACCGGATCGCGGAACCCTCAGGTGCGAGAAAGCAGTCGCATGTGGGTCCTGAGCTTTCGCTGCACCAGCGCCCGCACGTAGAGGCGCTCCAGCGCGCTGGCAGCCAGACCGTTGACGGCCACGTCGATGGCCGCCACCCGGATGACGCCTTCGACCAGCGGGGGCCAGCGCGACAGCACGGCGGAGGCGGCGGCGTCCCAGCCCAGGGCCTCGGCGCCGCCGAAGCGCTCGCCGTCGAGTTCCACCGACAGCCGGTGAGGCAAGGACCCCGAGATGGACAGGGTCACGGTGGGCGCCGGCGCCGGCGCGCTGGCGAGGGTGGTGCGCGCCACGTCTTCCGCCACCCGCACCGACAGGGCGGACGCGGGCTGGGTGCGCAGCAGCCGCTGCGCTTCCTCGAGGTGGGCTTCCAGGTCCCCCGCGGCCACGCTCTCGCGGAAGAACCACCCCCGGGCGTCGGTGGTGAGCAGCTGGGCCTGGCCGGCGACGTCGGTCCACACCAGGCACTCGAGCTGCGCGGGGCTGCAGCGCAGCTCGTGCCCCAGGGTGACCGCCGCCCCCAGGTCGGGAGCCTCGGGGTCGCACAGCGCGCGCCGGGGGCGACGGGCGAAGGCAGCGCCCGAGTAGCGCGCCACGCCGCGGGCGTCCCCCAGCAGGATGCTGCCGCCCGCCTCCACCGCGATGGGCCGGGTGGCCGTCGACTGCGCGCAGCGGCGGGCGAGCCGCACCAGGCGGGCCTCGATGGCCTGGGCCTCGTTCCCGCTGGGAATGAACTCCAGCGCGGTGCCCCGCAGCGCGTGGCGCAGCAGCGCGCCGATGGCCTCGGTGCCGGTCAGCTCGCACGCCGACGGCCGGCCGCGCGGCCGCGCCGACACCACCAGCGCCTTGCGCAGCGCCAGGGTGCGCGTCGGCCCGCGGTTGAGCGGGTCATGCGGGGGCCCGGGGACCTCGAGCGGCTCCACCTCGACCCACAGCGCCGGCCGCGCCGGCCGCCCGAGCAACTTCGGGCCCAGCTTGCGCCACACCGGCATGAGCCCCGGCGGGTTGACCGGCCGCTGGGCCGCGTGGCTCAGGAGCGCCACCGCC
>JAIBBQ010000036.1 GCA_019694595.1 Myxococcaceae bacterium
GAGGTGGCCGCGCCCAGGGCACCTGCGCCCCCCGCGACCGGGTTCGGCTTCGGCCTGGGCGCCTTCTTCGGCGGGCGGCTGATCGGCGGCGGCGCGCCGCTGGTGGTGGGCGGCGGGCTCGAGCTCGCCGCGGGCGACACCGCGCAGCAGCTGCGCCCCTTCCTCTCGGTGCTGGGCGAATACCACCCGGCCTTCGAGCGCACGCTCGACCTGGTGGCGCTGCGCACCCAGTCGCTGTCCTTCCGGCTGGTGCCGGGGCTCTCGGTGCTGCGCGGCGAGCGCTGGCGGCTGGACGCGGGCCTGGGCGCGGGCGCCGACGTGTTCCTCAGCTCGACGAGCTCCGCGGAGCTGCCGGCGGGCCGGCTGTCGGGGCCGCGCGCCGACGCGTCGCCGGTGCTCACCGCGCTCGTGCAGTTCCACCTGGCCATCGCCGAGCGCTTCGACCTGCGCCTCGCCTTCACGCTCGACGCCGACCTGCAGCCGCCGCGCTACGTGGCGCAGCTCGGCCCCACCCGCGAGGAGCTCTTCTCTCCGTGGCGGGTGCGGCCGTCGCTCACCCTGGGCTTCGGGGTCGACCCCTTCGGACCCGCGCCGTACGCGGGCCTGCCGGAGGCGACGCCGTGAGGGCCTTGATGGTCGCGGCGGTGCTGGTGCTGGGCGCGTGCGGCCCACGGGACATCCTGGTGGCGCAGGCCGACATGCCCGACGGCGGGCGGCCGATGCACGACGAGCCGTGCACGCTCGACTCCGAGTGCCGGCCGATGGACTACTGCGAGCGCAGCGACTGCACCGCGGTGAGCGGGCGCTGCCGGCCGCGGCCGCTCTTCTGCGACGGCGCGGCGAGCCCGGTGTGCGGCTGCAACGGCGTCACCTACTGGAACGACTGCGTGCGGCGCGCGGCGGGGCAGAGCCTGAGCGGCGACGGCGAGTGCACCGCGGGAGCGACCTGCGGCGGCGGCCAGGGCTGCCCGGACCCGCGCGCCTCGTGCAACCTGCTGGTGGACGAGGCGTCGAGCTGCGGCCGGGCGACGGTGGGCCGCTGCTGGGGCCTGCCGCGGGAATGCCCGCCGGGGAGCCCGGGCGGCACCTTCAGCCCCTGCAGTGGCGGGGGAATGTGCGTGTCGTCGTGCGACGCCATCCGCTCCGGACAGGCGCACGCGCGCTGTCAGTGATCGCTTTTCGCCCTGGCCACACACCAGAGCGTTCGAGAGGGGCGGCCTCTCGAACGAAAGCGAGCACACGTGAAGACCTTCAGGCATCCCATCCTCCTCGGCAGTCTGCTGGCGGCAGCCTGCGCCGGCACCGACAGCCTCACCACGGCGCTGACGGCCACCACCACCGACGCGCTCCTCCAGACGGCCCAGTGTTCGAAGGAAGGGTTCGACGCCGCGGCCAAGGCCTGCTTCGACGCCTTCGACACCTGCAAGGCGTCGGCGAACGCCGACGTCGAGGCCTGCCGCACCACCCTCCACGCCTGCCTCCCTCCGCCTCCGCAGCGCCCGCAGGGGCTGCCCGGCGAAGGCGGCGGCGGCAACTGCGGCCCCGGTGGGCGCGGCGGTCACGGCGACGGCGGCGTGGGTGACGGCGACGGCGACCACCACGGCGGCGCGCGGCCCGAGGGCGGCGGCGACCACGGCGGTCGCGGCCCGGGCGGTCCTCCGCCGGGCGGCGCCGACGGCGGCGTGCGCCCCGAAGGCGGCGGTCGCGGCAACCGGCCGTTGCCGGAGAACGCCGAGGTCCAGGCCTGCCACGACGCGCTCGCCACCTGCCTCGCGGCGACCGGCGCCGATGAAGCGGCCTGCCGCGCCACCGAGCACGACTGCGTGCACGCGGCCTTCGCGGCGGCCTTCCAGGCGGAGTGCGACGCGGCGGCCACCACCTGCGCCTCGAGCAGCTCGGCCGACTGCGCCCGCATCACCGCGCGCTGCGCCCAGGGCATCGACGGGCCGAAGGGCGCCGACGGCGGCACCGCCTGCGCGAACTGAAAAGGCGCTCGCCATGACCACGCGCCCCGAAGACGAGGAGCAGGTTCCCACCCGGTTGCCGCAGCGCCTCGACCGGGAACGCGCCAGGCGGCTGTTGCGACTCGCGCTGGCCAGCCTGAAGGACGAGCCGCAGTCCTGGTCGAAGCCCCGGCCTCCGGTCCCCGACGAAGCGTTCGAGGACGACTGAGGTGAAGCACCCGTAGCCCTGAAGCTCACCGCCGCTCCACACGGTGGTTCGAGCGCGCCGGCCTCCCAGGGGACATCCCCCCTCCTGGGAGGCCGTCGTCTTTTCTCGTGCCGTCGCTGCCTTCAGCCCTTGGTCGAGCCGCGCAGCAGCGTGGCCGCGGAGATGACCGGCCCGTCGGGCGCTGCGGCCGCGGGGGCCGCGGGAGCGAACGCCCGGAAGGCCTGGCTCGCGCGCTCTTGTGACCTGGCGAGCTCCTCGCGCTGTTCCTCGCGCACCTCGAGCACGCCCTGGCTGGCGCCGCGGGCCGCGAGCGAGGTCTCGAGGGTGCGGGCGAGCTGCGCGGCCGACTCCTGTTCCCCGCGTTGGGCGAGCAGCGCGACGAGCTGACTCAGCTGATGGACGAGCCCCAGCACCGCCGCCTCGTCAGCCAGCGTGCGGGCGATGGTCCCGCGGACGGTGTCGAGCGCCCCCGCTTTCCAGCCCGTGGGGGTGGTGCTCGCGAGCAGGTGGACCAGCAGCGCTTCGGCGTCGCCGGCCGCCGCGCTCAGGGGAGCCCCCGCGGCTTGCCTTCCACCACGGTGACGTTGATGGCGCCCGGCGCGTGGCGGATGTCGCTCCAGAAGCGCGACCACTCGCCGGGAGTGAAGGTGAAGCAGCCCTGGCTCCAGGTGTTGGTGGGGCCGCCCTTGTGGAAGAGGAAGACGTCGCCGCCCTGCTCGACCTTGTGCTCGGTGAAGCGGCCGTCGTGGTTGCGGTCGCGCTCGACCAGCACGCCGTGGCGCGGGCGCAGACACGGGTCCCCGTTGGAGCGCTGGCTCACGCCGAAGTCGTACGAGCCCGTCTTGACCCGGCCCAGGGTGGTGCCGTTGCGCATCGACTCGTTGGGCTCGGTGTTGAAGTGCGTGTACAGCTTCACGTGGTGGTGGCCCGCGCTGTCGCGCCACACCATCGCCAGGGTGTCGTTGTAGCGGCCCCGCCCTCCGTTGGCGCGGGTCGAGTCGGGGGTGCGGAAGGCGACGAGGTTGCGCTGGTTGGCGCCGGTGCGGAAGTGGCCGCCGTGCGCGCGGGTGAGCGCCGCGAGGTACCGGTACTGCGCCTCGGTCCCCGACGGGAAGCGGCCGGATCCGCTGGCCGGAGCGTGGACCGGAGGGCGAACACCGGGCGCCGCGGGCGCCGCAGGGTGGTGGGCGACGTGCGCGACGTGGGCCAGGTGCGCCTGGTGGGTGGAGCGGGCGGCGAGCGCTTCGGTGTGCAGGGTGGCGGCCTCGGCCGCGGTGAGCACGCCGTCGGCCGGGCGGTGGTGGGCGCGCTCCCAGTCCTTCAGCGCGCCGAGCGTGAGCGGCCCGAAGTAGCCCTTGGCGGAGATGCTCGGGTCGATGAAGCGCAGCGCCCGGAGGTCGTTCTGGAAGTCGCGGACGTCGTTGCCGCCATCTCCGAGACGGAGCGTGCGGCGCGCAGCCACCGAAGCGTTCGACATGAGCAGCTCCCCTTGTGAGGCCAACGACAACGAGGTTGTCGGCCCGCGGAGGTGTCGGGTGTCTTCACAACCTGTCAGGTCGTCTTCCAGATGGGAGGAATGGCCCTTCGGTCGCCCGGACACCGAGTCGTTTCAGCAGGCTGCACCTTTTCGAGCGGCCACCGGGCGAGTCGATCGACGTGCGTCAGGTCGTGTACGGCGATGTGAGCCCATTCCTCGCACTCGGGACACTCGTCGGGCGAACCAATTCTGGTTCCCAGCAAGGAACTCATTCGTGATTCGGAATCTTCTCTGCGGTTTCGCCGTCGTGGCGTCCCTCGGTCTCACCGGCTGCGGCCGGCCGGAAGGTGCAGAGGAGGCCCTCGCGGCGGATCCGGCCTCCGACGCCACCACCGATTCGAAGGAACTCGCGGGCAGCAAGTGCAGCGCGAGTGCCCCGCTGGTGCATCAACTGACGTCGCGACGAACGTTCCGGGCGCGCGCCTTCAGGCGCGTGACCCGGGGCTACTTCTCGACGCTGAGGTGCCAGTCCACCACCGTCATCGGCGCCTTCTCGGCGTTGTGGCGGTTGTGGGCGTTGTAGAGGTCGAGGATGAAGGAGTTGCCCACCCACCCGAGCACCTTCACGCGCTCGTCCTTGAGCCAGCGCTTGAAGTCGCCCCACGAGAGGTTGGGCTTGCCGTCGGTGAGGTGGCCGCGCTCCTTCTCGAGCGTGCCGATGAACTCCTCGAACTGCGCCCCGAGCGCATCGCGGCGAGCGAGGACGGCGGAGACGAGCTCGTCGCCGGTGCGGTACTGACCGAAGGAAGCCCCGTCCTTGAACTGGGCCTCGATGAAGGGCGCGAGCGCGGCCTTCACTTCGCCGTCGGACAGCCCCTGGATCCGCTTCACCGCGTCGCGCATGGCGCCGAAGTCGACGTTCACGTCGCCGTGCACGTAGGACATGAAGAGCAGGTTCTGCGCGGTGGGAATCTTCCACTTGTACGTCTTGTAGCGGTCGAGCTCGCCCTGCGACTTCTCGTAGTCGTGGAGCGTGAGGTCCCAGTCCTTGTTGAAGGCGACCTGGGTGTCCTGCTTCTTCAGGTCGCGGATGGCGTACTGATCCGTCTTCATGTCGTAGTTCCCGAGGAACTCCGACCACACCGCGTCGACGACCACCTGGCGCGCCTCGGCCTCGGTCCACGCCTTGGGGTCGTTGCCCAGCTCCCGGCCGTTGCTGCCCACGCGCGGGCGCACCCAGCCTTCGATGGCCTGGTGGTCGTTGATGGGCATGTGCACCCGGGCGCCGTCGGCGAGCGCGGGCTCGTCGGCGGCACGGCGCAGGGTGTTGGCGAAGTCGTCGCGCGCGTAGAAGTGGCGCGGGTCGGGGTTGGGCTTGAAGGTGAACTTCTTGGTCTCGAGCTTCCCGTCCTTGTCCGGGACCTGGGCCTCGACGACGAACTTGGCGCTGGTGCCGCCGGGCTCGGCGTCGGGCACGCGGGTGAAGGTGAGGGCCTCGAGCTGCGCGTCGGTGTAGTCGGGCAGCTCCTTGCGCAGCGCCTTGCGGAACTCCGCGTACACGTCGGCTCCACCCTGCTTCGCTTTGCCAGCGTCCACGTCGGCCGGCTGCTTGGGCGACGGCCCCCCACCCTGGATTTTCATGAGGCCAAGGAGAGCAGAGCGGCGTCGCGCGGTGCAACTTTCCGTGGCAAAGCGTCACCCATGAGTGCCTGGGACTTCGTGGTCGTCGGATCCGGCTTCGGGGGCAGCGTCAGCGCGCTGCGCCTGGTGGAGAAGGGCTACCGCGTGCTCCTGCTGGAGAAGGGCAAGCGCTTCTCGCCCGACGACTTTCCGGAGACCAACTGGGACCTGAAGCGCTGGCTGTGGCTGCCGCGCCTGGGCTTCCACGGCCTCTTCAAGATGACCTTCTTCCCCCACGTCACCGCGCTCTCGGGCGTCGGCGTGGGCGGGGGCTCGCTGGTCTACGCCAACACGCTGCCGGTTCCCGAAGACGAGTTCTTCCGCGCCGGCGCGTGGTCCTCGCTGGCCGACTGGAAGAACGAGCTGAAGGACCACTACGCCACGGTGCGCCGCATGCTGGGCGCGGTGGAGAACCCGCTGTCCACGCTCCCCGACCAGGTGCTGGGGGAACTCGGGCGCGAGCTCGGCCTGCCGCACCGGCCGACCACCGTGGCGGTGCACTTCGGAAAGCCCGGCGTCACCGTCGACGACCCGTACTTCGGTGGCCAGGGCCCCCGGCGCACCGGCTGCACCAGCTGCGGCGGCTGCATGCTCGGCTGCCGCGTGGGCGCGAAGAACACGCTCGACCAGAACTACCTCTACCTCGCCGAGCGCAAGGGCCTGACGCTCCTCGCCGAGAGCGAGGTGACCTTGGTCTCGCCCGTCGAAGGCGGCGGCTACGACGTGGAAGCCACGGTGGGGCTCTTCCCCGCGAAGCGGGAAGTGAAGCGCTTCCGCGCGAAGAACGTGGTCTTCGCCGGCGGCGTGCTGGGCACGGTGCCGCTCTTGCTCGAGCTCAAGGCGAACGAGAAGGCGCTGCCCGGCCTACCCGCGGCGCTCGGCCGCTACGTGCGCACCAACTCCGAGTCGCTCATCGGCGTCACCACGCGCAACGAGAAGCTCGACCTGAGCAAGGGCATCGCCATCGGCTCCATCTTGCAGACCGACGCGCACTCGCACCTGGAGCCGTGCCGCTACCCGGAAGGCGCGGGCTTCTTCCGCTGGCTGGGCGCGCCGCCCGCGGGGGCCACCAGCTTCGCGGGGCGGCTGTGGCGGCTCACCAAGGAGACGCTGCGTCACCCCGTCTCGGTGGCCAAGGCGTACGCGGTGCGCGACTGGGCGAAGTCCACCATCATCCTCCTCTACATGCGCACGCTCGACGGGCACCTGACGCTCGAGCGCGCGAAGGGCCCGTGGAAGGCGTTCTCGTCGCTCACCTCGGTGCTGGAGAGCGGGCCCAGGCCCACCAGCGACATCCCGGAGGCGGAGGCGCTCGCGCGCAAGGTGGCGGAGAAGATCGACGGGCAGCCGATGACGCTGCTCACCGAGACGCTCGGCGGCATCCCCACGACCGCGCACATCCTTGGCGGAGCGTGCATCGGCGCGAGCCCGGAGACCGGCGTGGTCGACGCGCAGCACCGCGTCTTCGGCCACCCCGGCCTCTACGTCATCGACGGCTCCGCGGTGCCGGCGAACCCCGGCGTCAACCCGTCACTCACCATCGCCGCGCTCGCCGAGCGCGCGATGACCTTCATTCCCCCCAGGTCCGAGGCCACCGCCTAAGCAGCTGGAACCACGCCTGATTTTGACCATCTTGACACGGCGCAGCAATCTCTGGTCATAAGGTACGACAGTTGACCACAGCAGGGGTGAGACCGTGGCGTGGACGTGGGTGACAGCCTCGAAAGCCTGAAGCGGTTGGAGTCGCTGCGCGCGCAGCTGCCCCCGGCTGAGCCGGTGAGTACCCGTCACACCCTGCTGTCGCGGCCGACGCGGGAGGTGCTTGCTGGGCCGGTCAATCAAACGCATTCTGCCGCCCTCGTGCTGAAGGAGCCTTCCCCAACCGAGCCGGTGGCCTTCGGCCGGTACGAGCTGATTCGCCGCATCGGTGCGGGCGGCATGGGTGAGGTCTTCCTGGCGCGCGAGCCGTCGCCGCTGGGGCCGCGGGCGTGCGTGCTGAAGAAGGTGCTGCCGAGCCTGCAGGAGAACCGGGCCTTCGTGGGGCGCTTCCTCGACGAGGCGCGGGTGGTGGTGAAGCTCAAGCACCCCAACATCGCGCGCGTGTACGCGATGGGCGACGTGGCGGGGGAGTACTTCCTCACCATGGAGTACGTGCAGGGCAAGACGGTCTCGCGCTTCATGCGCCGGCTCCGCGAGCGCAAGAAGCAGCTGTCGGTGGGGCTGGCGCTCTTCCTCGGCGAGCGGGTGTGCGAGGGGCTGCAGTACGCGCACGACGCGGTGGACGACAACGGCGCGCCGCTGCAGCTGGTGCACCGCGACCTGTCGCCGGCGAACGTGTGCATCAGCTACCGCGGCGAAGTGAAGATCATCGACTTCGGCGCCGCGCAGTCGACGCTCAAGGAAGAGCAGACCGCGCCGCGCGTGGTCATCGGCAACCTGACGTACATGGCGCCGGAGCAGGCGAAGAAGCAGCTCGTCGACCGCCGCGCCGACGTCTACTCGTGCGGCGTGATGCTCTGGGAGCTGCTCGCCTGGCACGCGCTGCCGCAGAAGGGCGACCCCATCGAGCGCTGGCGCAAGGCCGCCAACCCGTCGTGGGAAGCGCCGTCGCTGTACCACGGCCGCATTCCGCCCGAGGTCGACGCGGTCATCCTGAAGGCGCTCGACAAGGACCCGGCGCGCCGCTTCGCGTCTGCCGCCGAGCTCGGCGCGGCGCTCAAGCGGGTGCGCGAGGCGGTGGCGCCGCAGGCGAGCGAGAAGGAACTCGGCACGCTGTTGTCGGAGGCCTTCGAGAAGGAGAAGGCGTCGGAAGACGAGGTGCTCCGCGAGAGCATCGGCACGCCCATCGACACCACGCCCACCGACCGCACCAAGCGGCTCAACTTCGTGCCGCCCACCGCGCTGGCCTTCGAGCACACCGCGGTGCTGGCCGACTTCGTGCCGCCCGACGTCACCCCCGCGGCGAAGCCGCAGCTCGCCGACGCCGCCGCGCCCACCATTCGCGCCTCGGGCCCTCGCCACGAGGTGACGGTCACCGCGGCGGACGACGGCACCCCGACGCCGTCGGTCGACCCGCGCAAGCACCGGGTGAACGAGCGCCGCACCAGCTTCGGCGTCACCTTCCACGAGGCGACCGAGCCGCGCATCGAGCCGTCGCTCATCCAGGAAATCGAGGCGCTGGAGCCGTACGAGCAGACCGCGCCCGACGCCGAGCGGCCGCCGTCGTACCGCGGCCTGTTCCTGTTCGCGGGGGTGTTCCTCGCCGCCATGGGCGCCGGCTTCCTCGCCATCTTGCTCTGGGCGAGCCGGTAGCCTTTCGTTTCCGGGAAGGCCGCGAGGGTGCGGCGTGCACCCACCTGCTGATCCGAGGCATGCTTCTGGCTTCCTGTCGCGAAGGCCGGGGGCGGCGCGTGCGCAAGCCCCGACAGACACTCGAAGCCGCTGTCGTTTTCTTGGAGGGAGCACCGTGAAAAACCGAGTCCTCGGGGCGTTGGTGAGCGCTGCACTGCTGGGAGTGACGGGGTGCGCCAAGCAAGCGCCGTCGTACGGGACCGGTTCGGGCAGCCTGGGCATCAGCCGGGACGACGCCTTCCTCTACGCCGCGGACACCGACAGCAACCAGCTGCTGGTCATCGACTCGACCACCGACGCGCTGGTGGCCAAGGTGGCGGTGGGCGAGAGCCCGGAGAAGGTGCTGGTGGGCACCGACGACACCGTCTTCGTCACCAACGCGCGGTCGCGCAGCGTCTCCGTGGTGCGCCGCGGAGACTGGAAGGAAGCGGCGCGCATTCCCGTGGGCGTGGAGCCCAAGGGCCTCGGCCTCTCGGTCGACGGCAAGACGTTGCTGGTGGTGTCCGCCACCGCGCTCGACCGGCCCGACGTGGGCACGCTGACCGCGGTCGACACCCAGACCTTGTCGCCGCAGTGGGAAGTCGCGGTCGGCAACGAGCCCCGCGCGGTGGGCGTCATCGGCGACCGCGCCTACGTCTCGCTCGGCAAGCAGGGCGAGCTGGTGCAGGTGGACCTCCGGTCGCACCAGGTCATCTCCGCCTCGAGCGGCCTGCGCGCGCAGCTCAACCGGCCGTCGAAGGTGCAGAACGACTGCCCGAACTGCGGCCAGCCCCCGACCCCCGAGCCGGGCCCGGGCTTCAACGGCATCGCCGACCTGGAGCCGCGCGGCATGGAGGCCATCGCGGTCTCGCCCGACGGTACCCAGGTGCTGGCGACCGGCGTGCTGGCGAGTGACGCGGTGCTGAACTCCGGCACCACGGTGGCGGTCGAGCAGTGCGTGGGCCCCGACTGCCCCATCGACCAGCCCGTTCCTCCGGACACCGGCAAGGGCGGCGACGGCTACGGCGGCGGCAGCTGCGGCTCCAACTCGGTGGCCTCCCCTGCCCTGCTCACCTTCTCGGCCGAGGGCGCGCCGCTGGTCGACGACCACTTCAGCTGCGGCTTCGACGGCGAAGGCAAGGACCACCCGTCCACCGTCATCGCCTCGGGCCGCCCGGACATGCCGGTGCAGGGCCCGGTCGCGGCGGTCATCGACCCGTCGGGCCGCTTCGCCTTCATCGCCAACCGGGAGACCGACAACGTCTCGGTGCTGTCGATGACCCGCGGCGGCGTGCAGGCCACCAAGGACAACTTCGGCAACGCCGCGGGCGGCCCGGTGAAGCTCGAGGTGCTGGTGGGCTCCGGCCCCACGGGCATCGCGCTCAGCCACGACGGCACCCGCGCGTGGACCTACAACCTCTTCGACCACTCGGTGACGCGCCTGGAGTCGAAGGACGGGCAGGTCCGCCCGGTGGCCACCACCCGCATGGTCGACGACGTGCTGCCGGCCGACGTGGCGGCGGGCCGCAAGCTCTTCTTCAGCGCCGTCGACGCGCGCATGAACAACCCGGGCGTGGGCATCAGCTGCAACAGCTGCCACCCCGACGCGCGGGAAGACGGCCACGTGTGGAACTTCACCGCGGGGCCGCGCCAGACGCCGTCGCTCGCGGGCCGGCACCTGCTCGACACCGCGCCGTTCCACTGGGGCGGCGAGTTCGCCACCTTGACCGACTTCATGAGCCACACGGTGCAGCGCCGCATGGGCGGCTCGGGCGTCTCCAGCGCGATGGAAGGCCAGCTCAAGGCGTTCCTCTCGCAGGTGAAGCTGCCCGACAACCCGATGAAGACCGACACGCTCACCCCGGCGCAGGCGCGCGGGGCGCTGGTCTTCACCAGGGCGCAGTGCCACACCTGCCATGCGGGTGAGAACCTCACCGACAACCGCAACGCCGACGTCGGCACGCTGGTGAAGGGCGACGCGCTGCCCAAGGGCCTCAACACGCCGTCGCTGCTGGGCCTCTCGCGCACCGGTCCCTACCTCCACGACGGCAGCGCGGCGTCGCTCAAGGCGCGCATCCTCCAGGGGCAAGACGGCAACCGCCACGGCCTCACCGCCGACCTGAGCGGCCAGGACGTCGACGACCTGGTGGCGTACCTGCAGACGAAGTGACGCGGGGCTTCGCCCCGAGGCTGGCCGGAGGGCGCTAAGCTCTCCGGCTTCGATGACCAAGCGCTCCAAGTCCACCGGCACGCACGACCTGCTGCCGTTCGAGCTCGACGTGGACCTCGCGGCGGTGACGGCCGACGAGGATGCCGACGGCGAGTCCCCCGGTGTCTCCCAGCTCGCGCACCTGCGCACGCTGAGCAAGGTCGAGCTCTCGTCGCTCAAGGAGGCCTTCGGCCGCTCGAGGGACGCGGAGTCCTTCCGGCCGCTCGCCGAGGCGTACCTGGACCTCATCCGCTTCCTCGACGCGCTGGTGGTGGGCTCGGGCAAGGGCAAGGGGCGCAACGCGCTCACCGCGCTGCACCAGATGAGCGGCGGCAAGGGCCCCGGGCGGTGGATCATCACCCGCCTGCAGGAAGCGCTCGGCCGCGGCAACACCGCCTCGGCCCGCGGCGGCGCCGACCCGCGCCTCATCAACAAGCTGGAAGAGACCGAGCAGACCGTCGCCGCGCTCCGCCGCCAGCTCGCCGAGCAGACGGTGGCGATGAGCGACGCGGAGGCGAAGCTGCGCAGCGCCGAGAAGGAGCGCGACGCCACGCGCAAGGCGATGGAGCGGCTCACCGAGCAGCTGGTGCATTCGCGCAGCCAGCGGCGTTGAAGCCCCGCCCAAGCCGGCCCGGTCCAGCTGAGATTGCGGAAAGAACGACAAAGGGCCGAAATGACCCTTTGTTGTGGCTCTTGAACTTCGTGGGGCCCGGCGGGGTGGCCGGGCGTGGTGCTGCCCTGCCCTGCCCGGCTACTTGACCGGAGCGGCGGCGGGCGCAGCGGCGGGCGCGCCGGACGCCTTGGACAGGTTCTCCATCTTCGAGGTGCCTTCGAAGATGACGCCCTTGTCCATGGAGAGCGCGGGGGTCTCGATGCTGCCCTTCACCCGGGCGGGCGGGTGCAGCTCGACGAGGCCGGTGGCCTTGATGTTCCCTTCCACCGTGCCGTGAATGATGACGGTGCCGGCCTGGATCTCGGCCATCACCTTGGCGCCTTCGCCGATGACCAGCACGTCCTTGGTGGCGATCTGCCCCGAGTACTTGCCGTCGATGCGGACCTGGCCTTCGAAGGACAGCTTGCCTTCGAACTCACTGCCCTTGCCCAGCAAGGTGTGCACGTCTCCTGCCCGAGTCGACACGGTGCTCTCCTCTCGCCTGGCCGTGGTGGCCGGCGCGTCTTTCTTCTCGTTCTTCTCGTTGCCGAACAAAGCCATGTTTCAGCCCCTACCGGCGGATGAGCTTCACGATGCGGTCCAGGTCCTCATAGCTGAAGTAGTCGACTTCGAGGGTGCCCTTTCCGCTCGACCGCTGAATCAGCCGCACCTTGGTGCCCAGCCGCCGCTGGAGGTCCTCGACGAGCTGGCGGGCCTCGGCGCTCTGCTTGGCCTCGGTCTTCTTCGGCTTCGCCGCCGGGCGGCCTTCCTTCACCTTCGCTTCCAGCGCGCGCACCGACAGCCCGTCCTTCACCGCCTCGCGCGCCAGGGCCACCATGTCCGACTGGCGGCCGGCACCCAGGAGCGTGCGGGCGTGGCCCATGTCGAGCTCGCCGGCCTCGAGCAGCTGCTTCACCTCGGGCGGCAGGCCGAGCAGGCGCAGCGCGTTGGCGACGGTGGAGCGTTCCTTGCCCACGCGCTCGGCGACCTGCTCCTGGGTCCAGCGGCGCTCCTCGACGAGCCGGCGGTAGCCTTCGGCCTCTTCCAGCGGGCTCAGGTCGCTGCGCTGGAGGTTCTCGACCAGCGCGAGCTCGAAGGCCTCGGCGTCGGACGCCTCGCGCACCACCACCGGCAGCTCGGTGAGGCCGGCGCGCTGGGCCGCCCGCCAGCGGCGCTCGCCGGCGATGATGCGGTAGCCCTTGCCGTCGCGGCGCACCAGCACCGGCTGCAGGAGCCCCTGGGTCTTGATGCTGGAAGCCAGCTCCTCGAGGAGCGTCTCGTCGAAGTGGCGGCGGGGCTGATCCGGATCCGCGGCGATCTGATCCACCGGGACGCGGGTGACGCCGCCGCGCACCTCGGGCTGCCGGGTGAGCCGCAGCAGGTCTTCCATCGGGCGGCCGAGCGAACGGCGCGCGTCGCGGGGCGTGCTCACCGGGCCCTCCGCTCACTGACACCACTCGCCTTGCGGCGCAGCTTGCCCTTGCGGCGCTTGAGCAGCTCCTGCGCGAGCGAGAGGTACGCCTCGGCGCCCTTGGAGGTGATGTCGTAGAGCAGCACCGGCTTGCCGAACGACGGGCTCTCGGCGAGCCGCACGTTGCGCGGCACCACGGTCTGCAGCACCAGGTCGGGGAACACGCGCCGCACTTCCTCGGCCACCTGGTGGCTGATGTTCGCGCGCGGGTCGAACATGGTGAGCACGATGCCGTCGATGGCCAGGTCGGGGTTCAGGCCCTCGCGCGCCAGCTCGATGGTGCTCATCAGCTGCGCGAGGCCTTCCATCGCGTAGTACTCGCACTGCAGCGGGACCAGCACCGCGTCGGCCGCCGCGAGCGCATTGAGCGTCAGGAGCCCGAGCGACGGCGGGCAGTCGATGAGAATGGAGTCGTACTCGTCGCGCAGCGGCGCCAGCGCCTGCTTGAGCCGCAGCTGGGGGTCCTCGGCGCCCACCAGCGACAGCTCGGCGGAGGTGAGCTCGGGCGTCGCAGGCACCACGTCGAGAAAGGTGAGCCCGGTGGGGTGGACCAGCTCCTTCATCGGCCGGCCGTCGAGCAGGGCCTCCAGCACGCTGCCGTGGAGCAGGTTCCGGGTCAGCCCCAGGCCGCTGCCGGCGTTGCCTTGCGGGTCCAGGTCGACCAGCAGCGTCTTGCGCTCGCTGGCGGCGAGGCTGGCGGCCAGGTTGATGGCGGTGGTCGTCTTGCCGACGCCACCTTTCTGGTTCGAGATGCAGAGGATTCGGCCCATGGGGCAGGGGACTTAGGTCCGAAAGCCCCTGGAATGCCAGCCGATTGGGGCCCTTCGCTGCAGGCCTGTTCCACGTGGAACACGTCTGAAGGCGTCAAGCCCGGTGGAAGACCGCCGCCGCCCGCTCGGCGCGGGACACCGGCAGCAGGTAGGTGCGCAGGGCGCTCAGCCGGTAGCCCTTCGCCGCGGCCAGCGCCTCCAGGTCGGCCCGGTCGGGGTGGCGGCCCAGCATGGCGAGCACCGCGCCCCCGGGCGCCAGGTAGGGGGTGGCGAGCTCGAGCAGCCCGGCGGGCTCGGTGAAGGCCCGGGCGACCACCAGCCCCGCGAGGCCGAGGCCTTCCTTCTCCGGGCGCCCCTCGGCGTGGAGGTGCCGGGCCTTCACCCGGGGAGCGAGCCCCAGCACGGCCACCGCGGCCTTCACGAAGGCCACCTTCTTGGCGACCGCGTCCACCAGGGTGGCCTCCAGGGTGGGGATCGCCAGGGCCAGGGGAATGCCGGGCAGGCCGGCGCCGGTGCCCAGGTCGAGCAGGGGCCCCTGGGCAGCCCGGACCTCGGGGAGCACCGCCAGGGCATCGACCAGGTGCTTCTCGATGGCCTCCCTGGGCTCGGTGATGGCCGTCAGGTTGACCTTCTGGTTCCACTTGAGCAGCTCGCCGAGGTACCGCAGCAGGCCCTGGCGGACCGCCTCGGGGAGGCTCGAGCCCAGCGCGGCGAGGCCCGCCTCGAGGGCGGCGTTCTCCACAGGGCCATCGGGTGCGAAGGACACTAACTCTCCGGATTCGTGGAGGACTCTGGGGGGCGGGGCGTTTTCCCCAGCTTTCCCCCATGCGGTGTTCCACGTGAAACAGGCCGCAGGGCGTACAGGAGGGCGAGCTCGAGGGCGGCCGGGTCGAGGCCCCTCAGGCGGCGGACGTCACCCACCGTCCGGGGGCCGAGGCGGGTGAGGGTCTCGCGCGACTCGGCGGACAGCCCGGGCACCTCCGCCCACACCATGTCCTCGGGCAGGGCGACGGCGTCCTCGGTCCGGGAGAGGCGGTCGCGGGACGCCAAGGCCATGGCCACGTACCCCCGGTACTTCACCTCGGTCTCCACCTCGTCGGCGAGGTCGCCGGGGAGGTCGGGGTGACCGGGCAGGTCGTGGAGCCGGACGCCAGGCCGCTGCAGCGTCGACTCGAGCCGCGCGGCGGACAGCCAGCCGAGCGCGGCGTCGACCCGGGCGCGGCGGGCGAGGGTGCGCTGGTGCTCCGCGGCCTTCACCAGCCCGGCGCGGTGGCCGTGCGCGCGCAGCCGCCACTCGGCGTTGCCTTCGCGCAGGGTGAGCCGGTGCTCGCTGCGCGAGGTGAACATGCGGAAGGGCTCGTCGACGCCGTGGGTGACCAGCTCGTCGAGCAGCACCGCGCCGTGGGCCTCGTGCCGGCCGAGCACCAGCGGCGGCGCGCCCCGAACCTGCAAGCCCGCGTTGAGCCCCGCGAGGAGCCCCTGGAACGCGGCCTCCTCGTAGCCCGAGGTGCCGTTGAGCTGGCCGGCGAGGAAGAGGCCGCCCACCGCCTTGCACTCCAGCGTCGGCCGCAGCTGGGTCGGGGGCGCGAAGTCGTACTCCACCGCGTAGCCGAAGCGTTCGACCTCCACCGCCTCCAGCCCCACGATGGTGCGCAAGAAGCGGAGCTGCACGTCGGCGGGCAGCGAGGTGGAGACGCCCGCCGGGTAGACCAGCGGCGAGTTCGGGCCTTCGGGCTCGAGGAAGAGCGTGTGCCGCCCCTTCTCGGGGAAGCGCACCACCTTGTCCTCGAGCGACGGGCAGTAGCGCGGCCCCCGGCCGGTGATGGCCCCCTGGAACAGCGGCGAGCGGTGCAGGTTCTCGCGCAGCACCGCGTGGGTGGCGGCCGAGGTGTGGGTGATGGCGCAGGTGACGGTGGGGGCGGGCAGGGTGGCGGCGTCGGTGCGCAGGGAGAACGGGCGGCGCGCCTCGGAGGGCTGCGGCGTGCAGCGGGCCCAGTCGATGGAGTCGCGGCGCAGGCGGGGCGGGGTGCCGGTCTTGAAACGGCCCAGGGTGAGGCCGAGCGCGCGCAGCGAGGCCGACAGGCCGGTGGCCGCGGCGTCGCCCAGCCGGCCGCCGACCGACTGCTCCGCGCCCACGTGCATCAGCGCCTGCAGGAAGGTGCCGGTGGTGACCACCACTGCGCGGGCCGCGAGCTGCTGGCCGCTGGCGAGCGCCACGCCGGTCACGCGGCCGCCTTCGCTGAGCAGCGCGGCGACCTCGCCTTCGAGCACGTGGAGCGTGGGCTCGGCCGCGAGCGCCCCCTGCATCGCGCGCGCGTAGGCGTCGCGGTCGCACAGCACGCGGGTGGCGCGCACCGCTGGACCGCGCGAGGCGTTGAGCGTCACCTGGTGGGTGCCCGCGAGGTCGGCGGCGCGCGCCATCTCGCCGCCGAGCGCGTCGAGCTCGCGGACCAGGTGGCCCTTCGCGGTGCCGCCGATGGCCGGGTTGCAGCTCATCACCGCGATGCGCTCGGCCTTCAGCGTCACCGCCACCACGTCGAGCCCGAGGCGCGCGCAGGCGAGCGCGGCCTCGCAGCCGGCGTGGCCGAGTCCGACGACGATGACGTCTGCGCGGTCCATCGCGCGCGCTTGTAGCCGATGCCGCGCGAGGGCTCGATGGGCGTTCCACGTGGAACGTCGCCTGCCGGCCGTTTTCTTGCGCGCGGGGTGTTTCCGGGGCAGCGCGGCGAGCCGCTACTTGCCGATGCAGAAGCGCGCGAAGACCTCGTCGAGCACGTCGCGCCCCGCGCCCGTGCCGGTGAGCTCGGCGAGCGCGGCGCTGGCGAGGGCGAGCTCGCCGGCGACCACCTCCAGAGTGGACAGGCGCTCGGCTTCGGCCGCCGCGCCGAGGTGCGCGCGCAGCTGCTCCAGCGACGCCCGCTGACGGTCGCTCAGGAGCACGCCGAGGTCCGCGGTCGGCGCGAGGCGCGCGACGATGGCCCGCCGCAGCGCTTCGAGCCCTTTCCCGTCGTGCTGGTGCACGCGCAGCCCGGGGCCCTCGGCGTGCAGGTCGGACTTGCTGGCGACGTCGAGGCGGCGCTCGGCCAGGACCTCCGCCTCCCACGGCGCGCGCGCCGCGCCCGCGGGCACCACGCAGACCGCGAGGGCCGCCTCGTCGAGCGCCGCGCGGCCGCGGGCGATGCCCCGGGCCTCCAGGGCCTGGGCCCCGTCGCGCAGGCCCGCGGTGTCCTTCAGCTGCAGTCCCAGCCCCTGCCACTCGACCCGGGCCTCGAGCACGTCGCGGGTGGTGCCCGGTGAGGGGTCGACCAGCGCGCGCTCCTCGCCCAGCAGCGCGTTGAAGAGCGTCGACTTGCCGGCGTTCACCGGGCCGTAGAGCACCACCGCCGGCTCGCGGGACAGGAGCGCGCCCGCGCCGGCGGCGGTGGCGAGCGCCTCGGCGTCGGCGCGCAGGGCGGCGAGCCTGGGCGCCACCGTCAGCTCGTGGTCCTCGACGTCCTGGGGAAACTCCAGGGCGGCCTCGACCTCCGCGTGGAGCGCGCGCAGCGCCCGCTCCAGTCCTCCGAGCCTCGACGCGGTGGCGCCGCCGAGCGCGGCGGCGGCGGCCCGCACCGCGCGCTCCGACCGGGCCTCGACCAGCGCGGCCACGGCCTGGGCGCGGGTGAGGTCGACCTTCCCGTTGACCCAGGCGCGCCGGGTGAACTCGCCCGGGTCCGCCAGCCGCACCGTGGGGTGCTCGAGCAGCCGCGCCTGGACGAGCGCGAGCAGCCGGGGCGAGCCGTGGAGCTGCAGCTCGACCACCGTCTCGCCGGTGAGCGAGCGCGGGGCGGGGAACACCAGGCACAGCCCGTCGTCGAGCGCCGCGCCGTCGGCGGCCACCACGGTGACCCGGTGGGCGAAGCGGGGCGTCGGGGGAGAAGGCAGGCCGCGGGTGATGGCGGCGACCGCGTCCACCGCCGCGGGGCCGGACAGCCGCACGATGCCCACCGCGCCGGTCGCCGGCCCGGTGGCGATGGCCACGATGGTGGAAGACACCGGAAAGAGTCCTTCGGTCTGTTTCAGGAGTCGTCGGGCTTGCCGCCCTTGGCGGCCTGCTCGACGCGGGCGCGGTTCTTCTCCAGGAAGGCGTCGACGTCTTCCGCGCTGACCCCGAGGTCGCGCAGCAGCCCGGGGTAGATGCCCTTGAAGGCGGGCGACTCCAGCGCGTCGCGCAGGGCGAAGCTGGCCTTCACCACCGCGGCGCCCCACAGCTTCTCTTCCTGCGTCTTGACCTTGGGCATGACGGGCCCGACAAAAGCACGGCCGGGCGGTGCGTGGGCGGCCTTCGGTGGGGGAAGGTGGGCTCCATGAAGTTGCGCGCTGGTCGCGGCGTTGCTTCGCTTCCCCCGTGTCGATCCGCGCCGCCCTGGTCAGCGCACTGTTCGCCGCGGGCTGCGCGTCGGCCCCGGGGGCGCCTGCGCTGCTCGCCGTCGAGCCTTCGACCGTGCCCACCGAGCGCGCGAGCGAGGTGACGGTGCGTGGCCAGAACCTCTGGCCGGAGGTCGGCGCCAACCTCGACCGGCCCTCGCGCTCGCAGGTGACGCCGTACTTCTCGTTGCGGCTCGACGACGGCACCGCGCTCGAGCTGCTCGCGTGGGAGAGCTCGAGCGCCCTGCGCGCGCGCGTGCCCGCAGGGGTCGCGCCCGGCGTGCACGGCCTCACCGTGGAGGACTTCAAGGGCAACACGGCGCAGCTCTCGTCCGCGCTCACCGTGCTGCCCTGCGCGGTGTGCGGCGAGCCCGACGGCGGCCGCGACGCGGGCCCGGATGCGGGCTCCGACGGAGGGCGCGATGGCGGCCTCGATGGCGGGCGTGACGCCGGCGCGGACGGCGGCTTCGACGCCGGCGCGCTCGACGGTGGCGACGGCGGCCTGGCCGACGGTGGCTGCACTCCCACGGTGCCGGACCTCGACGGCGACGGCTTCGGCACCACGGCGGAGAGCCCGGCCATCGTCTGCCCGGTCCCGCCCGGCCGGGTCACCGTGGGCGGCGACTGCCACGACGGCGACCCGCTGTCGTTTCCCGGCGCGCCCGAGGTCTGCAACGGCCTCGACGACGACTGCGACGGGGTGGTGGACGACGGCGTCTGCCCGGTGGACGCGGGCTGGCGGCAGCAGGCGAGCACTGGTGGAGGCGGCTCGGACTGGCTCACCGTCTCTCCCTTCGGCAAGGACCAGGTGTGGATCGGCGGCCGCCAGAACGACCTGCGCCTGAAGAACCGCGGCGCCTTCGTGGACCGCTCCTCCGGCTGTGGCAACCGGTGGACCTCCTCGTGGGCCGACCTCAAGACGGGCACCGTGTACCTGGGCGGCGGCAACCCCGGCACGGGGCACGTCTCGAGCCACCGGCTCGACGCCGGCAGCTGCGACGCCGACTTCCAGGCCTCGGCCGACGTCAGCGGCATGGTGGGCTTCGTGCTCGACGCGGGCGTGCTGCTCGCCTCGATGACGGTGGACCGGGTGTCGCTGCGCTGGGTGCCCCCGGCGATGCCAGTCTCCCGTGCGACCAATCTGCCGTCGGGCGCCTTCATCCTCGACCTCCACGGGCAGGCGCCGGACTCGGTGCTGGTGGCGGGCGTGGAGCCCGGCAAGTCGCGGCCCAACGTCTGGAGCCTGCAGGCCGACGCCGGCTGGCGCGACGAGGGCATCGACCAGCTCGCCGGCGTGCCTGACGCCTCGGTCAACGCGGTGTGGACGGCGCCCGGTGGCGCGGCGTGGGTGGTGGGCGGGCTGGGGCTGGTCCTCGAGCGCAGCGGCGGTACCTGGCGGGTGCTGCCCGCGCCCGGCGACGGCGGCATGACGCTGCGCTCGGTGGTGGGCTTCTCGCCGGGCCGCGTCCTCACCTGCGACTCGCGCGGGCGGGTGTGGCGCTTCGACGGCACCACCTGGGTGCTGCTCTACGCCCAGCCGAACGGCAACGCGTGCAACGACCTCGGCGCGCTCGCCGAGGACGACGTGTGGGCGGTGGGCGACAAGGGCTTCGTGGTGCACTGGCCCGACTGACGGGCCCCGCGTCAGCGCCCGGCGTCGGGCGCGAAGGGCTCGTCGCGCAGCGGGTACTTCACCGCGTCGGGCAGCTGGTAGTGCCACCACTCCATGGGGTTGCGCTCGAAGCCGGCATCCTCCATCGCGCCGCGGAGCACCGCACGGTGGCGGCGCGAGGCCTCGCTGCCGCCCTGGAAGCCGTGGTGGGCCGCGCGGGTGAAGGCGTCGAAGGCGGTGGGCATCTCCACCGGTCCGCCGTCGGGGTAGGCGAGCGTCAGGTCCACCGCGGCGCCGCGGTTGTGGTGGCTGCCGGTGGCGGGGTCGGCCACGAAGCCCACCTTGGGGAAGACCTTCCACATCTCGTACTGCACCGAGCGCGGCCGGTAGCAGTCATAGGTGCGCAGCCGGAAGCCCTGGGCCGCCACGGTCGCCGCCGCGCGCTGGAGCGCCGCGACCGCGGGCGCGAGCAGCAGGCAGCGCGCGCCAGGCGGGTACACCGCCTTGCCCATGAAGTTGTCGGGCCGCCCGTAGCGCAGCTCCACCTGGAGGCCGTCGATGGCCTGCGCGGCGTCGACCAGCGGCGGAGGCGCCGCGGCGAGCGCGAGCAGGGCTGCCAGCGGGCTCACCCGTACCTCGTGGGGTCCTTCACCCCCGCGTCGGCGAAGCCCTTGCGGCGAATGGCGCAGGAGTCGCAGCGGCCACAGGCCAGGCCCGCGGGCGTGGGGTCGTAGCAGGAATGGGTGAGGCCGTAGTCGAGGCCCGCCTTCACCCCGGCGCGGATGATGTCGGCCTTGGTGAGGCCCGACAGCGGCGCGTGCACGGTGAAGCGCGCCCCTTCGACGCCCGCCTTGGTCGCCAGCTGGGCGAGCGCCTCGAAGGCGCGGATGAACTCGGGCCGGCAGTCGGGGTAGCCGCTGTAGTCGACCGCGTTGACGCCGATGAAGAGGTCCTGCGCTCCCAGGGTCTCCGCCAGCCCCAGCGCGAGCCCGAGGAAGATGGTGTTGCGCGCCGGCACGTAGGTGACGGGGATTCCGTGCGCCATCGCCTCGGGGGCGCGGTCCTTGGGTACCGCGAGGTCGCTGGTGAGGGCCGAGCCGCCGATGGCGCGCAGGTCCACCGCCACCTGCCGCACGTCGGTGACGCCGAGCGAGGCGGCGACCGTGCGCGCGCGCTCCAGCTCCACCGCGTGGCGCTGCCCGTAGGCGATGGAGAGCGCGACGGGCGCGAAGCCCTGCTGCTTCGCGAGCGCGAGGCAGGTGGCGGAGTCGAGCCCGCCCGAGAGCAGCACCACGGCCTTCTTCACTGCCGCTCTCCGGTCAGCTGGTAGCGGAAGGAGCACGCGGTGCACTTCTCGGGGCAGGTCTCGCCGTTGGCCGCGGTGGCGAAGATGACGTCGCTCATCTCCCCGCAGGCGCGCACCGAATCGAAGCCCTTGTCGGTGGACCCGGGGCCGGTGATGCCTGCGTCATTTGGAGCGGGTACTCCGCCGTCGAGCGGGTTGGGAGGGCATTGGCCGCCCAGTGCATCGCTCTGCGACTTGGAGAGCAGCGCCACCGTGATGATCTCCTGCACCTGCGTCGCGCACGGCTTGCACTCTTCCAGCGCGGAGTCTGCGGTGTGGGCGGAGACGAAGACCTGGCCGTCGAAGCCTGCGTCTCGATTCTTTCCCTGTAGGAGCAGGAAGGCGTGCCCGCCGTCCCGGAAGCGGCTCATTGTCCCCGAGAAGGTGAATGGATCGGTGTTGATGGACAGCTGGCAGGCCACCACCTGGGGCTGCGCCTGGAAGACGTAGGTGCCCATGTTCTCGTCGCCCAGGGGGCGCACGTCACCGGGACACCCGGCCAGCCACACCACCGCCATCATCGAGAGCCAGACTCGCATCGCCACCCACCATACCGGGACATTCGGCCGCGTGCGCCGCCCACGGCGTCGCGGTGCGCGCGGCGAGCACCGTGGCGTCGCCCACCAGCGGCGCCAGGAGGTAGTTCCGGCCGCCGAAGGGCACGGTGATGCCCGCGGCCTCCGCGGTGCGCAGGAGCCGCTCGAGCGTCGCGCGGTCGCCCCGGGCCGCGGCGCCGGCCATGGCGAAGCCGGTGCCCGCGGGCGAGAGGCCGAAGACGAGCGGCCCCGAGTCGACGTCGCCTTCGCCGTCGACGCCGCGGGGGTACTCGCGCCAGGCGGTGGCGCCCAGCGGGAGCTCGACCTCGAAGGCCTGGCGGGCGAGCGCGTCCTGTTCGCTGGCGACGCGCGGCTCCACCAGGGGCAGGTAGAGCCCGTTCCACGCCGCGCCACTGGCGCGCACGCCGCCTTCGGGCCGGAAGAGGAAGAGTCCGGTGGCACGGTCCTTCGGCCAGCGGGCGAGCACCGCGCGCGCGACGGGGGCGTCGGCGCCCGCGCAGCGCTCGGCGAGCGCCACCGCGGCGAGCGAGGCGGCGTTGTCCGGAATCCAGGTGAGGCCGGGGTACGTCTCGATGAGGCCGCTCTCGGCGGCCTGGTGCCGGCGCGCCAGGGCCTCGCCCACGCGCTCGAGCGTGGCCCGGTGACGCGTGCCCCCGAGCGCGCACTCCGCGCCGAGCACCAGCCCGAGGTGACCCAGGTAGCCGGCGTGGCCGGCTTCCCCCGCGAGCGTCTCCAGCGCGTCGTGGCCGTGGGCCCGGGTGTCGAAGGCGCGCGCTTCGGGGGAGAGCGCCCGGTCGGCGAGCTGCTCCACCAGGCGCAAGGCCTGGTCCCGCGGCAGCGCGTGGCGGAAGACGAGGTTGGTCGCCGCGAGCGCGGTGGCGGAGACCGTCACCAGCCGCCACTCGTCGGAGAAGACGTCGTCCGGGCCCGCGCCGGGGAGCTGCTCCCGGGCGAAGCGCCGCTCGAGCGCGTGCAGCCGTGCCAGGGCATCGGCGTCGGACGCCGTCACCGCGGACAGCTGGGCGGCGCGGAGCGCGAGGAGACAGCCAGCGACGACGAGGACCCGGCGGAGGTGGCGCATGCAGCGATGAAACGCCCGCTTCGAGGGGCGGGTTCATCGCGGCCTGGCCAGCGGTCGAAGCGGGGCGCCGAGCGGTCGGCGCTCGGGGGCTCAGCGGCCGGGCACCGCGCCGAGCATCTCCTGGAGCGAGCGGTATTCCTGCTCGACGCCGACGAACTTCACCTTGCCGCCGCAGTGGGGGCAGGGGAAGTCGGTGGGCATCATCGCGCGCTCGAGCTTGCGCTCCAGCTGGGTGTTGGTGCCGCAGGTGCCGCACTCGTGGGGCGAGAGCACCGAGCGCACCTTCATGCCGCCGACCATGCCGTCGACCTGGGCGGCGAGCCGCACCAGCGACTCGGGCGCGGCGACGAGCTCCACCGGGCGGCCCTTGAGGCCGCGCACGAAGTTGAGCCAGCGCACCACGCCGGGCGAGGTGAAGCCCACCACGCCGCGCATGTCGAGGCGGGCGGCGGTGGTCTCGGGCAGGGTGGTGCGCTCGTCGATCCACCCCTTGAGCTCCAGCACCTGCAGGCCCTTGGAGGAGACCTTCACCGTGGCCGCGCTGCCGGTGGGCCGCGGCTCCAGCGCGCGCGAAGGCTGCGGGTGCACCTTGGACGGCGACGGCGCGGGCGGCGGGGTCCGTGCCGGAGGCCGCACCGCGGCGCCGGGCTTGGGCGCCAGCGCGGTGGGCGGCGGCGCGAGCGCGGGCATCTCCTGCGTCAGCGAGACCTCGGGGCTCAGCCAGAAGACGTTGAGCGAGCGGCTCACCTGGCGGAACTCGCCGGCGTTCTCCACCCGCAGGTACCAGCCGGCGAGCACCTCGGTGCGCTCGTGCTCGCGGATGTTGAAGACGAGCTGGTGCACCCGCTTCACCGCCATCGCGAGGCCCAGGCCCGCGCCCGACGACTTGGTCTCGATGGCCTGCTTCGACGGGCTGAAGCTCTTGGCGACGTACTGGTTCACCCGCTCGCGGGACAACGAGCCGAAGGGGTCGGACACGCCGAACATGAAGCGCTGGCCGTCGCAGGCCCAGGTGACCTCGCCGTACTCCGCGGGCTCCAGCACCAGCTTGGGGTCGGGCCCCAGGTGCTCGTACTTGGGCTCGCCCTTGGGCGTCCGCGGGGCGTGCACGATGGCGTTGACCATCAGCTCGTCGGCCACCGTCACCATGTCGGGGACCACCGACGACGGCACCTCGAGGTCGGTGAGGAAGCCTTCGAGCTCGTGGGTGAGGTCGTACTTGTCGCTCATCGAGCGCAGCACGTGGCGGTGAATGGGCACGCCCCAGATGCCGACGTACTTCTCGACGCCGAAGATGTCCTTGCGCAGCACCTTCTGTGCGGTGACCAGCAGCTCGCGCTCGTCGAGCAGCGGGAAGACGGCGCGAATGGCGCCGTGCTTGGCGATGAGGTTCGCCACCTCGTAGGTCTGCAGGAGCTTGAAGAGCGGCTCCTTGTTCTCGCCGAGCGACAGCAAGATGGTCGGCCCGCGCGGAGGCGACTTGCGCATCCACTGGCCGAGCGCGTCCTGCACGGTGCTGGGGTCGACGGTGTCCGCGTCGATGATGAGCAGCCCCGGCTTGTCGGCGGAGATGACGCGCTCCACGTCCATCGGCGTCTCGCAGAAACGCAGCTCCATGCCGCCCGAGTAGAGCGTGCGCGCCACCTGCCGGCGCGTCTGGAGCTGGCGCGTCATGAGAATGGTGATGGTCATGTCGAGATGAGCGGGCGGAGCAGACTGCCGACGACGTCGAGGTGTGCGACTAGAAGACCTGGGGGTACAGCGGAGTGCCGTCGGCGATCGCCTCTTCGCCGCCCTGGGTGCTGTCGAGGAGCACGCAGGGGGTCGAGAGCTTCTGCTGGATGTAGCCGAGGTCCTTGCGGCCCTCGGTGAAGAACCAGGCGATGTGCGCGCCCTGCCGTTCCAGCCGGTCGAGCTCGCGCACCTTGAAGTTCGGGGTGCTCATGCGCGGGAGCGGCTTGCTCAGCACGTGGCTCGCGTCGGCGTCGGGCAGCTTGAAGCGCTTGAGCTGGGCGATGGTGCCGGCCTCGGTCTCCTGGGCGCGCCCGGTGAGGTAGATGACCTCGGCGCCGGCCTTCTTGGCGTCCTGCGCGAGCTTGATGATGGTGGGCATCGGCAAGTCGTGCACCAGGTTGTCGCTCTTCCAGAACTCGGCCTTCCAGTAGCGCTGGAAGCTCGTCACCTCGGCCTCGCTCAGGCCCAGCGAGCGGGCGAGCTCTTCACCGTCGTGGCCGACCTCGTTGAGCGCCACCCCGTCGAAGAGGTGGGTGCCGCGCTGGGCGTCGTAGGCGTGGGCGATGGCGAGGGTGCGGGCGCGGGTGTCGGCCACGGTGTTGTCGAGGTCGAAGACCACCACCGCGCGCTCGCCGCGGGCCACGCGGGCCTTCACGTCGTCGAGCGCCTGGGCGCAGAAGCGCTTGCCGTCGACGGTGGCCACGCCGCGCAGGTAGTCGAAGTCGGGGCGCAGGCTCGCCACCAGGGCCTTGGAGTCGTCGGGCGTGGCGAGGACGAGGTCGGGGCCCGCGGCCCTCTGGGCGGCCTCGAAGGCGAGGCGCTCGCCGGCAGCCACCACCGCGTTCACCGTGGGGTTGCGCGACCCGGTCGCGGCGAAGGCGTCTTTCAGGTTGTCGAGGACCAGGCGGGCGGCGCCGGTGAGCTTGTTCGCGGCGCGGTCGAGCTCTTCGCGGCTCAGGCGGCCGTCGGTGCCCGCGAGGGCGGCGAGCGCCGGGCGCAGCACGTCGCGCGACCAGGTCGTGGCGAGCTGATCCGGCGTCGGGTGTCGAGCGAGTCGGGCGGCCATGGAGGTCGTCGCGGGGGGAACTGTAGCACCGGTCGGGCGCCGACGCCGCTTCCCGTCCGGGGCGCTTCAGGCGGCGGCGTCGAGGGCCCGGCCGGCGTCGGTGCGGCTCGGGGCCGGGTACGCCAGCGACAGGCTGCTCTTGCGCCAGTAGCCCTGGGCGGCGTGTGCGAAGACCTGCTCCAACCGGCGCAAACCGGTGGCCGCCACCGAGGCGATTCGCGACGGCAGTGTCCACGGGCGCTTCTCGCGCAATGCACTGCGCAACAGCTCGGCGGCGGTGGCGCCCATCACCCGGGTGTACTCGGTGACGAAGGGCGACAGGCGCAGGTCCTCGCACGAGAGGATGCCCATGGAGGCGAGGCGGCCGCGGTCGCCCTGCTGCCAGTAGCGGAAGATTCCGGCCTGCAGGGCTGCGCTGCCTTCGTCCTGGGCGCGGAAGATCTCGTACAGCGCCGCAGTGAAGGACTCGCGCAGGCGCACGAAGGCGACGCGCTCGCGCTGGTAGTGGAGCACCGCCTCGTCGCCGAAGCCGTGCTCGCCGACCGAGGACGCGAGCAGCAGCGCGTCGAAGGTGGCGCCCGTCATGCCGGTGGCGGTGAGGGGGTGGCTGCAGCCGCCGGCCTCGCCGATGAGCGCCGCGCCCGCGGCCACGCACTCCAGCGTGGAGATGGCGTGGTTGGCGCAGCCCTCGAGGGGCCGCTCGGCGAGCGAGCGCAGCATCGCGGAGCGCAGCGGCTCGGGCACCGCCTCGGCGTACTGGGTGGTGACGAACTGCTTGAGCGCGTCCTTCCCCTTGGCAGCGCCCCAGGGCACGTCGATGCACATGCGCACGCGGCCGTCGCCGTACGGGTAGGCGAGCACCGGGCCCGGCGCGCCGAGGAACACGTGGCCGTGGGCAGGCACCGGGAGCACCGGCCCTTCGACGCCCACCGCGACGGTGTACGAGAGCAGCGACTGCTCGGGCGAGAAGCCG
This sequence comes from Myxococcaceae bacterium, assembly GCA_019694595.1. Classification (GTDB taxonomy): domain Bacteria; phylum Myxococcota; class Myxococcia; order Myxococcales; family Myxococcaceae; genus JAIBBQ01. The sequence goes on from JAIBBQ010000036.1 coordinate 26,534, forward strand.
AGCAGCGTGCGGACCTTGGAGGCGCGCCCGTCGGCGCCGATGGTGAGCGCCGCGCGGACCTCGTGGCCCTGGGCGGTGCGCACGCCGCGCACCCGGCCGCTCTCCACCAGCAGGGCGTCGACCCGCTGCGAGGTGCGCAGCTCGACGCCGGGCAGCGCGGCCACGGCTTCGCGCAGCGCGCTCACCATCGCGTGGTGGTCGATGCCCAGCCCCTCTCCGGCGGATTGGGGGTAGGGCAGCTGGAGCGGGGCGGAGCCGGGACCCGGGGAGACCGCGAAGCCTTCGACGCGCACCGCGCCGGCGCGCAGCAGGGGCGCCTTGAGGCCCAGCCCCTCGAGCGCCCGGACGCCGCGAGGGTGGATCAGCTCGCCACGGAAGCGGGGGTCGAAGGTGGGGTGCGACTCCAGCACACAGACCCGGGCGCCCCGCGCCGCGAAGGCGGCTGCAGCGGTGAGGCCCGCGAAACCGGCGCCGACGATGACCACGTCGCTCGACATGGGCGCGCGCGATAGCGCACCGCCCGGCCTCGATGAAGGGCCCATTTCGGGAGGCGCTGACAGGTGTCAGTCGCGGGGCGTCGGTGGGGCATGGCAAGGCCCGGGAGAGTCGTGTACGCGGCCCACCGTCCCATGGCCGACCTCGACGACCTGTTGCTCAAGACCAGCCGCACCTTCGCGCTGGCCATTCCGCTGTTGCCCGAGCCGACCCGCGAGGCGGTGTCGCTGGCGTACCTGCTGTTCCGCATCGCGGACACCTTCGAAGACGCGACCGAGTGGCCGCGCGAGCGGCGGCTCAAGGCGCTGGAAGACTTCGCCCGCGCGGTGGAGACGCCCGACGACCTGGCGGCGCTCACCCGCGGCTGGCTCGACGAGCCGCCGACCAAGCACGAGGGGTACCTCGAGCTCCTGCGCGAGACGCCCGCGGTGGTCGCGCGGATGAACACGCTGGCGCCCGGCGTGCGGCGGATCCTGATCCACCACACCCAGCGCACCTCGCGCGGCATGGCGGACGTGGTGGCCAAGGCCGACGCCCAGGGCCACTTCCGGCTGCAGACGCTGCAGGACCTGAAGGACTACTGCTACGTGGTGGCGGGCATCGTGGGCGAGCTGCTCACCGAGGTCTTCGTGCACGACGCGCCGTCGCTCCAGGCGGTGAAGGCCGAGCTCGAGGCGCGCATGGTGGCCTTCGGGGAAGGGCTGCAGCTGGTGAACATCGTCAAGGACGCCAGCGACGACGCGAAGGACGGGCGCGCGTACCTGCCCAAGTCGGTGGAGCGGCGCGAGGTGTTCGCGCTCGCCAACGCGGACCTCGACCGGGCGGCGGAGTACGTGGAGGCGCTGCAGCGCGGCGGGGCGCCGAGGGGCTTCCTGGCCTTCACCGCGCTCCCGGTGATGCTGGCGCGGGCGGCGCTGCGCGCGGTGGAGCAGCGTGGACCGGGCGCCAAGGTGCCGCGCGACCACGTGACGTCGCTGTACCAGACGCTGGAGAGCACGCTGGATCAGGGCGGCTCGCTGCGCAGCGCCACGGCCTGACGCAGGACGCTCGGAGTCCTACCGTCGGCAGCGGCGCCGGGGCCTCCCGGCAGCGAGCGAGCTGGCCTCGTCGCGGCCAAGGACGAGGGAGGGGGTGGGGTACGGCCACCTCACCCGGGCTCAGGGGCGGGCGGGTCGGTTTCTTTGTGACGCCAAACTTGAGACCATCAATGCAATAAAAAGGCATCAATTGTTGCGAGTATCAGCGCAAGTTTGGTGTAGTTGAAAAACCAGGTCGGCCCGGCGGCGGCGCGAGAGCACCTCGCGAACTTCCTGGCTCGGCCCACTTCTTGAAAACCTCGTCCATCGGTGCCCGCGCCGGGTCCTGGCCGTCTGCTGCGTCGCCGCGGGGATTCCTCGAAGCCCCCCGGTGCGAGGCCAGCCCCGGCGGGCCGTGTTAGATCCTCCCTGGCGTGGCCCGCGTTCGACACCCTCCCGTTCCGCTGAGCGCCCTCGAGCCGGGCCGCCAGCCGCAGGCCTTCGAGGTGCCGCGGGCCTCGCCACGCGCGGTCCCCGAGCCCAGGCCCACCCGGCCCGACCGCTTCAACTCCCGCCCGCGCCTCGAGCCGGTGCGCGGCGCCCCGGTGTCGGTCACCCTGAAGGACGGCAGCTCGGTGACCCTGCGCGCGCTGGTGACCGGCTCCCGGCGCGACAACCCCCGCGTCGCCGAGACCTGGCAGCGCCTGCGCACGCGCATCCCCGCCGAGCAGCCCCAGACGGTCGGCGCCCTCCTCAAGCTCGGCCGCTCGGTGGCCGTCGACGTGCTCAAGGACGAAGGCGTCTACGACGCCCTCGGAGCGAACCGCGAGACGGCGGTCACCGGCCTCGCCCTGGTCGCCCTCGCCGCCCACTCCAAGGGCAAGCGCGACGAAGGCTCGGTGCGCTTCGACTTCCCCCGCTTCATCCCCGTCACCGACGGCAGCGATGGCTTCGAGGGGCGCGACAAGACGGCGCACGTGCTCACCCAGGCCGCCTTCGCCTTCGAGGTGCAGCTCGACGCCCACCAGGGGCAGGGCACGCTGCTCGGCTCGCTCGACCAGCTGATCGCCACCTTCGACCCGCGCGGCCGCGGCGAGGCCGTCGGCGCGGCGTACGAGCGCGTGAAGGGCGCCGCCGGGAGCCTGCTGCCCGGCGCCTCGGCAGCGCCGTACGAGGCGCGCCCGGTCTACTTCCCCCGGCCCAAGGACCTCGGCCCCCAGGAAGGCCGCATCTACGACGCGCTGGTGCGCATCGGCGACGGCTACGAGGACCAGTCCACCGCAGAGAAGGACCCCGCCCACGCCGGCTACGCGCCCGAAGCGCTGGGCACCCACCCCGAGTGGAAGAACCCGCTCCTCCCCACGGAGAACACCGACGACGCGGTGCACGGTCTCGCGGACCGGGGCGTCACCCGCGACCTCACCGCCGACCGCATCGGCGCCTGGCTCGGCCTCGCGCTCTTCCGCGACCCCGGCACCGTCCCCTCCATTCCCTTCGACCAGGGGCCCGCCTTCGACCAGCGCCCCTTCGCCCCGGGCGTCCGCGGGACGCTGCCGCAGTACCTGGCGCTCGAGTCCGGGCTCCTCTCGCAGCTGAGCGCCGCGCCTCCTCCGGCCGGGCCCCCGACCGAGGCGAACCTGCTCGCGCGCATGGACGCCGTCGTCGACGCGCTGTGCACCACGGACCGGGAGACGCTCGCCGCGTACTACGCCAACTTCGCCGTGCGGCAGCTCTCCATGGGCGTGTCCTTCGGCGGCGGCCCCGGCGAGGCGCCCGACTTCGCCACCCACCAGGCCTTCGCCCGCACCGCATCGCCCGAGGCGCTCAAGGCGGCGCTCCATCGACGGGTCGGCCTCATCGCCGGCGAGTACCAGCTCAAGACGCTCGACGGCCTGCTCGCCCAGCGCATGCTCTTCGAGCCGCTCGGCAAGCCGACCGGGCCGGCGCTGCGCTTCGGCGGCGGGGCGATTCTCGAGCTGTCCACCCGCTCCGGGCCCGCGCGGCTCCTCGCCGACGCACAGGGCGCGACGTACTTCCTGCCGCCCGCCGTCACCGCGCGCTTCGACACCCAGGACGACGCGGGCCGCTACCTGCGCGACACGCTGGGCCTGCCCACCGCCGAGGCCACGCGCGACGCCGGCCGCGTCACCCAGACCTTCGAGGGCGGCACCGTCACCGCGTAGCGGCGGCCGCCCACTCGCCCATCGCCCACAGCGGGAAGTAGTGGCGGTAGTTGTCGTAGTTGATGAGGCAGGTGCGGTTGAAGACGCCCACCAGCGCCTCGCGCGCCCAGCTGCCGTCGCTCTCCTGCCGCCGGGCGAGGAAGTCCACCGCCCGCCGCTGCACCGCCGCGCGCACGTCGCCCGCGCGCACCAGCGTGAGCAGCGCCCACGAGGTCTGCGCCACCTGGCCGGTCTTCGCCTGCAGGTAGCGGCGCTCGCGGCAGCTGTCGCCCGCCTCGCCCCAGCCGCCGTCGGCCTTCTGCTTCGACACCAGGAAGTCGCACGCCCGCCGCACCGCCCCGTCGTTGCCCGGCACGCCAGCCGCGAGCAGGCCGGTGACGCCGAACCAGGTCCCGTAGGTGAAGCACACCGCCCAGCTGCCTTCGAAGCTGCCGTCGGGCCGCTGCTGCGCGCGCAGGAACGCCACGCCCTTCTTCACCGCGGCGTCGATGACCTCGTCGAACTCGCCCTTGAAGCGCTTCTTCGCGGCCACCAGCGCCTGCAGACACGCGCTGGTGCACTCGACGTACGAGTAGTCCACCATGATGTCGCCGAAGACCTGGCTGGGGTTCAGCTGCTCGAGCCAGCCCGAGCCGCGCTTCTTCTCGTAGGTGGCCCAGCCGCCGTCGTCGTTCTGCCAGCTCAGGATGAGCTGCACCCCGTCGCGCAGCAGCTCGAGCGGGATGCCGGGGGTGAAGCGGCCTTCGAGCGCGAGCGCGCACTTGAGGCCTTCGCTCGAGCAGTCGGTGATGGGCCAGCCGTGCGCGCGGTTGGAGAACGGCCAGCCGCCCTTCGAGCGGTGGCGGTAGTGCGCCTCGGGCTCCGGCACGTCCTCGAGAATCTGGTTGTCGCGCAGGAACGTGTGCGCCTTCTCCAGCATCGCACCGTGCGGCGCCTGGAGCGCCTCGGGCGCCGAGAGAATCGCCTGCACAGCGAACGCCGTGTCCCACAGCTCGCTGTTGTTGTACCCCTGCATCTTGAGGCCGTCGTGGCCGTCCCAGAGGTAGACCTGCAGCGCCTCGAAGCCACGCTCGAAGTCCTCGGCGCCGTCCTTGCCGCGGAAGTGGTGCACCACCGTGTTGAGCACCGCGTTCACCGGCCCGATGTCGATGTCGTTGGTGACGCGGTCCTCGTAGGCGATGTGCTTCAGGCACTCGTCGAGCGCCTTCTGCCGCAGCGGCTTGAAGGGCAGGTCTTCCGCGCGGGCGAGCGCCAGGTTCACCGCCTTGAGCGCCAGCGTCTGCGGCCGGTAGTCGTCCTCGCGGGCCACCGTGTCCCGCTGCGCCTTCCAGTCGATGCGCGCGTAGCCCTGGGGGTAGAGCTCCTCGCGCAGCGCGCGGGTGAGCGGCGTCGTCGGGCCGGTGGCGCGCATGCCGTAGAGCCACGCCATCGGCAGGTACACCTGGCGGCAGTGGCACCACAGGTTCCCAGGGTGCAGCGGCGCGCCCTTGGGCAGCAGCCACAGCTCGGGCGCCACCGGGTGAATGCCTTCCCACTCGTAGAGGCCCAGCAGACAGAGCGTGAACTTGCCCCAGCTCGCCGAGCCGAGCGCTCCACCGCGCGCCGCCATCCACTCCCGCAGGCGAACCACCGGCGCCTCGTCGGGCCCCATGCCGAGGATCCGCAGCGCCACGTAGGACAGCGCCGAGGTGAACATGCTGCCTTCGCTCGACTCCGCGTGGAGCCCGATGCCGCCGTCGGCGCGCTGCACGTTGAGGAAGTACGTGCGCATGCGCGCGGCCTGCGCAGGCGGCGGCCGCCGCCCCGACAGCTCCGCCAGCGCCAGGTACATCGGCAAGAGGAACATCGGGCCGCCGTAGTCGCCCGACCAGCTCCCGCGCGCCTCCTGCAGGTGCGCCAGGTTCGAGAGCGCCTTGCGCATCGCTTCCTGGGCCTGCGCCTGCAGCGGATCCACGACGACGGAGGTCCGGGGGCTCTCGAGGGTGGGGCGCATGGGTGCGGCTTCTCGCCCCTGCGACGCCCCGCGGTCAACCCCGGCCGCGCGATGGGTTTGACAAAAACGACCGGTCGTTCTTATTCTTCCCGTCATGCGGAAGGGCGAGCAGACCCGCAAGGGCATCGTGGACAAGGCGTACCTCCTCGCGGGCCAGCTCGGCCTCGAGGGCGTGACGCTGGGCACCCTCGCCAGCTCGCTGTCCCTGTCCAAGAGCGGGCTGTTCGCCCACTTCAAGTCGAAGGAAGCGCTGCAGCTCGAGGTGCTCGAAGAGGCCATCGGCCGCTTCACCCGCCACGTGGTGACCCCGGCGCTCGGCAAGCCGCGCGGGCTGCCGCGGCTCAACGCGATGTTCGACGGCTACCTGTCGTGGATCCGCGGCGTCTCCGGGCGCGGCAGCTGCCTCTTCCTGTCGCTGGCCCACGAGTACGACGACCGGCCGGGCCCCGTGCGCGACCGGCTGGTGGAGTCGCAGCGCGCCTGGCTCGACACCCTGGCCAAGGCGGTGCGGCTCGCGGTGTCCGAAGGCCACCTGCGCGGCACCATCGACGCCGACCAGGCGGCCATCGAGCTCGTGGGCATCGGCATGGCGTACCAGCACGCCACCCGCCTGCTGAAGGACCCCAAGGCCGACAAGCGCGCCCGCGCCGCCTACGACGCCTTGCTGCAGCGCCTGCGCAAGTAGCGCCCCCTTCCCACCACGACGAGAGAGAGAAAGAGCCGACCATGAACGCCGCCCCGACCGAAAAAAGCACGACCGCTCGTACTTCACGCCGCCCGCGGGCCCCCGCCTGGGTCCGCTCGGGCATGCAGGTGGCCGGCAAGGTGGCCCCCGCGGTGGCCGCGCAGGTGGCGGCCAAGGTCTTCTTCTCGCCCCAGCGTCAGCGCCCCAAGGCCGACGAGCACCTGGTGCTCTCGCGCGGCGAGGGCTTCACGCTCACCGTGATGGGCGAGGCGGTGCGCGGCTGGGCCTGGGGCAAGGGCCCGACCGTGCTGCTGGTCCACGGGTGGAGCGGCTACGCGGGCCAGCTCGCCAACTTCGTCCCCGCGCTCGAGCACGCCGGCTTCCGGGTGGTGGCGCTCGACCTCCCGGGCCACGGCGCGTCCGGCGGGCAGTCGTCGTCGCTGGTGCACGGCGCGCGCGCGCTGGAGCAGGTCGACCACCTCTTCGGGCCGCTGCACGGCCTGCTCGCGCACAGCTTCGGCGCGGCCTGCGCGGGGCTGGCGATGGCCTGGGGCCTCAAGGTGGAGCGCGCGGTCTTCGTGGCGCCGAGCGCGCGCTTCGACGACTTCTGGGAGCGCTTCCGCGACGGGCTCGGCGTGTCGCAGCAGGTGTTCGACCGCATGGTGCACGACGCCGAAGGCCGGCTGCAGGTGCGCTTCGAAGACGTGCTGCCGCTCAAGCTCGCGCCGCGCCAGGAAGCGCCGCTGCTCGTCATCCACGACCGGCACGACCGCGAGATTCCCCTCGAGGAAGGCGAGCGGCTCTCCAGGGCCTGGCCCAACGCCTCGCTGTGGGAGACGCACGGCCTGGGGCACCTGCGCATCCTGAAGGACCCGCAGGTGGTGGCCCGCGCGGTGGACGCCTTCCGCGTCAGTCCCCCATCACCTTGACGATGACCCGCTTGCGCCGCCGGCCGTCGAACTCCGCGTAGAAGACCTGCTGCCAGGGGCCGAGGTCGAGCGCGCCCTTGGTCACCGGCACCATCACCTGGTGGTGCACCAGCATCGACTTGAGGTGCGCGTCGCCGTTGTCTTCCCCGGTGCGGTGGTGGAGGTACTCGGGGCCGTGCGGCGCGAGGTGCTGCAGCCAGCGCCAGATGTCCTCGTGGAGCCCGGGCTCGTCGTCGTTGACGAACACGCCGGCGGTGATGTGCATCGCGGAGACCAGCGCGAAGCCTTCGCGCACGCCCGACTTCTCGACCAGCGAGGCCACGGTGTCGGTCAACCGCACCAGCTCGCGGCGCTCCTTGGTCTCGAACCACAGGTACTCGGTGAGCGTCTTCATGGGCCGCGGTGTAGCCCGAAAACCACTCAGCCCTTGAGCACCCCGCCGCGGAACAGCAGCGTCATCTTGTCGATGGGCGGCAGGCGGCGCGCTCGGGCCTTGCTCCTCGGCTGCGCCTCGCCGGAGGTGAACTCCGGGCGGCCGGTCGCGGGCGGGTTCAGCACCACCAGCGGTCGCTCGACGCGGGTGAAGCGCGACGGGCCCTGCGCCACCGACTTCACTTCCTCGGCGCGGCGGGCCGGCGGCAGCCAGGCGAACTTCGTCTGCTCCGCGGGCGCGAGCGCCTGGTAGGCCTTCTTCTCTTCCGGCGCGCCGTTGAGCAGGAACTCCCGCTCCACCTCGTCGAGCTTGAGCAGCTCTTCCTGCAGCTCGGGAGGCAAGGACCCGAGCACGTCCTTCAACGTGAAGCGGATCTCGGGGAGCGGCGCGTCGGTCTTCATGGCCGCGCTCAGTGCATGTTGGCGATGATGGCCATCGCCGCGTCGTGCTTCATCTTGAGGATGTTGGAGAGGAAGGAGACCAGCTCCGACTTCTTCTGCTCCATCATCTCGAGCTGCAGCTTGGCGCGCTGCTCGGGCGGCGCGGAGTTGAGGAGCTTCTGCTCTTCCGGGCTGTAGCTGATGATTTGACGAGCGACGGACGCGACGGAGATGTCGTTGGGCATGGCGGACTCCTCGTGGCTGGGTTCGAACTGCGTTGGGCGCCGCGCGGTGGCTGCGGCGTTTCTCGAAATACGAGAGCCCCGCAGGTGGGGTTACCGACGCGCGATGCAAAGCCCTTTTGCGCGCGGCTGGCGCCGGGTGCCCGCCGGGAGGATGCTGTCCTCCTGGGCCGGCAACCACCGGCATCCACAGGGGGTTTCCATGGCCGACTCGAGCACCATCGACACCGGAGCGACCCGGCGCCGCGACAGCACCGAGGTGAGCCCGGTGGTGGAGAGCGGAAGGCGGCTGATGTCCGGAGAGCAGCGCTACGACCTGCGCACCACCATCGGGCAGGGCGGCATGGGCCGGGTGCTCGAGGCCTACGACACCCAGTTCTCGCGCGTGGTGGCGGTGAAGGAGCTGCACTCGGCGAACGCCGACGAGCTCACGCGCGAGCGCTTCGCGCTCGAGGCGCTCATCACCGGAAACCTGGAGCACGCCGGGGTGCCGGCGGTCTACGAGCGCGGCGTCCGGGCCGACGGCGCGCCCTACTACGTGATGCGCCGCGTGCAGGGGAAGACGCTCGACCAGGCGCTCAAGGAGACCACCACGCTCAAGGAGCGGCTGGCGCTCGCGGTGGTGGTGCTCAAGGCCGCGCAGACCATGGGCTTCGCGCACTCCCAGGGCGTGGTGCACCGGGACTTGAAGCCCCAGAACATCCTCATCGGGCAGCACGGCGAGGTCTTCGTGGTCGACTGGGGCCTCGCCAAGGCCCGCGGCGCCGCGGCCCGCATGTCCGCCGAGCACTCCTCGGTGCGCGGGGCGATGAACGAGACGGTGCAGGGCAGCGTGGTGGGCACGCCGTCGTACATGGCGCCCGAGCAGGCGCGCGGGCAGACCGACGCCCTCGACGAGCGCACCGACGTCTTCGCCCTGGGCGCGGTGCTCTACCACCTGCTCATGGGAAGGCCGCCCTTCCTGGGTCACGACGTGGAAGGCACGGTGAAGCTGGCCGCCGCCAACCAGGCGCCGCGCATCGACCAGCGGGTGCCGCCGCCGCTGCGTGCGCTGTGCGAGCGGGCGATGGCCACCGACCCCGGCGCGCGCTTCCGGAACGCCGAGGAGTTCGCCAACGCCCTGGAGCACTTCGCCTCCGAGTCCTTCCTGCGCTCCTTCTCTCCCATCTCCCTGGTGGCCAACGTCACCAGCGGCGTGATGATGGCGGTGGGCATCCTCCTGCTGGTGGTCGTCTCGTTCTTCCTGCCACCGACCCTGGCCGTGGGCCCCGCGCTGTGGATGATGGTGTTCCTCGCCGTCACCGGCCTGGTCATCTCGCTCTTCGAGGAACGCACCCAGGGGCGGCTCAACCTCTGGCCGATGTCGCTCTCCGCGGCGATCGCCAGCTTCCTGGTGGGGTTCACCGGAGCCGCCGGCCGCGTGGGCAAGGAGATTCCCAGGCTCAACGCCGCCGTGAACAGCGGCCGTGCCCCCGGCGACATCGTGGAAGAGGTCATCGGCTACGGGGTGACGCTCATCGTGCTCGGCGGGCTGATGTGCGTGGTGCAGCTGCTCGTCTGGGGCATGGTCCACCGGCGCACCCTGACCCGCCGGAGCTGATCCCAAAAAATTAGAGCCCCTGCTACCGGGTGCTACGGTCTGCCACCTCGGAGCATGGCGCAGGACACCAGCGACAAGACGGCGGAGAAGCGCGCGCCCGGGCCGGAGCTCCGCCTGGTGGACCGGCGCGCCTTCATCGGGTTTCCCCCGGTGCAGGTGGCGCCGGGCGTGGCCATCACCGACTTCGCGCTCCAGATTCCCGACGTCACCTTCCCGCTCAACATCTCGGGCGGAGCGTCGCGGTACCAGAAGAAGAAGCTCGACTTCGGGCTCCTCGAGCTCCAGGTCGACGCCGAGGTCATCAACCGCCAGGTCTCCTCCCTGGGCGAGAAGCTCGCCGAGCTCGACGAGCTCAAGCTCCACTTCCGGCCCGGGTACCTCGAAGGGCAGGGGCGGCTGCGCAGCGACAGCCGGGCGGCGGTCACCTTCAAGGTGGCCTTCGACGGCGACGCCGACCGCCTCGCCGTCTACGTCTACGACGTGCGGCTGTACGCCTTCGCCGCCACCCCGGCCTCGCGCCTGCCTGCGCTGCTGTCCGACAGCCTCGCGCGCTCCGGGGTGCTGCCCGACGTCGAGCGCCGCGGCGCCAACGGCTTCACCACCCGCGTGCTGCCCGCGCTCGTCGAGCAGGCGGCGGTCGCCCGGGGCTTCAAGATGCCGTCGCTCGACCAGGCGCGGCTCGCCGAGGCCCGGGTCTCGAGCAAGGGCCTCACCCTGCGCTTCGCCGCGGGCGGCCTGCCTCCGCCGGCGACGCCCGACGAGGAGCTGCTCCTCACGCTCGAAGGGGCGCGCGCCTTCGCCGACGCCGAGGAACACCTCGCGTCCGGCAAGCTCGCGCTCGCCCGCGAGGCGTACCTCAAGCTGGGCGACGCGCAGGAAGCCCACCCCTTCGCCGCCGAGCGGCTGCTCACGCTCCTGGTGGCCGACCCGCAGACCCACGAGCTGGCGCTCGACGTCGCCCAGTCGCTCGCCCGCCGCCGCGAGAAGAGCGCCACCGCGCTGTGGGCCGAGGCCGTGGTGCGCGAGCGGCGCGGTGAGTTCGCCCGCGCGGCCGAGCGCTACCTCGCGCTGTCCACCCTGGCCCGCCGCAACCAGGAAGAGGCCGGCGCCTTCTTCGCCGCCGAGGCCGGCAGCCGCGCCGGCCGCGACCACGCCCCGCAGATGGCGGTCAAGGCGCTCCACGAGCTGCTCGGCCTCAAGCCCGACCACCTGCCGTCGCTCAAGGCGCTGGCGCGCGCGTCCGACCAGGCGAAGGACAAGGCCGGCGCCATCCGCGCGTACCGGCGCCTCGCCGCGCTGGCCCGCGACCCGGCCGACGCCGCCGAGGCCCACGTGCAGCTCGCCCGGCTGTGCGCCCAGACGGAAGACGACGTCGCCGGCGCCCGGCTACACTGCGAGGCCGCGCTGCGCCTCACCCCCGACCACCCCGAGGCGCTGCAGCTCCTCGGCGAGCTCTGCTTCCAGGGCGGCGAGCACCTGCGCGCCATCAAGGCGCTCGACCGGCTGCGCGAGGTGGGGCTCGCCCGCCACGAGGTGGACCGCGTCGGCCGCGCCAACCTCCTCGCCGGCAAGGTGTGGGCCGAAGGCCTCAACCAGCCCGAGAACGCGCTCCTGCGCTACCGCGAGGCCGCCTCGCTCCTGCCGTCGGAGCCGGAGCCGCTGGTGCGCGGCGCCCAGGTCGCCGAGAAGCTCGGCCGCGTGCCCGAGGCGGTGGCCGGCTTCCAGCAGGCCATCGAGCTCGCCGGGCCCGCACCGTCGCGCGACGAGGCCCGCGCCGCGGCGCTCACCGCCCACCACGCGCTCGCGCGGCTGTTCCAGGGCACGCTCGCCGAGCCGGCGAAGGCCAAGGAGCACCTCGAGGCGGCGCTCGCGCTCGACCCGTCGGACCGCGGCGCGCTCGACGAGCTGATTCCCCACTTCCGCGCCACCGGCCGCGTCAGCGAGCTCGCCGACGCCTGCGAGAAGGCCGCCCAGGTGGTCACCGACTCCGCGCGCAAGGCCGCGCTGTGGGCCGAGGCGGGCGAGCTGTACCGCAGCCGGCTCTCGCAGCCCGAGCGCGCCGAGAAGCTCTTCGGCCTCGCGCTCGAGCTCGACGCGCACCTGCGCCCGGCGCTCGAAGGGCTGCTCGCCATCGCCGAGGCCAAGCGCGACGGGCCGATGCTCTGCCGCTGCCTCAAGGCGCTCGCCGAGGTGGCGAGCGACGCCAAGGAACGGGTGCGCCACAACCGGCGCCTGGCGGTGGCGGCGCGCGACCTGGCGCTCGACCTCGAGCTCGCCGCCCACGCCTTCCGCCGGGTGCTGGAAGTCGAGCCGCTCGACCTCCCGGTGCTGGGCGAGCTGTGCGCGCTGGAGCGCCGGCGCAGCGACATGCAGGGCCTCGCCTGGGCGCTGGAGCGCCGCGCGGCCGCGGCCGAGCACCACGGCGACTCCCGCCTCGCCGCGGCCGCCCTGCGCGAGCTCGGCGGCGTGCTGGAAGCGCGCCTCGGGCGTCCCGGCGACGCGCTGGTGGCCTACGAGAAGGCGTGCCGGCTGGCGCCCGAGCCCAACGCGCTCCTCGAGCTCGCCAACCTCTCGCTGCGCTGCGAGCGACCGCAGAACGCCCGCCGCGCGCTGGAAGACGCGCTCGCGCTGCTGCCCAAGCACGCCGCGCCGGAGAAGCTCGCCGAGCTGCGCGCCGAGCTGGGCCGCGCCGGCGAGCTGGTGGGCGACCTCGACCGCGCGCGCGAGGCGTACGCCCAGGCCTTCCCGCTGCGGAAGCTCGACGAGGAGCTCGCCGGCCGCCTCGCGGCCCTCTACGAGGACGCGGGCCTCTGGCAGGAGCTCACCGACCTCTGGGCCGCGCGCGCCCAGGCGCTGATGCAGGCCGGCCGCCCCACCGAGGCCGCGCCGCTCTACTTCCAGAGCGCCCAGCGCCTGCTCGAGGCGGGCGACGCCGCCGGCGCCCGGGTCCGCTTCCACGCCTGCCTCGAGGCGGCCCCCACCGGGGACCGGGCCGCGGCGGCGCTCGAGCAGCTCGCCCAGCTCGAGCTCAAGCGCAACGAGGTGCAGGAAGCCGCGCATCTCTTCGCCCGCCGCGCGGCGCTGGAGAAGGAAGCCCGGCCCGCGGCGCGCGCCTACTACCAGGCCTCGCAGCTGGTGCGCGGCACGGCGCGGGAAGAAGGCTTCCTCGCCCAGGCGCTGCAGCTCGACGCGGCCTTCGTGCCCGCGCGCCTGCGCCGCGCCGAGCTGTCGTTCGACGACGACCCGGCCACCGCGCTGCTCGACCTCGAGGTCGCGCTGGCGTCCGACAAGGCCGACGTCGACGCCGCGGCCGCCCAGGTCGACCGGCCCGCGCTGGTGCGCCGTGCAGGCTTCGCGGCGCTGCGCGCCAAGCAGGCCGACGCCGCGCGCCGCCACCTCTCGCACTACGCCGCGGTGCGCCCCGACGACCTCGAGGTGCAGCTCGAGGTCGTCA
>JAIBBQ010000256.1 GCA_019694595.1 Myxococcaceae bacterium
GCTCGTGGCTGATCGAACGGCACGGCCACATCAGCCCCGAGGCGAAGAGAAGACTGTTCGAGGAGGAGACCAAGAAGGCGGCGTGAATGCAGTCAAACCTGTGTCTCATCAACCGGAGGCGCTACACGTGCACGGCACTGGGCAGTGGTGAATGCGCGCCGCGCTGGCTGCGTGGGTGCGGTTAAGGTGGTCGACCTCTCGCCATGCGCCTCACCATTCTCTCGCGCAGCAAGACCATCCCTTCCACCAGGCGCATGGTGGAAGCGGCGCGCGAGCGCGGGCACCAGGTGTCGGTGATCAACCCGGTGAAGGTCGAGCTCCACCTCGGCCCGCGCGGCGCGGCGCTCTCGTACCAGCGCAAGCCGCTGCCGCTGCCCGACGTGGCCATTCCGCGGGTGGCGCACTCGGTGGCGAGCTACGGCCTCGCGGTGGTCGACCAGCTGCAGCTGCTCGGCACCCACCTGATGAACGGCGCGCGCGCCATCGGCCGCGCCCGCAGCTCGGTGCGCTGTCTGCAGCGGCTCATCGCCGCCGGGGTCCCCGTGCCGGCGACGGTGATGGCGCGCGACGCGAAGGACCTGAAGCAGATGGTGTCGCTCGTCGGCGGTGTCCCGGTGCTGGTGAAGCTCCTCGTGGGGCACGAGCGCCGTGGCGTGATGGTCTGCGAGACGCTCACCTCGCTCAAGGCCGCGCTCGAGGCGGTCATCGGGCTGGGCCACAACCTGGTGCTCCAGGAATACGTGCGCGCGCGCAGCACCGACGTGCGCGTGCTGGTGGTCGGAGGTCAGGCGCTCGCTGCCGTGCGCCGCCAGCCGCGGACCGGCACCCTGCGTCGCTCGCTGTTCACCGGCGCGCGGCTCGAGGCGGTCGAGCTCACGCCTGCGTTCCGCTCGGCGGCCGAGAAGGCGGCGCGGGTCAGCGAGCTCGAGGTCTGCGCGGTGGACATGCTCGACGCCGACGCGGGGCCCAAGGTGTTCGAGGTCAACCCGTCGCCGGCGCTGCCGGAGATGGAGCAGGCCACCGGCGTCGACCTCGCCGGTGCGATCATCACCCGGGCGGAAGCGCTGTTCGAAGGGAAAGCCAAGGCCGTGGCGCACGGCTGAAGTACGATGCGGTCGAGGGAGCGTGCGATGAGAGGCTTCGAAGGAGCAGTGCTGGCGGTGGTGGTCTCGGCGTCGGCGTGGGCGCAGGCCCCCGACGTCACCGCGCTGTACGAGGTGAGCGCCGCGGGCTCGGTGGCCAAGCTCGCGCCCGGGGCGCGGGGCACCGTGGTGCTCGCCATCACCGCGAAGGACGGGGCGCACGTCAGCGACGAGGCGCCGCTGCGCATCGAGCTCAAGGCGAAGGGCGCCTCGCTCGGCAAGGAGAAGCTGACGCTGGCCGACAGCGTGGCCAAGAAGGCCGAAGGCCAGAAGTACGCCGACCCGCGCTTCGAGGTGCCGGTCACCGCGCCCGCGGCGGCGGGCCAGGCGTCGGTGGAAGCGAAGCTCACCTTCTTCATCTGCACCGAGAAGGTGTGCAGCCGGCAGATGAAGACGGTGGAGATCCCCATCGAGGTCAAGGGCGGGTGAAGCACCGCGCGCGCGGCGACGGGTCCGGGCCGCGCATCGTCTTCGGGCTCAATCCGATTCGTGAGCTGCTCGCCTCCCGGCCGGGAGACGTCGAGCGGCTGTTCCTCGCCGAGCAGGGGCTGTCGCCCGCGGTGGCCGACGAGCTGTCCTCGCTCGCGCGGGGGAGGCGCTTGCCGGTCGAGCGCGCCCGCCGCGATGCGCTCGACGCCATGGCCGAAGGCGGCGTGCACCAGGGCGTCGTGGCGCACGTGAAGCCGTTCCACTACCGCGACCTCGACGAGCTGCTCTCGCTCGCGCTGGCGTCGGACCGGCCGCCGCTGTTGGTGGTGCTCGACGGCGTGCAGGACCCGCAGAACTTCGGCGCCATCGTCCGCTCGGCGTGGGCCTTCGGGGCGCACGGCGTGGTGGTGCCCCAGGATCGCGCTGCCCAGGTCACCGGGGCGGTGGTGAAGGCCTCTGCCGGGGCCATCGAGCTGTGCCCCATCGCCCGGGTGGTGAACCTGGCGCGCGCCATCGACGCCTTGAAGGAAGCGAACCTGTGGACCGTCGCCGCGGAGCCGCGCGAGGGCCGTCCGCTCCACCAGGCCCGGCTCGAAGGTGCTGCCGGCCTCGTCATCGGCGCCGAAGGGCAGGGCGTCCGCCAGAACGTCGCCGCGCACTGCGACGATCGGGTCGCGATTCCGATGACCCACGGCTTCGAGTCGCTCAACGCGTCGGCGGCGGCCGCCGTGCTGCTCTACGAGGCGAGCCGCCAGCGCCTCGTGCGCTGACCACGACCTTCGATCACCACGCCTCGAGGCGGACGGCGTCCCAGTCGTAGACCGAACGCTGCCCCGCGGCGCCGCCGCCGTAGAGAATGACGCGCACGTACCGCGTGCCCGCGGGCGAGACGCCGTCGATGAAGAAGGCGCCCGCGGTGCTCGTGGCCGGCGCGGGCGTGGTCTTCACCGCGAGGCGCGCGAGGTTCGCGTCGAGGAAGTCCAGGTACAGCACCTGCTGGGTCGCACCGGAGACGCGCCGGGCGGTGGCCCGCGCCCGGTAGTTGATGTTGGCGCTGCCTCGCACCACCTGGGTCACCGCGGAATGGCCCGGGTCAGGGTCCGTCGCCCGCATGCCGTAGGAGCCGTCGGCGAGCATCGCGCCCGTGCCGCGGGTGAACGCGCTCCCCGCAGAACCGCCCGTGTGCCACTTGGACAAGGTCCGCACCGCGCCGGAGTCGACGCCCCCGACGATGTCCGTCGACTCGAAGCCCCCGTTGCTGGCGATGGTGCCGAACCCAGCCGAGAACAGCGCGTCGACGCAGCTGCCGAAGTCGGTGGTCCAGTACATCGTGCCGCTCGCGTTGGGAACGCGAGAGATGCCGATCACCCGGTAGTCGGCGCCCAGCATGTTGGTGTTGTGCGGGGCGGAGTTCTTCCAGAGCGTGAAGACCGTCTGTGCGTCGCTCGCCCCCATCGCGATGTTCTCGGCCTTGTACCCCGAGCACGCGTAGTACTTCGCGATGCGCACGAACGTGTCGGTCCCGTCGGAGCTGTTGTGCTGGAACTTCCCCGTCGCCGCCATGTCCGCCGAGTGCGCGTTCGCGGCGCGGGTCAGCGCCACCGAGGCCCGCAGCTTCACCAGGCCCTTGGACGCCCGGTAGTCGTTGATGAGCTTCAGGAAGGCCACTTCCTCGGTGTCCAGCACCGGCGTGTTGAGGCCCTGCTCGGCGCTGGTCGAGGTGGCGTCGGCGAGCTCGTCGTTGAGCGCGGCGCCGTCGCCTTCGTCGGCCTCGATCGTCGCGGCGCCCTCGCCACACCCCAGCGAGCTCAGGCCGACGGTCAACACCCAGCAGGCGAATCGAGCAGCGCGCATGGACACCCCTTTCAGCCACCACCCTTCGCAAGGCGCGCGCCAGCGGTCGCTGCCCCGCGCTCCGGGCACTTGCGGGCGCGGACGCTGGCCGATTGAACGCCATGTTCAGGGCACGGGTGCTCCAGGCTCCCACCTCACGGGTTCGGTTCGCCGGCGCGCTCGAACCCTCCGGAACTCCAGGCGAAGCGGACCGGGTTCAAGGTTTGGTTGCGGCTGGGAACACCTGAGGCTAACGATCAAACAATGAATCACGATTCACCGCGACGCACTCGGAGTTCAAAACTTCGGGTGCGCCTCAAGGAAGTGGTGGCCGACGCCATTCTCCAGGCCGCGGAGGAGGTGCTCGGAGAGGAAGGCCCCGACGCCCGCATGGAGACCATCGCCGCGCGCGCCGGCGTCGCGGTGGGCACGCTCTACAACCACTTCGCCGACCGCAAGGCGCTGGTCGAGGCGCTGCTCACGGCCCACCGGGAGAAGCTGACCGCCCAGCTCGCCGCGTCGATCGAGGACACCCGCGCGCTGCCGTTCCGCGAGCAACTGGAGCGCGCGCTCCGGGTGCTCTTCACCAGCGCACTGCCCCGGGCGCGCTTCCGCATGATGCTCATGCAGGGCGACGCGAGCTTCGGCCTCAAGTCGAAGCGCGAGATGCGGCTGCGCCTCGAGAAGACCTTCGGCCCGATGTTCGAGCGGGCCCGGACGCTGGGCGCCCTGTCCAAGGACCCCGAAGGCATTCAGGCCGTGATGCTGCTCGGCCTCATCCAGTCGATGTTCTTCTGCAGCATCGAGGACCCGAAGTGGATGTCGCCCAACGCCGCGGCGCTGGCGGTGACCCAGGCCTTCCTCGACGGCGCGGGCACCGGGGAACGTTCATGACCGCGCTCGCCGTGCCGCTCGATGCGCTGCCCGCGCCCCGCCGCCGCACCAACAAGTGGGTCGTGGCGCTCTCGGTGACCTTCGGCACCCTGATGGGCGCCATCGACGCTTCCATCGTCAACGTGGCGCTGTCGCAGATCCGCGGCTCGGTGGGCGCCACCGTGCAGGAGATCACCTGGATCTCCACCGGCTTCGCCATCGCCACCGTCATGGTGATGCCGCTCACCGGGTTCTTCGGCCGGCTCTTCGGACAGAAGAACGTCTACCTCGCGTGCCTCCTGCTGTTCATTCTCGGCTCGGCGCTGTGCGGCGTGGCGTGGAACCTGCCGTCGCTCATCGTCTTCCGCGCGCTCCAGGGCTTCGGGGCCGGTGCGTTGCAGCCCACCGAGCAGGCGATCCTCCGACAGACCTTCCCTCCCAAGGAGCAGGCCACCGCGATGGCGCTCTTCGCGATGGCGGTGATGGTGGGCCCCGCGGTCGGCCCCACGCTGGGCGGCTTCATCGTCGACAACTTCCACTGGTCGTGGATCTTCTTCATCAACGTGCCGGTCGGCATCCTGGGCATGTTCCTCGTCTGGCGCTTCGTCGAGGAACCCGAGGACATCAAGGCCCACGCCCGCGCCGAGGCCCAGAAGATGCGCGCCCACATGGACTGGCTGGGCATCGCGCTCCTGTGGACCTGCCTCGGCGCGCTCCAGTACGTGCTCGAGGAAGGGCAGGGCGACGACTGGTTCGAGTCGCCGCTCATCGTGGTGGTGACACTGCTCGCGCTCTTCACCGCGGTGGCCTTCGTGGTCCGCGAGCTCACCGCGCAGGCCCCGGCGGTGAACCTGCGCCTCTTCAAGGACGCCACCTTCACGTCGGGCGCGCTGGCGAGCGCGGCGATGTTCGCGGTGATGATGTCGGGCATGTTCCTGCTGCCGCTGTTCATGCAGGAACTCCTCGGCTTCACCGCCATGCAGTCGGGGCTCGCGCTGATGCCCCGCACCCTGGTGATGCTGGTCTGCATGCCGGTGGTGGCGAAGATCTACGCCAAGGTGCCGCCCTGGTTCCTCGGCACCAGCGGTCTGCTGCTCAACTGCTACGGCCAGTTCATGCTCGCGGGCCTCAACCTCTCGAGCAGCACGCCCGACATCATCGCCGCCATCGTCAGCCAGGGCGCCGGCATGAGCCTGATGATGGTGCCGCTGCAGACCATCTCGCTGTCCACCATTCCCCGGCACCAGATGGCCGACGCGACCGGCCTGAGCTCGCTCATCCGGCAGATCGGCAGCTCGCTGGGCCTGGCCGCGTTCGCCACCTTGCTCACCCGCTACGGCGTCTTCTCGCGCGACGGCCTGCGCGCGCACATCCTCGGCGAGCGGCCCGAGGTGCTCGCCCGCCTGGCGATGGCCGAGAACGGGCTGGTCGCCCGCGGCGTCGACGCCAACAGCGCCCACGGGGCGGCCCTGGGCTCGCTCTACGGCGCCGTCGCCCGTCAGGGCATGGTGCTCGCCTTCGACAAGCTCTTCATCGCCGGCGGCATCCTCTTCCTCTGCGTCGTTCCCCTGATGTTCATGCTCCGCGCGCCCAAGCAGGGCGCCGCACCGAGCGCCCCCGTACACGTCGAAATGGAGTGACCCCCATGAGCACCACCACCCAGGCCCCGAACCCCGCAGTCGCCCCCCCAGCCGCCGAGCTCTCGAGCGCAGCGGCGAACGCCCGCGCCGCGGGAGGCCGCCGCCGCGTGATGATCATCGGCGTGGTCGGGCTCCTCGTCGTCGGCGGCTACGGCGCCCTGCGGGTGCTCACCGCCAACCGCCAGACGACCGACGACGCGCAGGTCGAGGCCGACGTGGTGCCACTCGCGCCGCGGGTCGGCGGCCAGGTCCTGCGCGTGCTGGTCCACGACAACGCGGTGGTGAAGAAAGGTGACGTGCTGGTCGAGCTCGACCCCGCCGACCTCCAGGCGCGGCTCAAGCAGGCCGAAGGCGAGCTCGCCGCGGCCAAGGCCCAGGCCAGCGCCGCCGACGCCCAGGTGCAGGTGTCGGAGGCCGGCGCCCGCGGCGGGCTGTCGAGCGCGCGCGCCCAGGTGTCGACCACCGTCGCCCAGGTGAGCTCGGCCGACGCGCAGATCGCTTCCGCCAAGGCGCAGGTGCAGCGCGCCGAGTCCGACGCGCGCAAGGCGCAGAACGACCTCGAGCGCACCCAGAAGCTGCGCGCCGCCAACGCCGTGCCGCAGGAACGGCTCGACAACGCCCAGAGCTCGTTCGACTCGGCCCAGGCGAGCGTGGCGGCGGCGCGCGCGCAGCTGAGCGCGGCCGAGGAAGCCCGGCGCGTGGCGCAGAGCCGCGTCGCCGAGGCCACCGGCATGCTCGACAGCAACACCCCCATCGACGCCAAGATCGCCGCCGCCCGCGCGGGCGCCGAGCTGGCACACGCGCGCGTCACCACCGCGGAAGCGGCGCTCGACCTCGCGCGCCTCAACCTCTCGTACACCTCGGTGCGCGCCCCGGCCGACGGCATCATCTCCAAGCTCACCGCGCACGAAGGTCAGCTGCTGGCGCCGTCGCAGCCGGTGGCCGAGCTGGTGCCCGCGCAGAGCTACGTGGTGGCCAACTTCAAGGAAACGCAGATCGGCGCCATGAAGCCCGGCCAGAGCGTGGACATCGAGGTCGACGCCTTCAGCGGCAAGCACTTCGAAGGGAAGATCGAGAGCCTCTCCGGCGGCACCGGCTCGCGCTTCTCGCTGCTGCCGCCCGACAACGCTTCCGGCAACTTCGTGAAGGTGGTGCAGCGGGTGCCGGTGCGCATCGCCTGGAACGTGCCCGACGGGCTCGCCATGCGCGCCGGGCTGTCGGCCGTCGTCACCGTGCACACGGAGAACTGATCATGCGCGCGCTCCTAGTGGTGGTGACGCTCGGGGCCCACGCGGCCCTGGCGAACGACGAGCTGACGGTGGAAGACGCGGTCAAGCGGGCGCTGGAAGTGAACCCCCAGCTGCGCGCGGCCCGCGAGAAGCGGGAAGGCGCCGCCGATCAGGCGCGCGCGGTGCGCGGTCAGCTGCTGCCCAGCGCGGCGCTGAGCGAGGAGTTCCAGCACTACGACAAGGAATTCTCGGTGGTCTTCTCGATTCCCGGAGCGCCCACCGCGCCCAGCTTCGTGGCGCGCGATCAGAACACCAACACCTTCGTCGCCGGCGCCCGGCAGCCGCTCCTCGGGCTCCTGCACCTGAGCCAGGAACTGAGCGCCGCCGGCTCGGCGAGCGACGCCGCCCAGGCGCAGCTCGAAGCCGGAGAGCGCGCGGTGCGCGAGGGGATCGAGGCCGGGTACCTGCGGCTGTTCGAGGCGCGCGCGGCGCTCCAGGTGGCGCAGGCCTCTCAGGCCCAGCTCGGCGAGCAGCTCGCCGTGGCCGAGGCGCGGGTGCAGGCCGGCGCGCTCACCACCGCCGACGTGCTGCGGGTGAAGGTGGCCAAGGCCAACATTCGCCAGCAGGAGCTCCAGGCGAAGGTGCAGGAATCGGCCGCCCGCACGGCGCTGCTCACCGCGCTCGACCTGCCGCTCGACGCCCAGGTGGAGTTCGCCGAGCCGACCTCGCTCGAAGCCGAGGCCGCGAAGCCGGTGCCGTCGCTCCCCGAGGCCACGGGCCAGGCGCTCGACCGTCGCCCGGAGCTGCGCGCCGCCCAGGCGTCGGCCGAGGCCGCCGAGGCGTCGAGCCGGGCCCGACTGGCGGCGCTGCTGCCCGAGGTCGACCTCGAGGCCGCGTACATCCGCATCGACGGGCAGGCCTTCGCCGCCAAGGACCAGGCCTACGTGGGGGTGAAGGCGAGCTGGCCGGTGTGGACCTGGGGAGCCCAGTGGTACGCGCACCGCGCCGCGGCGCACCAGGCGGAAGCGGCGCGCCTGACCCGCGACGACGCCGACCACCAGGTGCGCGCCGAGGTGTCGGGGCGCCTCGAGCAACTCGACGCGGCCTCCTCGGCCGTCGACGTCGCCCGCACCGCGCTCGAGAGCGCCGAGGAGGCCTACCGCGTCACCGCCGCGGTGGTGCAGGCAGGCAGCGGCACCACCACCGACCTCCTCGACGCCCAGTCGGCGCTCACCCAGGCCAAGCTCAACCTGGTGCGTTCCCGCTAC
>JAIBBQ010000257.1 GCA_019694595.1 Myxococcaceae bacterium
CACCCGCACGCCCTGCCCCGCCGCCTGCAGCGCCTCGCCCAGGCCGCCCTTCGCCAGCACGTTCCCCAGCGCGCCCTTGGGCGTGAAGAGCCCCTTGAGCAGCCCCTGCGCGCTGGGCGCGGCCGCCCCGGACCTGGGCGCCGCCGGCCGCGCGGCGATGGGCGCCGGGTTGGGCGCCGCTTCCTTCTTCGGGCTGCGCTTGGGCAGCGCCGCGCTCGCGCCTCCGGGGGCGTGCACTTCCTGGTGCACCACGCGCTTGAGCAGCTGCGCCTGGCGCCCGAGCGCGAACTCGTCGGCCGGGGCCTCCCGGTCGCCGGTGACCGCGCCCACCACCGCCACGCCCAGCACCGCGAACAGCACCGCCACCAGGTCGAGGAAGGCCCAGTCGAGCCCGGCGAAGGGCGCGGTGGGCAACAGCTTTGGCAGCGCCACCTCGCGCACCTCGAAGGTGATGGGGCCCGCCTGCAGCTCCACCCGCTCGCCGCGCTCCAGCGCCACCTCGCCGGCCGTCTCCAGCGCCACCGCGCCGCTCGCCGCGTGCAGGGTGCCGCGCATCGCGCGCGTGAAGCGCACC
Organism: Myxococcaceae bacterium; assembly: GCA_019694595.1. Lineage (GTDB taxonomy): Bacteria > Myxococcota > Myxococcia > Myxococcales > Myxococcaceae > JAIBBQ01. The sequence goes on from JAIBBQ010000257.1 coordinate 575, forward strand.
CGGGGGCCATCGCCGCGCAGGCTCGCGAGCTCCAGCGCGGCCGCGCCCGCCGACGCACCCGGGAGCGAGAAGTCGCAGCCCGGGCCGTTGCCCACCGCCACCGACTCGCGCCCACCGGGGCGCAACACCTGGCTCCACACACACCGGTCCTGCCAGTGCGCGCGAACGATGAGTCCGCGGCGCGCCGTCGCGCTCGTCTGGGGCATGGCTCTCTCCGTCGGGGAAGGCGCAGGTCCCGCTCCGGCCCGCGCCGTCTTGCCCTTCACCGACACCGGCGAAGGCCGCAGGTTCCCGGGCGAAGAGCTTCAGCGCGGTCGGCGCTCGAAGACGCGGACCCCGGCGAGCAGCAGCAGGTCGTAGAGCGCCTTCGACAGCCCGGCGAGCACCAGCGGCCAGCCGAAGGTGGAGCCGTCAAGCATCAGCCCGGCGAGCGCGGGCGTGGTGGCAGCGGCGAGGCTCCGCGGCACGTTGGTGACCGCCGCGGCCGCTTCCCGTTCCTCGCGGGGCACCAGGTCCATCACCAGCGCCTGGCGAATGGGCGCGTCCATGCGCGAGAGCGAGGTGCGCAGCAGCAGGAGCGCCACCGCCCACGCGGCGCTGGGGGCGAAGGCGGCCGCCGCGAGCGCGAGGTTCCCCGGCAGGTGGGTGAAGACCATGGTGCGCACCGGCCCGAAGCGCCGCGCCAGCACCGGCGAGAGCAGCTGGGAGAACGACGCCAGGAGCCGCGCCACGAAGAAGACGGCTCCCAGGGTCTGGAGGTCGAACCCGAAGCGCAGCGACATCCACAGGGCGAGCAGCGCGTCGAGCACCAGCCCGCTGCCCGCGGAGTCGAGACAGAAGAGCAGCGTGAGCCGCACCACCACCTCGCGCGACTTCTCGAGCGGCTTGCGCTGCCCGCGCGGCGGCGGCGGAGCGTCGGGCAGCCCGAGGAAGAGCGGCACCGCACACAGCCCCAGTGCGGCGTAGAGCCAGAAGGCCCAGGTGGTGTCCTGCGCGGACAGGCCGAGCGCCGTCTTGGGGAGCGCGCAGAGCAGCGCCCCCACCGCGCCGCCGAGCGCCCCCGCCACGTTCCACCGCGCGTAGCGCCGGGCGAGCGGCGCACCTTCCGCCCCTTCGGCCAGCGCCGCCTGCTCCAGCGGCAGGAAGACGCTCACGTCGCCGCTCGAGGGGTTGAGCGTGCCCACCGCGGCCACCACCAGCAGCAGCCAGAAGGGCAGCGGCAGCGCGAAGCCCACGCCGGTGAGCACCATCACCACCGCGGCGCCGAGGAGCAGCTGCCGGCGCGAGCGCCCGAGGCCGCCCAGGCCCACCAGCAAGGTGAGCGCTGCCGAGCCCAGGAGCGTGGCGGTCACCACGGTGCCCACCCGCGCGGTGCCCAGGCCGCGCGCGGCGAGGTGCGCCGGCAACAGCACGCTCACCACCCCGTCGGCCAGCCCGCGCAGCGAGCGCGTCGCCACCAGCCGGGTGGAGGCGCTCACCACAAGGTGTTGAGGTGCGCGCCGGCGGTGACTTCCAGCACGGTGCCGGTGATGGCCGCGGCCCGCGTGGAGCAGAGGAAGACGATGGCCTCGGCCACCTCCGCGGGCGTCACCAGCGCGCGCCGGGTGGTGTGGCGCACCAGCTTCTCGCGCTGCTCGGGGTCGCCGGCGAGCCGCTGCTCGAGCCGCTCGCTGGCGGTGAAGCCCGGGGACACGACGTTGGCGGTGATGCCGCGCCGTGCGTAGTCGACCGACAGGGCGCGCACCGCGCCTTCGAGGCCGGCCTTGGCGGCGGCGTAGGCGGTGCCCCCGGCGATGCCCACCTGGCTCACCAGGCTCCCCACCAGCACCAGGCGGCCGAACTGCAGCTCGAGCATGCCGTCGAGCGCGCGGCGGCAGGCCACCAGCGCGGCCGAGAGGTCGGTGGCGAGCAGCTGGTCGAGTTCCTCGTCGGGCAGGTGCTGCAGGCGGGTCGGCTTCCAGAAGGGCGCCACGCACCACACCAGCACCGACGGTGCGCCGAGCGCGCTCTGCGCGGCGTCGAAGGCGGCGTGGAACTTCGGGCGGTCGAGCACGTCGACCGACGCCGCGAAGGCCTTGCGGCCGATGGCGCGCACCTCGGCGGCGGCGTCGTCCACCTCGGAGGCGGTGCGCGAGAAGACGGCGACGTGCGCGCCTTCCTGGGCGAGCAGCCGCACCGTGGCCCGGCCGATGCCGCGGCCGCCACCCACCACCAGCGCCGTCTTCCCCGTGAGCCCCAGGTCCATGCCGACCCCGCCATATCAGACGGGTGCACGGCGGATCCGCTGGTATGGTCCGCGCGCCGCCAGGCAGCTGGGGTGGCATCACCGTACGTCTCAAGGGGGAACACCACATGAAGCTCGCCTCACGCGCCGCGCTCGCGGCCTGCGCCGTCACCGTCGTCTTCGGCCTCTCGCTCGCGTCGAGCTGCGGCGGTGGTTCGACGCCGTCCACCACCTCGGTGCAGGTCACCGCGTCCAAGGGCGGGGTGGTCGCCGCGCCCGGCGACAAGGGCAAGCTCACCATTCCGGCGAACGCGCTCGGCGCGGACACCACCATCACCCTGGCGCTCTCGCCGGCGGCGAGCGACACGGTGACCGAGGTGTTCGACTTCGGGCCGTCGGGCACGACGTTCTCGACCCCGGCGACGCTGGAGATCGCCGCCGACGCCTCGAAGCTGGTCTCCGGCAAGTCGTTCGCGCTCGCGGTGCAGGAAGGCACCACCTGGAAGCCCATCGCGGGCTCGACGTACGCCAACGGCAAGGTGAGCGGCCCGGTGGCGCACTTCTCGAAGTTCACCGTGGTGCTGGTCGACGGCAACGTGGTGGTGATGAGCGACTGCGCGAACGAGATCGCCGCGTTCCAGTCCTGCGGCGGGGACGTGGTGGGCACCTGGAGCTACGAGAACTACTGCTTCAACTCCAAGGTCATCGGCTCCGACCCGTTCCGCGGGCAGTGCCCGGGCTTCATGGGGGCGCTCAACCTGAACATCGCGGGTGACATCACCATCACCGCCACCACCACCCAGGTGAGCGCCACCACCATCACCTTCGAGACCGACTGGTCGATTCCCAACTCGTGCTTCTCGCTCGACGCCGGCTTCTACACGAGCTGCGCGCAGGTCCAGCAGGTGCTGGCGAAGTCCGACGGCGGCTGCACCGACACCGGCTCCGCCTGCAACTGCAAGCAGACCAGCGTGCAGTCCCAGGACGCGGGCGAGGTGAAGCCCCGCGACACCGACGGCGGCATGGGCGAGTACTGCGTGAAGAACGGCAAGCTCTACATCTCCGACCTCAAGCCTGACGGCGGCGGCGCGCTCATCATCCTGAAGAAGAAGTAGGCAGCCACCCAGGGCGCCTAAGCTCCCACCATGCCAGCCGTGGTGGTGGGACCCTTCGAAGGACTCGGAGTGCTCGGCGCGGGGACGGCGTTTCCGCCCGAGTCGTACGACAACGCGCGCGCGCTGGGGTGCCTGCCGCCGGAGGCGCACCGCGGCCGCACGCCCGACGCCGAGGAGCTCGCCTTCCTCGCCGCCGGCGCCACCGAGCAGATGGGCGTGGTGCACCGCGCCTGGTCGCACCGGGTGGGGACCGCGCTCGACCCGGCCAACGAGCCGTCGTCCTTCGACCTCGGGCTCGCTGCGGCGCGCGCGGCGCTGGCGCAGGCGGGCGTGCCGGCGAGCGCGCTCTCGCTGGTGGTGACGGCGACGTCGACGCCGCACCGCATGACGTCGACGCTGGCGGCGCCGCTCGGCGCAGCGCTGGGGGCGCAGGCGGCGTGCTTCGACGTGCGCACCGGCTGCGCGGCCGGGCTCTTCGGGCTGGCCACCGTGGGCGCGCTGCAGGCATCCGGCGCGGGGCCCGCGGTGCTGGTGGGCGCGGAGACGTTCTCCAAGATCGTCCCCCCGGTGAGCAAGGCGGCCGCGCTCTCGCTCGGCGACGGGGGCGGCGCGCTGGTGCTCGGGAAGGTCGCGGGCGCCGCGGTGCTCTCGGTGAGCCTGGAGACCGACGGGAACCTCGCGGGCCTCGTCACCACCGACGGCGCGCTGCCGCCGACGCCAGGCGAGCTCGCGCGCGGCGGCTACCTCCTCACCGGCTCCGCCGAGCAGCTGCGGGCCGAGGTGCTACCGCGCTACCAGAAGGCCATCGAGGGGGCGCTGCGCCATGCGGGGCTCACCGCGAAGGACATCGACGCCTTCGTGCCCCACCAGACGAGCGTCGCGCTCATCGAGGAGGTCTGCGCGCGCGTGGGCCTCGAGCGCAGCAAGGCCTTCGTCAACGTGCCCCGGCACGCCAACGTCGGCGCCGCGGGGTGGCTGGTGGCGCTCGCCGAGGCGCGCGCCGAAGGAAAGGTGCACCCGGGGATGCGGGTGCTCCTCGCCGCGGTGGGCGGCGGCATGTCGTGGGCGGCCGCGGTGCTGCGGACCTGACATCCCCCGCGAAGGAGCGCCCTCGCTCGCCCCCGGAGGCGACGCTAGGCTCGCGGCCTTTCCGGAGGTACCGCATGCGTCTTTCCACCCTGGCAATCGTCCTCCTCGCGCTGTCCTGTGGCCCATCCAAGGGCCCGCCGGGGAAGAGCGTGGTGGTGAGCATGGCCATGGGCACCCCGGTGAAAGACGGCGTGCACGAGGTCGGCTTCACCAACGGCTTCGTCAACCGGCTCCCCGACGGCGGCATCTTCCTGGTGACCGCCAACGCGCTGCTCACCCCGCCGGGAGGCGGCTCGGCTGGGCTCTCCGTCATCCTCACCGACGAGACGGTGGGCAAGGCGCAGCCGCTGGGCGTTCTCACCGGGCAGGCCTCGCAGGTGGGGTACGTGGGCGACCCGCTGGCCAAGACGCGCACCCTCTGGGCCGCCTCGGGAGGCACGCTCACCGTGACCGCCTTCGACGGCAAGTCGCTCGCGGTCGGCATCTCGGGGGCCCAGATGAAGCCCGTGCCTGGCCTCGACGGCGGCGCGGTGGGGACCTTCGTCATGGATGTGGACCTCCAGGTCTCCCCGCTGATGGACCTGTGAGCGCGCCCGCGCTCGTCACCTCGCAGGGCGAGGCGTGGCCCCGCGAGCGGCTGAGCGCGGAGGTCGCGACGCTCGCGGGCACGCTGCGCGCGCTGGGTGCCGGGCCGGGCGTGGTGGTGGCCGCGCGTGCGCCCACGCCCGCGAAGCAGGTGGTGACGGCGCTGGCCTGCCTGGACGCGGGCGCGGTGCTGTTCCCGCTCGACGCGTCGATGCCCGTGCTCGCGCAGGAGCGCCTGCTCGCGCGCGCCCGCCCGCACCTCGTGGTGACCGACACGGCGGTGCGCGCCGAGAAGCCCCGCGAGGCGCTCGACGCGCGGGCGGGGCTCCTGCTCTTCACCTCCGGCAGCTCGGGCGAGCCCAAGGGCGTGGTGCTCTCCCGCGCGGGCCTCGACGCCAACGTCGACGGCATCCTCTCGTACCTGCCGGTGCGCGAGTTCCCCCGCACCGCGGTGGTGCTCTCGCTGGGCTACAGCTACGCGCTCGTCGGCCAGGTGCTCACCACCCTGCGCGCCGGCGGCACGGTGCTCCTCTGCAACGACCTGCCCACGCCCGCGGCGCAGTGGGAAGCGATGCTCGCCCACGGCGCCCAGGGGCTCTCGTCGGTGCCCTTCTCGCTGCGGCGGCTGGCGCAGGCGGCGCGCGCGGGCGGCCACGGCGAGCAGCTGCGCTACGTGGCGGCGGCGCGCGGCGCGCTCGACCGCGCCACCGCGCTCGAGCTCGCGCAGACCTTCCCGCGCGCGCGCCGCTACAACCAGTACGGGCTCACCGAGGCCGCGCCGCGCGTGGCGGCCATCGGCGACGACGACCCGGGCTTCGCCCAGGGCGCCGCGGGCCGGCCGCTCCCCGGCGTCGAGGTGTGGGCGGAGTCGCCGGAAGGCGTGCGTCTGGGCCCGCGCGGCAAGGGCGAGCTGTACGTGCGCGGCCCGTCGGTGATGCTCGGCTACCTCGACGACCCCCGAGGCACCGCGCAGGTGCTGCGCCCCGACGGTGCGCTGCGCGCGGGCGACTCGGGCTGGCTCGACGAGCGCGGGCTGCTCTTCGTCGAAGGCCGCAGCGACGGGGTGGTGAAGTGCGCCGGCGAGCGGGTGCACGCGCAGGAAGTGGCGCGGGTGCTGCGCGAGGCGACCGGGCTCGAGCTCGCGGTGGTGGCGCGGCCGCACCCCGAGTGGGGCCACCGGCTGCGCGTCTTCTACGAGGCACCCGATGGCGCGCGCACCTCGTGGCCGCAGGCGGTGAAGGCGCTCACCTGGGCGGCGCGGCCGTACCGCTTCGACCGCGTGCCGGCGCTTCCACGCACCCCGCAGGGCAAGCACGACCTCGCCGCGCTCGAGGCGCTGGCGAGCGTGGACTGACCGCGCCGGCTCAGCTGGTGCGAGCGACCGCGTCGGGCGGGAGGTTCGCGCCCTTGGTCCGCCGGGCGACTTCCTCGGGGCTGATGAGTTCCACCTGGCCGTAGGGGTTGATGACCTTGAGGTACTCCTTGCCGTCCTTCTTCTCGACGCCGACCACCAGCACCCAGTGGAGCGAGCCGCCGACGTCGAGGATGAGCTGCGTCTGGTGGCCGAGGCGGGCCTCGCGCATCACCGCGTCGGTGACGGCCTGTCGCTGCGCGGGGGTCTCCGCGGTCTTCACCACTTCCGAGGTGCCGAACAGCTGCTGGTGGAGCGCGGCGAGGTCCTTGCCCCAGGTCCCCCAGCCGGCGTCCGACGCGTTGTCGTAGGCCTCGGGCTTGGCCGCTTCCTGGAGCGCGGGGGCGAGGAGCCGCTGGGTCGTCGAGCGCCCGCTGCCGTCGTCGGCCTCGGTCCCGGGCTCACGCGTCAGGGTCTGGCCGCCGACCATCGTCACCTGGCCGGACGGGCTCGCCAGCCCGAGCGCGAGGCGCGCGTACTCGGCGGGGTTCTTCATCGCCAGCTCGATGAGCAAGGTGGTGGGGCCACAGGTGCCCTTGGGCCCCTGGTCGATGGCGGACGGCGTGGCGAGTTCCTGCACGAGGGACTGCAGCAAGCCGTCGCGGCTCACCCCCGGTGCCAGCTGGGCGGTGCCGTCGGCGACGCTGGCGAGGTGATCGAGCAACCGGCCGTGGTTCACGCCGTCCTGCGCGCCCGGGAGCGCGCCGGAGAAGAGCAGCTTCTGCAGCGAGAGCACGGCCACCACGTCCTGGCCGTCGGAGAGGCGCGCCTTCACCGCCAGGTAGCTCGCCCGGTCGGCGGGGGACATGCGGCGCAGCGCATCGGCCTCCAGCGCGGCGTTGGCCGCCACTTGCGCCTTGGCCTGCTCGTTGCGCTTCTCGCGGTAGTCCCAGTCGGAGTTGGAGGTGACGTCCTTGGGATTGCGAATGACGGTCGACCCGTACGCCGTCGGCTCGTTCAGCCGCTCGCCTTCCAGCACCTGCTGCATCTCGAGGAGCGCGTCGCCGCGGGTTCGCTGGTCGGCGCGCAGGGTGGTCGGCGACACGGTGCGCGGCTGCAGTCCGTCACGCAGCAGCTGCTCGCGCACCACGGCGGGCGACTGGCGGCCGCCACCGGCGGATGCCGTGGACCGCTCGAGTGAAGGGCGAAGCGAGGGCGACTGACGGAGGGGGCGCTTGATGTCCATGTCGAGGGCGGACCGGAACTTTACCCATTGTCGCCGGGGCTCCTGAAGTGGGCCCGGCCCCGTTCCTGGAGAGTGCTTTCCCTCCCGAGGCCGGGCGCCCACGGCCCCACCTTCGGGACATCAGGGCGTTGGCGCGTCACCCCGGTGGATCAGGTACCGAAGTGTGGGGCGAGGTGATCCACGACGTCAGCGGCGGGGGCCCGGAACGAAGTC
>JAIBBQ010000258.1 GCA_019694595.1 Myxococcaceae bacterium
GTGGTGGCGCTCCGCGGATGGTTACGCCACTACAACGAAGGCCGATGCCACGGAGCCATCGGCATGACACCATTCAGCCGCCTCACCGCTACAGCGTGAACAACGTCATGAGAATCCACAGCTAGCGGCTGCCGAACCCGGCCGCCTCGAGCTGCTCGACGGTGAGCGAGGTGCGCAGGCCCGCCTGGCGGGCCACGTACTTGCCGATGAGGTCGGCCTCGAGGTTCACCCGGTCGCCCGCGCCCTTGTCGCCGAGCGCGGTGGCGCGGCGGGTCTCGGGAATGAGCGCCACCGAGAAGCGGTCGCGGTCCAGCGTGTTGACGGTCAGGCTCACCCCGTCGATCGCCACGCTGCCCTTCTCGATGAAGAAGGGCGACAGCGCGGGCGGCAGCTCGAAGGCCATCACCCACGCGCCGCCGTCGGGCCGCGCCTCGAGCACCCGCGCCACGCCGTCGACGTGGCCCTGCACCCAGTGGCCGCCCAGGCGGTCGCCCGCGCGCAGCGCCTTTTCCAGGTTGACCCGGGTGCCGGCCCGCCACTGCCCGAGCGTGGTGCGACGCAGGGTCTCGTTCGACGCCTGCACCCGGAACGACTGGCCGCGGTGCTCCACCACCGTGAGGCAGCAGCCGTCGAGCGCGATCGACTCGCCGTGCTGGAAGTCGCCCGCCGGGTAGTGGGAGCGGATCCACACCTCGGTCATGCCGCCCGGGGTGAGCGACTCCACCTGCCCGATGCCCTGCACCAGCCCGGTGAACACGTGCGCCCTCTAGCGGCGGCGCGCGCGCGCCGCGGAACCCGACTTGCTCTTGCTCGCGGCGGCGCTGCGGCGCTTGGCGCCCGGGGTGGCGAGGAACTCCACGATGCGGCTGTCGGCCTTGCGCAGGCGGCGGCTCAGCATGCGGCAGATGTTCTGCAGGATGATGACGTACGCGTAGTTGTCGTCGCGGTACAGGTGGTACAGGTCCATGTTGTTGAGCGAGTAGGTCCTCGCCCGCTGCGTCACCGTCACCGTCGCTGAGCGCGGCTGCAGCTCGACCAGCGTCATCTCACCGAAGGTCTCGCCGGGCCCCAGGCGCACGATGGGGGTGCTGTGGCCGTTGGTCGCCTTGCGGGCCACCTCGACCTCGCCTTCGCGCAGCACGTACATGGTCCGGCCGAGCTCGCCCTCGAAGAAGATGGTCTCCCCCGGCGCGAACACCTTCTCCTCGAGCAGGTCGATGAGGTGCTCGAGCGAGCGGCCCTCGAGACCGCCGAACACCGGTACGCCCCGCAGGAAGGTGGTGAGCGACTGGGTGGGCTGCTTGGAGGTCGTCATGGCTGGCGGACCACACCGCACCTGACGGCCCGTGGCAACAACCGCGAGCGAAGCGGCCACCGGGGCCCTTGAGGTCGCACGGACGCGACGCGCGCGGCGAGGCGTGCTTCCTTTCTGACGGGGCCCACGGTCAGTTCTCCTGACAGCGCCCTCTGCGATCAAGCGCGTCTCGGGAGTGGCACCGAACCTGCTCATGGCCGCGCGCCGGTCCACCCGAATTCGCAAAGGGAACACCTCATGAAGCGACTCACCGTTGGGCTCTCGCTGGCGCTGGCGCTGGCGGGCTGCGGTCCAGAAGAAGACGTGATCGAAGGCGTCGGCGAGCAGCCTCCGGAAGAGCTCGCCACGGAGAACAGCAACTCCGAGCAGGCCATCACCCAGTACCGGTACCAGGACGTGTGGGACTACAACGGCTTCGGCAACGCGGTGTGGCTCGAGTGGACCGGAGGCCCCGGCGGCCTCATTCACGCCATGTCCGACTACAGCGTGAAGCGGATCCGGCTGGACCGGTGCCTCACCTCCCGCCTCTCGAGCTGCAGCTGGGTGACGGTGGCCTCGGCGCCGCCGCGGGTGACGGCCTCGGTCACCATTCCCCGCAAGGGGCCGTCGTGGTGGCACGTCTGCTACCTCGGGCGGGACAACCGCTGGCACTGCCCGAACTCCAATCACCAGCACTACGCCCAGGGCGAGTGAGCTGCGGGCCCGGCGTGAGCCCTAGGCAACAGGGTTGAAGAGCGACAGCGCGTTCTGGCCCAGCAGCCGGGCCAGCACGTCGTCGCCCAGCTTCAGCCCCTCGAGCTTCTTGACCTCGCGGTCCCAGGCGTAGGGCAGTGAAGGAAAGTCGCTGCCGTACAGGATGCGCTCCGGCCGCGCGCGCAGCAGCCGCTCCGGCACCTCGATGGGGAAGTAGCCGGCGACCACCATGGTGGTGTCGAGCCAGAGGTTCTCGTGCCGCTCGAGCAGCCGCTCGTAGGCGTCGAACTCGTCGACCCCCAGGTGCGGCACGCAGAGCTTCAAGGCGGGGTGGGCCTTCAGCACCCGCTCCACCCGCTCGGCGCCACAGATGGCGTAGGGGTCGGCGCCGTACGCGGGCATGGCCGGCTCGCGCCCGGCGTGCATCACCAGCGGCTTTCCGTGGCGCGCGCACGTCGCGTAGATCTCCTGCAGCTCCGGCGCGTCGGCCGCGAAGCGCTGAACGTGGCAGTGCAGCTTGACGCCGTGGAGCCCGAGCGCGAACGCCTCCTCGAGCACCGCCACCGCGCCCGGCTCGCCCGGGAGCACGGTGGCCAGGCCCAGCACCCGCGGCTCGGCCGCCTGCACCTCGGCGACGTAGCGGTTGAGCACCCGCGCCATGCCCGGCTGGTGCGAGTAGTGGAGCGCGACGATCTTCTGCACCCCGCGCGAGAGCAGGAACTCGACGATCTGCGGCGTGTGCAGCTGGTAGCGGATCGGCCAGGCGTTCTTCTCGAACCAGCGCCACAGCGCCGCGAACACCCGATCGGGGAACAGGTGCACGTGCGCGTCGATGACCGGCGGGAGGCTGGTCGGGAGCCGCGCGCCTTCGGCGTCGCCCAGCGCCTTGAGCGGCAGGTTCGCCGGGTCGATCATGCGCGAGCCCGCCGCGCCCAGGCAGCAGGCCGCGCCCGGGCCGTCGGGGAGCACCAGCTCCATCACTCGTCGTCCTGCCGCAGCGCCGCCAGCACCGAGAGGTCTTCCAGGGTGGTGGTGTCTTGCTTGGAGTCCTGGCCGGCGGCGACGTCGCGCAGGAGCCGCCGCATGATCTTCCCCGAGCGCGTCTTGGGCAGCGCGGCAGCGAAGCGCAGGTCGTCGGGGCGGGCGAAGGCGCCGATCTCCTTGGCCACGTGCGCCTTGAGCTCGGCGGCGAGCGCCTCCGACGGCTCGACGCTCGCCTTCACGGTGACGAAGCACACCAGCGCGGTGCCCTTGAGCGCGTCGGGCCGGCCCACCACCGCCGCCTCGGCGACCTTCCCGTGCGAGACGAGCGCGCTCTCGATCTCCGCGGTGCCCAGGCGGTGCCCCGCCACGTTCACCACGTCGTCCACCCGGCCGATGACCCAGAAGTAGCCGTCGGCGTCGCGCCGGGCGCCGTCACCGGTGAAGTACAGGCCCGGGCGCTCGGCGAAGTACGTCTTCTGGAAGCGCTCGTCGTCGCCCCACACCGTGCGCAGCATCGACGGCCACGGTCTGGTGACGAAGAGCTTCCCCGCCCCCACCTCGACCCGGTTGCCCTTCTGGTCCAGCACCTCGGGGAAGATGCCCGGCAAGGGCAGCGTGGCCGAGCCGGGCTTGGTGGGCGTCGCCCCTGGCAGCGGGCTGATGAGGATGCCGCCGGTCTCCGTCTGCCACCAGGTGTCCACCACCGGGCAGCGGCCCTGGCCGATGACGTCGCGGTACCACATCCACGCTTCGGGGTTGATGGGCTCGCCCACGCTCCCCAGGAGTCGCAGCGACGAGAGGTCGTGCTTCCTCGGGTGCTCGTCGCCCAGCCGCATGAAGGCGCGAATGGCGGTGGGCGCCGTGTAGAAGACGTTCACCTGGTGGGCGGCGATGAGCTGCCACAGGCGGTCGGGCCCCGGCGTGGTGGGCGCGCCTTCGTAGATGACGGTGGTGGTGCCGTTGAGCAGCGGCCCGTACACCACGTAGCTGTGCCCGGTGACCCAGCCCACGTCGGCGGTGCAGAAGTAACGGTCGCCTTCGTGGAGGTCGAACACCCAGCGCGTGGTGAGCGACGCCCACACCGAGTACCCGCCGGTGGTGTGCAGCACGCCCTTCGGCTTCCCGGTGGAGCCCGAGGTGTAGAGGATGAAGAGCGGGTGCTCGCTGTCCACCCAGGTCGGCGGACAGTCGGCCGAGGCCCGGGCGCAGAGCGCGGCCCAGTCGTGCTCTCCGGCCACGAGCGCCGGCGCCTGCGGCAGGCGCTGGAAGACCACGGTGTGCTGCAGCGTGGGAATGCCGGCGGCCTTGGCGGCGCGCGCGTTGGCGAGCAGCGGCACCACCGCGCCCTTGCGGTACCCGCCGTCGGCGGTGAGCAGCACGGTGGCGCCCGCGTCGGCCAGCCGGTCGCGCAGCGCCTCGGCCGAGAAGCCGCCGAAGACCACCGAGTGCACCGCGCCGATGCGCGCGCAGGCGAGCATGGCGATCGCCGCCTCGGGCACCATGGGCAGGTAGATGCCGACGCGATCGCCGGCCTTCACCCCCAGGGCCTTGAGCGCGTTCGCCAGCCGGCAGACCTGCTCGAAGAGCTGCTGGTAGGTGAGCACCCGGACTTCTCCCGGCTCCCCTTCGAAGCGGATCGCTTCCTGCGCGGCGCGCTTCGGCAGGTGCCGGTCGAGGCAGTTGAAGGCCAGGTTGGTGGTGCCCCCGAGGAACCAGCGGGCGTGCGGCGGCTTCCAGTCGAGCACCTGACCGAAGGGCGTCTGCCAGTGCAGCTCTTCCTTCGCGCGCGCGGCCCAGAAGGCGTCGCCGTCGGCCGCGGCCTCGGCGCACAGCGCCCGGTACTGCTCCAGCGAGCCGATGTGCGCCTTCTTCGCGAAGTCGGGCGGCGGGGCGAAGACGCGGTGCTCCTGGAGCACGGTGGAGATGTCGCTCATGGCGGACCTCGGGAGGTGACGGCGGGGCGAACGGCTATTGCCGGTTCGCTACGTACTTGAACCACACCTCGCACACACAGCGATCTGGCCGCCGCGCGTCGAGCCGCACCGCCATGATGCCTTCGAAGCTGGTGCTGCTGGTGGTGGCGCCGTCGAGGTGCAGCCCCACGAGGTCGAGCAGGCACTCGCCGCCGTTCACCTGGGTGTTCACGTTGGCGGCGCTGCCGTCGAGCGTCATCCGTTCCACGTCGGCGAGGTAGTTGCCGTTGAGGTCGATGCCGAACAGCCCGTAGTCGAGCGCCACCACGTGGCCGGTGGTCTTCAGGGCGCCCTGCGACAGCACCCCGGGCGCCCCGGTGAAGTTGCAGTCGTCGCGCAGCGATTCCTTCAAGGAGAACGCGTAGGTGCCGTCTTGCAGCGTGTGGTGGCGGCCGCACGCCGCGGACAGCACCAGGAGCGTGAGGCACGGGCGCCACATGACGCGGGCACTGTAGCCTGTGCCGGCCCGTAGCACCCTGAAGCAGATGCAAAAGTTGGCTCGGGGCGCTCGCTCGCGGCAGGCTTGCAGGCACTTCGTGCGACTGCGCCAGCTGCCGAGTTCCTTCGACGATTCCGGCGCGGCCTCGGCGCGGCAGCACCTGGCGTGCTTCGTGGTCGACGGCCGGGTGGCGCTCGACGCCGGGAGCCTCGCGATGGCGGCCACCGCCGAGGAACGGGGCGCGATCCGCGACGTCATCGTCACCCACGCGCACATCGATCACATCGCCACCCTGCCCCTCTTCATCGACGACCTCTTCACCTCGCTCGAGCGGCCGGTGCAGGTCCACGCGCTGCCCGAGGTGCTGGCGGTGCTGGAGAGCGACGTCTTCAACGACCGCGTCTACCCGCGCTTCCAGCTGATGAAGAACGACCACGGCCCGGTGCTGCAGTTCGTGCCGCTGCGCCCGGGCGTGCCCACGGCCATCGCCCACCTCACGGTGACCGCGGCCAGGGTGCACCACGCGGTGCCCACCGCGGGCCTGCTTCTCGACGACGGGAAGAGCGCGGTGGGCTACAGCTCCGACACCACCGCGACCGACGCCTTCTGGGCGCTGCTCAAGAGCGCTCCGCGGCTCAAGGGCGTGCTCCTGGAATCGGCGTTCCCCGACGCGCTCGCCGACCTGGCGCGCAAGGCCGGCCACCTCACCCCGCAGTCCTTCGGCGCCGAGCGCGAGAAGCTCGGCCGCCCGGTGCCGGTGTGGGCGGTGAACGTGAAGCCGCTGTTCCTCGCCGAGGTGCTGCGCGAGCTCGAGCGCCTCGGCATTCCCCGGCTCGCGCCCGGGGCCGTGCTCGAGTTCTGAGCGCCGCCCGCCGGGTCAGCCCAGCACGGCCTTGAGCTTGGCCACCGACTCCGCGTCGCGGCCCGCCGTCGGCACCCCGGAAGCCTGCAGCAGGAACGGGTCGAGGACCTTGCCGCCGCGCGGCTGCACCTGGGCCTGGAGCCAGTCGAGGGTGGAGCCGAACTGCACCGCGCCGCCCAGGTAGCCGAAGTACTGCAGGCCGTTGAAGGCCCGGTTCACCAGCGCATCGAGCGAGCCTTCGGGCACGCCCCACTTGCGGCCGATGTCCTTCGCCAGGCCCACCGCGTCGGTGCCCTTCTTGGCCTGCAGCACCGCGATGGTGGCCTCCGAACGGGCGCCCAGCCGCACGCCGCTGGTGATGAGCGCCAGCTTGGCGAACGCCGCGTTCAGCGGGTCACCCTGGTACTTGGCGTCCATGAAGCGGGGGGCCACCATGTTCTCGGTGATGAGGCCGCCGCCCTCGGTCGCGCCGCCCTCGATCTTCGAGGCCACGCCGCTGCGCTGGTCGATGGAGTGCTTCGCCTCGTGCAGCAGGGTGCCGTAGAGCGACGCCGCCGAGATGGGCGTGCTCAGCCCGACGGTGATGGCGCCGCCCTGCGCGGTGAAGGTGCCGCCCTGCGCGGCGATGGTGACGTCGTCGGGCAGCAGCGCGCCGAGGTCCACCGGTCCGCCCGCGTAGGTGGTGGAGATGTAGGCCTTCACCTCGTCCCACATCGCCTGGATGCGGGCGGCCTGCGCCGGGGGCACCGTGCCGCCGTCGGGCACCGCGTCGATGGTGCCGATGTCGTCGAGCGCCTTCTGGAACTTGGCCGACGCGCGGGTCGACCCGGTCGCCTGGTCGAGCGCAGTCTTCACGGAGCTCACCATGGTGCCCAGCGTGGCCTGGCCGAGCGCGGCGGTGACCTGCGCGCGGGCGTTGGCGTCGAGCCCCTGGCCGAAGAGCGCGTCGACCGCCGCGCCGGCGACGTCGCGGTAGTGCGAGGTCTGCGCGGCCATGTACGAATCGAACTGCTTGCGGAACTGCGAGACCGTCTTGAGCTCGGTGAAGGGGACCAGCTGGTCCGCCTCGAAGTTCTTGAACATCGCGTTCTGCTGCCGCGGCGTCATGCCGTAGCCGAGCCGCTCGGCCCCGTCGGACGCCGCGAGCCGCTCGCCGTACCACTGCCCGAGCAGCAGGAAGGCCTTGGCGCGCACGTCGGTCGCCGGGTCGCCGAGCGACTCCTTCACCATGTCGGCGTTGACGACGTCGGGGAGGATGCCCTGCACCGTGGCCTGCACCGTGCCTGCGTTCACCCGCACCAGGTCGGGGCTCAGGAAGTAGGTGGTGAGGTCCTTCAGGTAGGCCTCGGGGCGCCCGTGGTACACGTCGCCTTCCGCCTTGGTGGCGACCAGCATCACGTCCGACGCCCAGGCCGCGCGGCCGTACGGGGTGATGAGGTCCTGGCCTCCGAAGCCGAAGCCGCCCATCGAGCCGCCCTGGAAGGTGACCAGCTTGTCGAGCAGTCGGTCGCGAATGGAACGCTCGACCTCGGTGAGGCCGGCGTCGGGAATCTGCTTCACCGCGCGCAGGGCACGGCCGGCGAGGCGCTCCGCGGCCTCGAGCGCCTTCTTCGACGGCAGGGGCATCTCGCGCAGGTCGTTGCCGCTGACGTCGCGGCCGATGCCACCGTAGAACTCCGAGAACGCGCGGCCTTCGGCGCTCTTCACCAGGAAGAGGTCCTTGAGCGCGGTGAGGAGCTCGGGGTTCTTCACCGAGCGGGTGGCGGTGAAGTGCTCCGACACCTGGTTGTCGAACACCGCGCGCACGAAGGCGTTGAAGGCGGCGGTCTGGCGCTCGGTCGGCGCGCCCTGGAGCCCTTCGCGCTTGGCAGCCAGGCCCGCCTCGCCCCAGGCGTGCTCGAACTCGGCGAGCCGCCCTTCCATCACCTCGGTGAGCGCCTTGCGCTGCGCGGGGGCGAGCGCCTTCCAGCTGGTGCCCGCGGGAATCGAGGCGAAGAGCTCGCTGAGCTTCTCGGGGGCCTTCGGCTGCGCCACCGCGGCGACGGGCGCGGCGAAGATGTCGGCCAGCGG
>JAIBBQ010000259.1 GCA_019694595.1 Myxococcaceae bacterium
GGCGGCGGCTCCGGCGGCAGCGGCGGCGGCTCCGGCGGCAGCGGCGGCGGCTCCGGCGCGAGCTGCACCAACGGCGCGAAGGACAACCCGGCGATCAACGACCCCAACCACCACCTGCTGGTCCCCGCCGCGGACATCACCGCCGGCGCAGCCAAGTCCTACAGCATCAAGGGCACCTCGGCGCACGACCACACGGTGAGCCTCACCGCGACGCACATGACCATGCTGCAGATGGGCATGAGCTTCACCGTCACCTCGAGCATGACCAACGCGCACACCCACCAGGTCACGGTGAAGTGCGCCTGAGCGCAGCCCCCTGAAAAGCACGAGGGGCGCCTCGGAAGCCGGGGCGCCCCTTGTTCTTGGTCGAACCTCGACGCCTGCGGAGGTCAGCCCTTGGGCGCGTCGCTCCACAGGAGCAGGTCGCCGCGCTGCAGGTACTCGCTGTCGGTGAACGCCGCGTAGAAGTCGTCGAGCATGGCGTCGAAGTCCGGGTACCGCGACTCTTTGCGGTCCTGGGTCATCTTGTCGAAGATGGGGTCGAGCTTCGACGGCACGTCCTGGTTCACTTCCGACGGCAGCGGCGAACGGCGGCCGGGGATCTGACCGGTCACCATCTCGTAGAGCAGGATGCCCAGCCCGTAGACGTCGCTCGACGGGCCCACGTCCTTGCTCCGCGCGAGCAGCTCGGGGCTCATGTACGCCATGCCCCCGGTGCCGACGAAGACCTGCGGCATGCCCTTCGACTGGTCGACCTCGATGACCCGCGAGAGCCCGAAGTCGCCGATCTTCGCGTTGCCCCAGTTGTCGAACAGCACGTTCTCGGGCTTGAGGTTGTGGTGGGTGAGCCCCGCCTGGTGCGCCGCGCGCAGGCCATAGGACAGCTGGAGGAAGTAGCGAATGGCGAGCGGCACCTTGATGCCCTTGCCGCCGCTGAGGTCGAGCCGCTCGCGCAGCGAGCCGCGCAGCAGCTCGAGCACGTAGTACGGCCGCGCCACGTCGGTGTTCTGGTCGAGCACCTGCACGATGCTCGGGTGGCGCACCTGCGCCTGGGCGCACAGTTCCTTCTTCAGGCGCTTGATGACCTCGCCCCGCTGCAGGAACGAGAAGTACCCGAAGATGTCCTTGAGCTCCTTGACGCAGATGTCGAGCCCGAGCGCGTTGTGCTTGCCCTTGAACACCGTGCCCAGCGGGCCGGCGCCCAGCGCGTCGTACTTCACGTAGCGCAGGTCGATGTCCTGGCCCTTGCCGCCCCCCACCGGGGAAGCGACCGCCGACGACGGGGCGATG
The DNA here is from genome assembly GCA_019694595.1 of Myxococcaceae bacterium. Taxonomy (GTDB): domain Bacteria; phylum Myxococcota; class Myxococcia; order Myxococcales; family Myxococcaceae; genus JAIBBQ01. The sequence continues at coordinate 1,291 of JAIBBQ010000259.1, forward strand.
GGAGCAGGCGCAGCGGGCGCGACGGAGGTCAGCGGCATGGGCGCGGGAGGCGGCGGAAAGGGGTTCAGGGCCCGAGCCTCGGGCGCGGTGACGGCGGTCGGCAGCGGCGCGAGCGGCTCGTCGAACGGCGGCTTCTTACCGCCACGGTTGGACTGGGGCATGGGCGGGCTCGACTCCAGGACGACTTCGGGAGAGGACGGCGGCGGCGGGGGCGGCGGCTGGTCGAGCTGCATGCCCGACTGGGTCTGGTCTTCGGAAGCCACCAGCTGATCGGCGAAGAAGTCGGACACCTCGCCGTGGAACTTCTCCAGGAGCCCACCGGCGGCGATCTGCTCACCCTGCTCGGTGAGCTTGAGCTGCGCCTCGCGGTCCATCGCGATGTAGTGGAACTTCCTCAGGAAGAAGAAGTACGAGTCGAACTCGAGCGAGACGTTGCTCTCGAGCGCGCTCTTCACGTCGGCCAGCTTGTTGCTGCGGCCGGCCTGCGCGTTGTCCTGGAGCGTCTGGAGGATGTACTGCGCCTCCTGGCTGACCTGCTCGAGGGTCATGGAAGACTGTTCGGTCATGGCCTTGGGGAGTCGGCTTCGCTAGCGGATGCGCAACAGCTGCTTCACGGTCTCCAGCACCTCGGCGAACTTCACCGGCTTGCGCAAGAACACGTCGACCCCCGCGCGCATCGCCTTGTCCTTGGCATCCTGCCCGCCGGCCGAGATGGCGACCACAGGAATCGACTTGAGCCCCTCGTCCGCGCGGATCTTGTCCACCAGCTGGAACCCGTCCATCACCGGCATGTAGAGGTCGGTCATCACCAGCGAGAAGGTGCCCTGCTTGAGCTGGGTGAAGGCCGCGTGCCCGTCGCCGGCGAAGTGCACCTCGAGCGGCACCTGGCCCTTGAGCTCGCCCTGGGCCAGCTTCTTCAGCACGTAGCTGTACATCTCGATGATGTGCGGGTTGTCCTCGACGATGAGCACCCGGTACCCGCCAGGAGCGGGGCCCGAAGCCACCGGGGGCGGCGGCGCGCTGCGCGCTTCCTCGCTCAAGAGCCGCTCCAGTCGCGCCCGGTCTTCCGGGCCATCCACCGCGATGCCCACGCCCCGCCCGCCTGGCGACCCCACGGGGCGGACCCAGGCGATGCGTCCTGCAACTTGTACTGGATCTCCCCCACCCGGGAAAGAAACCTGCAGGGTGACCGCCTGACCCGGGTCGAGGGCCGCGTCCGATGGCACGAACAGCCCGCCGGCCCCGACCGCCCGGGTGCCTTCGAGGGCCGCTGCCCGATCGGGGTAGCTCACCGCCAGCACGGGACTCTTCCGCTCGCTCCTGCGCTGATCGGTCGGCGTGCTCATCGCGGCGGGTCGTCAAAAAGAAGGCGGGCGCGATTGTGCGTGCAATCCGGCTTCGGGTCGAGACCGGGTTTTTCGTTGACGCGCCGCACGCAAATGCCTAGCACCCGGCGCGCCATGTCGGACCTGTTCACGGCGGATGAGCGCGCGCGGTTCGATGCGGGCCTGTCCGAGCTGCTCTCGCATTACCCTGCCGATCGCAAGCGCGCGGCGATGCTGCCCGTGCTGCGCCTCGTTCAATCCCTGAAGGGGTGGATCCCGCCCGAGGCGATGAAGCTCGTCGCCGAGAAGCTGGAGACCACGCCCGAGCGGGTGCAGGAGGTCGCCACCTTCTACGTGATGTTCCACACGCAGAAGCCCGGCAAGTACGTCATCGACGTGTGCACGAACCTCTCGTGCTCGCTGCGCGGCGCGGAAGGCATGCTCGCCTACCTCGAACGCCGGCTGGGCACCAAGGCCGGCACCAACGGCGACAAGTACTTCCTGCGCGAGACCGAGTGCCTCGCCAGCTGCGGCACCGCGCCGTGCCTGCAGGTGAACGAAGACCACCACGAGAACCTCGACAAGGCGAAGCTCGACAAGCTCCTGGAGACGCTGACGTGAACGTCGAGAAGGTCGTCACCCGAAACTGGGGCAAGCCGGGCCAGAACACCCTTCAGGGCTACAAGCAGGGCGGAGGCTACGCGCAGCTGAAGAAGGCGCTCGAGCTCACCCCCGACGCGGTGGTCGCCGAGGTGAAGAAGTCGAACCTGCGCGGCCGTGGGGGCGCCGGCTTCCCCACCGGGCTCAAGTGGAGCTTCGTCCCCAAGGACAACCCCAAGCCCAAGTACCTCGCGATCAACGCCGACGAGTCGGAGCCCGGCACCGCGAAGGACCGCTTCATCCTCGAGAACGACCCCCACTCGCTCCTCGAGGGCATCGGCATCGCCTGCTGGGCCCTCGGCGCGCACACTTGCTACATCTACGCGCGCGGCGAGTTCAAATACCCCAGCGCGGTGCTCGACAAGGCCATCGCCGAGGCGTACCGCGACGGCATCTTCGGCAAGAAGCTGATGGGGAAAGACGGGTTCGCGCTCGACGTCTACCAGGTGCGCGGCGCCGGCGCGTACATCTGCGGCGAAGAGACGGCGCTGCTCGAGTCGCTCGAAGGCAAGAAGGGCTGGCCGCGGCTCAAGCCCCCGTTCCCCGCGGTGGTCGGCCTCTTCGGCTGCCCCACGGTGGTGAACAACGTGGAGACCATCGCCTCGCTGCCGCCCATCTTCGAGAAGGGCGCGGAGTGGTTCGCCAAGCTGGGCGCCGAGAAGTCGGGCGGCACCCGCCTGGTGACGCTGTCCGGCGCGGTGAAGCGGCCGGGCACCTACGAAGTGGCGATGCACACGTCGATCAAGGACCTCATCTTCGACGCCGAGTACGGGCAGGGCCTGCCGAACGGCCGCAAGGTGAAGGCGGTCATTCCCGGCGGGTCGTCGGCCCCGGTGCTCACCGCCGACGAGATCGACGTGAAGCTGGAATTCGATGCCTTCAAGCCGCTGCAGTCGATGGCCGGCTCGGGCGGGGTCATCGTGCTCGACGACTCCACCTGCGCGGTGCGCTCGCTGTGGCGGGTGGCGCGCTTCTACGCCGAAGAGTCGTGCGGCCAGTGCACCCCGTGCCGCGAAGGCCAGCCGTGGATGGCGCGGCTCCTGCGGAAGATCGAAGAAGGCCGCGGCGAGACCAAGGACCTGGAAACGCTCATGGGCGTGGCCAAATCCATCGCGCCCTGGCCGCCCATCGGCCTGGGCAACACCATCTGCGCGCTCGGCGACGCGGGCGCGCTGCCGGTGCAGAGCTTCGTGCAGAAGTTCAAGTCGGAGTTCGAGCAGCACATCGCCCAGCACCGCTGCCCTTACGGGGACAAGCCGTGGGGCCACTACGGGGACTTCGCGTGAGCGCCGAGCTCGTCCTGTTCTGGGTGTTCGCGGCGGCCATCGTCGCTTCTGCGGGCGGGGTCATCATCGCCAGGAACGCCATCGCCTCGGCGATGAGCCTGGTGGCCTGCTTCTTCTTCCTCGCCGGCATCTACGTGCTGCTGTGGGCGCACACCATCGCCGCGCTGCAGGTGCTGGTCTACGCGGGCGCCATCATGGTGCTCTTCCTCTTCGTCATCATGCTGTTGTCGCTGACCGAGTCGGGGCCGGTGGCGCAGCTGTCGCCGTCGCGCATCCTGGGCGCGGTGGGCACCGCGGGGCTGCTCGCGGCGCTGGTGGGCGCGCTCCTGCGGCTGCCCAAGACCCTGCCCACCTGGGTGAGCGACACCGCCCAGGTGCAGCGCTTCGGCACCATCAAGGAAGTCGGGCAAGTGATGTACACCCAGTGGCTCTTCCCCTTCGAGGCGGTCTCGCTGCTGCTGCTGGTGGCGATCGTCGGCGCGGTGGTGGTGGCCAAGCCGCGGATCTGAACGTGATCGCCACCTCGAACTACCTGATTCTGGCCGCGGTGCTCTTCTGCATGGGCATGCTGGGCGTGCTCATTCGCCGCAACGCCCTGGTGGTGTTCATGTGCATCGAGCTGATGCTCAACGCCGCCAACCTCACCTTCCTCGCGTTCGCGCGGGAGCGGGGCGACGCCACCGGGCACATCTCGGCGTTCTTCATCATCGCGGTCGCCGCGGCGGAAGCGGCGGTCGGCCTGGCCATCGTCATCTCGGTGTTCCGTGCCCGCGGCACGGTGAACATCGAGGAAATCCAGACCATGAAGCACTGACGCACGGCCCCACCACTTCTCTTCGCGCACCACGCAATTCGCGCACGCCTTTCGAGACCGGAGCACCACGATGGACTGTTCGGGGTACGAGAGCTTCTCGCAGTTCAGCTCGGGGCACGGGCTGACCGAGACCTTGGGCTGCTTCTTCCAGCACGCACCGGTGAGCGCGGGCTCGGCCGGGTCCTCGCTGTGGATGATCATCGCCCTGCCGCTCCTGGGCGCCTTCGTGGCCGGCGTCTTCGGCCGCGCGCTGGGCCGGGCGAACACCCACCTGGTGACCTGCGGCGCGGTGTTCGGCAGCTTCCTCCTGAGCATCCTGGTGTTCTGGACCACCGCCGACATGGGCAGCATCGTGCCCAACATTCACGGCGGCAGCCCGTGGACCTACGCGGTGGGCGCCGACTTCGGCACCTGGTTCCAGGCGGGCGAGTTCCAGGCGCGGCTCGGGCTCTACGCCGACCACCTCTCGGGCACCATGCTGCTGGTCATCACCGGCGTGGGCTTCCTGATTCACCTCTACGCCACCGAGTACATGTCGCACGACGCGGGGTACTGGCGCTTCTTCGCGTACCTGAACCTCTTCGTGGCGATGATGCTCACGCTCGTGCTGGCCGACTCGCTGGTGCTGCTGTTCGTCGGCTGGGAAGGCGTGGGCATGTGCAGCTACCTGCTCATCGGCTTCTGGTACGACGACGACCAGAAGGCGTTCGCCGGCCGCAAGGCGTTCATCACCAACCGCATCGGCGACTTCGGCTTCCTGGTGGCGAGCTTCCTGCTCGTGCTCACCATCGGCGCGTACACCCAGCAGTCGAAGGCGGCCGACTTCGGCGCCACCGCGCAGCCCAACCGGGCGTCGGCGTTCGCCGCCGGCGTCGCGGCCAAGGGCCCGCTCGCCTTCCAGACGGTGGAAGAGTTCTCGCGGGCGATGCCGCAGCAGCTCGAGACGGAGATCGAGCACGGCCCCCTGAAGGGGCACATCTTCGGCGGCGTGCTGACGCTCATCCTGCTCTGCTTCCTGCTCGGCGCGGCGGGCAAGAGCGCGCAGCTGCCGCTCTACGTCTGGCTGCCCGACGCCATGGCCGGCCCGACGCCGGTGTCGGCGCTCATTCACGCGGCGACCATGGTCACCGCGGGCGTCTACCTGTTCTGCCGCCTGGGCCACCTGCTGGTGCTCTCGCCGGTGGCGATGGCCACGGTCTCGGTGGTGGGCGCGCTCACCGCGGTGCTGGCGGCGGCGATCGCCTTCGCGCAGGACGACCTCAAGAAGGTGCTCGCGTATTCCACGGTGTCGCAGCTGGGCATGATGTTCATGGCGGTGGGCGCCGGGGTGTACTGGGCGGCGTTCCTCCACGTGGTGACCCACGCGTTCTTCAAGGCCTGCCTCTTCCTCGGCGCGGGCAGCGTGATGCACGGCAACGCCGACGAAGGGAACTTCAAGAAGCTGGGCGGCCTGCGCACCGAGATGAAGGTCACCTGGGCGACCTTCCTGGTGGCGACGCTGGCCATCACCGGCATCGTGCCGCTGTCGGGCTTCTTCTCGAAGGACGCGATCCTCGACGGGGTCCACAACACCACGCTCGAGCACTTCCCCAACGTGATGAAGGTGGTCTGGGTGCTGGGCCTCGTCACCGCGGCCTTCACCGCGTTCTACATGACGCGCCTCTACACGCTGACCTTCGAAGGTGAGCGCGCGAAGGACGCCCGCATTCCCCACGCGCACGAGAGCGCGCCGGCGATGACCGGGGTGCTGGTGGTGCTCGCGGTGCTGTCGGTGGCGGCGCTGGCGCACGGCATTCCCTTCATGGAGAACGCCCGCGGCCCGTCGGAGCCCAAGCAGACCCTGATGGAGAACTTCCTGTCGCCGGTGTTCAACACCGCGCACCAGGTGGCGGAGCGGGTGAAGACCGCCGAGGTGGAACACGAGGAAGGGCTGCCCTGGTTCGGGTGGATCCGCGCGTGGGTCATCGCGGTGGCGAGCGGCGGCCTCTCGTTCTTCCTGTACACCAAGGTGCTGGTGAAGGGCGCGCCGTTCCCGGCCGCGCTGCAGCCGCTGCGCACCGCCGCGCAGGCCAAGTTCTACGTCGACGAGCTGTACGAGGCGCTGGTCATTCGCCCGGTGAAGCTCATCGCCTTCGTCTTCTGGAAGGTCATCGACGCGGTGCTCATCGACACCGTGGGCGTGCGCGGCACCGCCTGGGTGACGGCGCGCTCGGGCAGCATGCTGCGCTACTTCCAGACCGGCGACGCCCAGGGCTACGCGGCGGTGATGGCGCTGGCGCTCGCGGGCGGCCTGGCCTGGGCGCTCTTCAAGGTGATCTCATGAGTCAGGACTCGCGGCTGCTCAACCTGGTCATCTTCTCGCCGCTGATCATCGCGGCCATCGTCGCCTTCCTGCCCAAGAACGAGAAAGGGCAGATCCGCACGCTCACCCTGGTGGGCATGCTGGGGAACCTCTTCACCTGCGCCTGGGCCTTCCTGCGCTTCGTTCCCACCGGCGGCGAGTTCCAGCTCGAGTACCGGGTGTGGTGGGTGCAGGACCTCGGCCTGAGCTACCACGTGGGCATCGACGGCCTGGCGGCGGCGCTGGTGCTGCTCACCGGCGTGCTGGGGCCCCTGGTGGTGCTGAGCTCGTGGAGCTTCGTCGACCAGCGGGTGAAGGAATTCCACCTCGCGCTGCTGGTGCTGCAGACCGCGATGCTGGGCGCGCTGTGCTCGCTCGACGTGCTGCTGTTCTACGTCTTCTTCGAGGCGATGCTGATCCCGATGTACCTGCTCATCGGCGTCTGGGGCTCGGAAGAGCGCCAGATGGCGGCGATGAAGTTCTTCCTCTACACCCTGGTGGGC
>JAIBBQ010000260.1 GCA_019694595.1 Myxococcaceae bacterium
GCGGTGCGCCGCTTCACGGCCCGCGTGGTCGCCGCCCGGGCGTCGTCCGACTGGGCGCAGGCGCGCGCCCTGAAGGCCGCGCTCGACGCGCTGCACGCCGCCGCGGAGGCCGCGATCGACGCCCGCCACGCCGCCAACCGTGCGGCGCGTCAGGTCGAGCGGGAACGGCTGCGGCAGGTGGAGGCGGGCCCGGCGGCGACGCGGTCGGCCGACCTCGCCGCCCGGGCCGACGAGGTCGAGCATCGCGCCTTCAAGGCCCGTCTGCGCGCCGAGCGGGCCGCCCTCGATGCCGAGCTGGCGAGGTTCGAGGCCCGGCTGCGGCGCATCGAGCAGCTGCGCGTCGCGGCCTCGCGCATCATGTCGCGCCAGCTCTACGACACCTACGTCTTCGAGAACGCGCTGGGTGAGCGCCGCACCCTGCGGGAGCTGTTCGCGCCCAGGGAGCCTCCATCGGGGGCGGGCGACTGCGCCGCTCCCAAGCTCATCGCGTACGCCCTGCGAAACGAGCTCACGCCGCTGGCGCTCGCCGAGTTCTGGTGGGGCCTGCCGCCCAGGAGCGGCGGCAAGGAAGAAGGCGCCTTCTACGCGCCGTGCGCCGAGAAGTGCGGCGTCGTGCTGCCGTTCCTCCTCGCCGGGCGGACGCCGCCGGTCACCCGCGCGCCCTAGCAGGCTGTTGAGAAAGGCCCCGGTTAGGCGATCGACAGCCCGCAGACGGGCGTGATCTGCTGCCGCGCATGCGCGGACGGACCAAGCAGCAGTCGACGCTGTTCAGCCTGAGGACGCCAGGGGAGCGGGTTCCCGCGGACCACCCGTTGCGGCGGGTGAAGGACATGGCGGATGCCGCCCTAGCGACCCTCTCCGGGACGTTTGACGAGATGTACAGCGGCGTTGGCCGGCCAAGCATCCCGCCGGAGCGGCTCCTCAAGTCCTGCCTGTTGATGGCGCTCTACACGGTGCGGAGCGAGCGGCTGTTCTGCGAGCAGCTCGACTACAACCTCTTGTTTCGGTGGTTCCTGGACATGGGCATGGAGGAGCCCTCGTTCGACCACAGCACCTTTTCCCTCAATCGCGAGCGGCTGTTGGAGCACGACATTGCTCGTCGATTCTTCATGGCAGTGATGTCGCAGGCGCAGAGCGCTGGGCTGATGAGCGGCGAGCACTTCTCCGTGGATGGAAGCCTCATCGACGCCTGGGCTTCGGTGAAGTCCTTCCGCCCGAAGGAAGAGAAGAAGAAAGACAACGAGCCACCCGACGACAAGGGCAACCCGAGCGTCAACTTCCACGGGGAGAAGCGCAGCAACGAGACGCACGAGTCGAAGACGGACCCAGAGGCTCGCCTCGCCAGGAAGGGGCGCGGGAAAGAAGCGCGCCTCGCGTACAGCCTCAACGGCGTCATGGAGAACCGGAACGGCCTGTTGGTCGACCTGGCCCTACTGCCAGCGACAGGCTTCGCCGAGAGGGACGCAGCTCTGATGATGTTGAGCGGAACGGTGCCGCGGCGACAGCGAGCGACTGTGGGTGGAGACAAGGGCTTCGACACGCGCGACTTCGTCGAGGACTGCCGGAACATCGGCATCACCCCGCATGTCGCGCAGACGAGTGACCCGAGGCGCAGCTCGGCAATCGACGCGCGGACGACGAGTCACGCCGGCTACGCGATGAGCCAACGCGTCCGAAAACGCATCGAGGAGATTTGGGGCTGGATGAAGACTGTCGGTGGCTTCCGAAAGTCTCGCTTCAAGGGGCAGCGGCGGACCGAGCTCGCGGCGTACTTCGTTGGTGCGGCGTACAACCTGACTCGAATGGTGCGCCTGATGCCTGCGTAGCGGTGCCGATGACGGCGACCGCGGGGGTCGCCGAAAACCCCTCGCGAAACACAGAGCGCACAACCAACTCGCCCCGGGCTCCTTCACAGGGCTTTTCTCAACAGCCTGCTAGAGCGCGTCGTGCCGGTAGAGCGACTCGAAGACCTGGGTCGACGGGTCCCTGGTCGACACCCGCTCGAGCCAGCGCTTGCGGCCGCTGAGCTCGTTGTAGCGGTACGTCGCGCCGCCGTGGCTGAAGTCGGTGCCTCCGCCATGGGTGAGGAAGTCGGACAGCGCCGCTTCCTGGTTCGGCATGCGGGGCGCGATGTGGAAGCCGAAGATGCCTGCTTCCTTGCCGTGACAGCCGGTGCAGGTGCGGATCGCGAACTGGTGCCGCTTCGCCTCCTCGGCCCCCGGCAGGTCCCACAGCGTGTCGCGGCGGACGCGGCCGAACGGCGCCGTCACCCGGTTGGTCATGTTGAAGTCCACGCCCTTCATCTCGAACTTCACCGGCTCGCCGCCGCTCATCGGGCACCCGGTGAGGTCCTTGGCCATGGGAATGGGCGAGTTCCCGATGTCGCGGGGAATCAGGTAGCCGATGACCTTGGTCGGCCTGGCCGGCGTGACGCGCGCCATGTTGACGTCTTGCCTGGCGGCGTCCCAGTAGAAGTCGACCAGGTTCCTCAGGTCCTTCGCGTCGGCGCAGCGGTACGGCTCGTCGCGCGGCTTGCGGTTGATCAGCGTCCAGTCGCCGTTCTTGAGCATGTACCACTCGCGCAGCTCGAACTCGGTGACGCCGTTGTCGCCGACCAGGCGCACGTTGCCGCGCATGGCGACGAAGTTGTCGGCCTGGGCGAAGCGGTTGACGATCTTCCACAGGTGGTCGGCGAAGGCCTGGCGCTGGTTCGCGTTGCCGTGCGCGGGGTCCCACTTCGACAGCTGCCGCCACATCAGGCCCCAGCGCTCGAGCTGGGTGCGCCGGGCGGCGTCGTCGAAGAGCGCCCCCGCGTAGTCGAAGCCGTCGATGACGTTGAAGTTGGCGTCGAGCGCCGGCAGCCGGAACTCGATGATCAGCGTCAGGGGGTACGGCGCGTTCCGCTGCGCCTCGTGCGCCCGGTCCACCAGCCCGAACACCAGCCGGCCTTCGCCGATGGTGCGGGGCGCCTTGGCCGCGTCGATGATGCCGCGGTCGTCGACGTCGCCCGAGATGTCGAGCCGGTTCACCACCGCCAGCAGCCGGAACGGACCGTCGCCCACGTCGGCGTTGCCCAGCTGCGGCCAGAGGTCCATCAGGTGCGCCCACGGGTTCGGGTGGCCCGAGACGCCGAGGCGCTTCTCGAAGGGCAGCCGGTCGTGGTCGTCGTACTCGCCGCTCGCGCTGCGCCACGGCGTCTGCACCCACTTGTTGAGCTCGTTGCGCCCGTAGCGAGAGCGGTCGCCTTCCGCGGGGGCCCAGCGGGTGATGGCCGCCTTGCCGACCTCGGTGAGGATCTTCCCCGGGCTGATGCGGTCCTGCACCTTCGCCAGGCCGCTCAGGTCGGTGATGATCAGGCTGCGGTCCGACTTGATGGGCAGGGTGCGCACGTTGGCGTCGAGCGTGAGCTCCGACTCCAGCGCCGACGGGTCCTCTCCCGGCTCCAGGGGCTGGCAGGCGGCGATGGCCAGCAGGGCGAGAAAAGTCGGGCGAAATTCCCAGGAGCGCGGGCGAGGGGTGACCATGGGAACTGGAGTGAGCACCTTCCATGCCTTGCGCAACCGCGACTGCTTCCGCGGGGTTCGTGCGCGCCGGTTGCGCACTGGAGCAGCGGTGGCGCGCAGCGCTGTCCTCGGACGAGGACACCGAACCTTGACACGCAACTTTCGCCGCGGCCATTCGAGGGGCGCCGGCTGGAGTGCGCGAGCAGTGCGCGCGCGACCACCGCTGCGCGAAGTTTTGCTCGAAGCCTGCCCCCCCTGCCTCGAACGATCGTCCGCGCGGAGGGGGCTCAGCGTGCCGGGCTACTGGGCTCCGCGGGCCCAGACGGTTGCCTCGTCGATGCTCTTGAACGACTTCACGCTCATCGGAACGCGCCGGAGGGTGTTGCTGACCGCGAAGCCTTCGGCCGCGACCCTGACGAGCACACTCGGTGAGGCAATGGCGATGCGTGCCAGCGCGGGGGCGAGTCGCTGCGTGACCTCGAGCCAGAGCTGGGGCACGGTCAACGGCACGCTCACCGCCCCCGTGACGTCGAAGACCAGGGCGGTCGTGCCCCGACGACACGACTGCTCGATCGCCGCGATCAGCGCCGTCTGGGCGTGCGGCAGCATGTCGTCGGTCGACCGGTAGTGCACGAGCATGATGCCCAGTTCGATGAGCTCGAATGACATGTGGGCTCCCATCCGGGGCCAGCCAACGTCGGTTTGCGGTTTTCGAGCTCGCTTGCGTCGCTCGTTCCTCGACCATCGTCCCGCACAATCTTCGTGGTTAGCAAATCAGTCGAGGCAGGGGTCGGCGGCCGGAGTGCGCGAGCAATGCGCGCGCGACCACAGCTGCGCGAAGTTCTGCTCGAAGGCCTGGCTCACCCCAGGGTCCTCGACCTTGATCAGGTTCTCGTCGTTGGAGCGCAGCGAGGCGCCGGACCAGTTGTGCGAGCCGGTGAAGACGATCGTGCGGTTCGGGACCCCGTTGTAGGTGCCGTGCAGCACGAAGTACTTGGAATGCACGGTGACCTGGCGGCCGTCGACGTTGGTCAGGTCGTTGTCGTCGTACCGCTTGAGCGAGACGTTGGGGGTCGACTTGAGCGCGGCCCGGCTCTGGGTCCCGATGGTCCCGTAGACCAGCTTCACTTCACACCCCAGTCCGGCGATCCGCTTGAGCTCTTGCACCACGGGGCTGCGTGCGTCGGTGAGGTGGTTCTGCGCCACGTGCACGGAGCAGCCCGCAGTCCCCGGCCCGAAGTACGCCAGCCGGCCCGCCACGGTGTCGGTCGCTGCCTCCGCCGCCACGCCGCCTTGCGAGTCCGCCCGCGGAAAGAAGTACGCCGTGGTGCCCGTCAGGGGCGACTTCACGTAGCCGTGGGCGGTCGGGTAGTAGTCGGTGGTGCGCGCCTGTGCCGCCAGGTCCTCGAAGTACAGGCGGTAGCCGTTGTAGAGCGCCACGTCCCCCGCGAGCAGCACCGCGTTGTTCCAGAGGTTGTTCTGGGTGAACGTCCAGTTCTGCGAGCTCACCACCACCACCCGCTTCAGCGTCTGCCCGTTGAGCACCGTGGTCGAGAAGGTGAAGAACTTGTTGTGCTGGATGCCGCCCGACCGCGCGGCGACGCACGAGGTGGCCGTCGCCAGCGCACCGGTGCCGTGACAGCGCACGAAGCCCTGGAGCCCGGCGCTCTTCAGCGTCGCCAGCGGCGCCGAGCCGACGTTGGTGCCGTCTGCCTCGTCGTCCACCACCACCAGCACCTGCGCGCCTCGCTTCCGGGCGCGCACCAGGGCATCGGAGACCACCGGCGAGGTCCAGGAGAACATCGCCACCCGGATGACGCTGCCCGACGGCGTCCCGTCGACCAGGGACTCGACGAGCGTCTCCAGCGCGCGGTCCCGGACGGCGGTCTCACTCGGCACGTTGAAGTACGCGCGGAAGACGAGCGGATACGAGGCAGCGGTCCCTGCGTCCGGTTCGGTGCCTTCGGTCGGTGGCACGGGGGGCGTGCCGGCGTCGGGCTCGGTGTCCGGGCCGGCGTCGGGCTTGGGAGGAATCGGTGGGCCGGCGTCGAACTCCCCCGGTGGCAGGATCTGAGGGTCGGTGCCGCCGTCGTCGCCCGGCGACAGTCCACCGTCGTCGCCGAGGTCACCCGCGTCCGTGGAGCCGGCGTCGGCCTCTCCGGCATCGGGCGCACCAGCATCGCGCCCGCCCGCATCGTTCTCGAGGCCCGACGCCAGCGGCGCGCCGCAGCCCACGAGGCCAAGGAGAAGGACGAGGGCGGCGCGCGCGGGCTTCAACGGGTGGAGCTTTCCACGAAGGGCGGCGAGGTGGCCAACGGTTGGGCTCCCTGGACCGGGGCCTTCAGAACGTCACGCCCACCGACAGCCCGAGCACGGTGTCGTCCATGTAGCCGCGCTTGAACCGGGTGAGCTCCACCCGGCCAGAGATGCGCACCCCGCCGTCGCTGCTCACCGCGGGCCGGAACCGCAGCCCGAACCCGTACTGGACGAGCAGCTTGGTGCCCGACAGCGACGTCTCGGTGCCGTTCACGGTGAGCGAGGTGTACTGGAGCGACGCGCCCAGCCCCAGCTGCGCGTACGGCATCACCGGGATCCGCGTGCCGAAGACCGGGTAGCCCACTGCCGGCGCCGCGGTGAAGGAGTGGTAGCTCGAGCGCGAGCTGATGAGGGCGGTGCCGTCCTGCGCGCCGGTGATCGCCCAGCCGAAGTCGATGAAGAACATCTCCCGCAGCGTCTCGTCGGCGATGAGCCGCCGGCTCCATTCCCAGGTGCCGCGCACCCCCCACAGGAAGTGCGCTTCCACCCCGCCGCCCCGGGAGGACTCGAGCAGCATCAGGCCCGCCTGCAGCTCTGCCGACAGCCCGATCGTCGGGTCGTCGGTGTAGGTGAGGTGGCGTTCGCGCTCCTTCTCCTCGACCTCGACCTCTTCCGTGCGCACCTTGGTGGGCTCGCTGCGCACTGGCAGCTCGCGGCGCTCCTCGCCTTCCTCCTCGTCGGAGTAGGGAATCGGCTCGTCGGCCTTCGGCTTGCCCTTGCCCTTCGCGGCCCACGCAGGCAGCGCGATCAGCAGCAGCCCCAGCAGCACCCAGGCCCGCTTCACGGGTTCTCCGGAGGCAGCACCGGGCAGCTGGTGCCCTTGCTCGAGGTGGCCGGGCAGTCGGGCATCGTGTCGCAGGGGAAGGCGACGCAGTCGAGCTGCAGCCGGTCGCTGAACTCGTTGCACAGCACCCGCTTGAGGTCGGGGTCGGTCACGTGGGCCACCACGGTGTTCGCCGCCCGCTCCAGCGTGAAGTTGGCCTGGGTCTGCAGGTTCAGGTTGATGATCTGCTTGAACCCCGGCGTCGCCGGCGCGTCGTCGTCGTAGCTCGCCACCAGCGCGCGCTGCATCACCTGCACCTTCCCCGTCTTCTGCGCCGCCTGGTACATCGACGCCGCGAACAGCGTGCCCAGCTGGTACTGGTTGCCGGACAGGAACTGCGGCTGCTGCAGGGTGTTGATCGCGTTGCGCAGCTCGGCGGTCATGCACTTGGTGGGCAGCGAGATGTCCCGCTTGGCGCCTTCCACCTCGCCCAGCGACTCGGACAGGAACGCCGGCCGGCACCCGGGGCCCAGCGCCGCACAGGTCAGCCCCCAGCCGTGGAAGTCCGAGAAGCCCTCGTCGATCGACTTGAGCACGTTGAACGGCTCCAGCGACCAGCTGGCGATCGGCGCGGGAATCGCCGCCCCGCTGAAGACCTTCTTGCTGAACACCAGGTGCGCGTACTCGTGGCCGATGACGCCGGTGTTCATCGCCAGCGGCACCTTCTGCAGCTGGTCGAACGGCACCACCAGGAAGCTCTTCACCGGCGAGAAGAAGAGCGCGTTGTCCTTCACCTCGACCTCGGTGCCCGAGCTGCGGTCGAGGAAGGTCGCCCAGTAGAGGACCTTGGGGTTCTCCAGCTCCGCGGTGCTCCGGCCGTCGAACACCTGCTGGAAGTACGAGAAGGCCTGCTCGAAGTTGAAGTACAGCGTGACCATGTTCCAGGAGTGGAAGTCGGCGGGCCACAGCACCGGCTGGTCCTTGTCGTTCTTCTTGGAGACGTAGTTCGCCCGGACCGAACCCCCCTGGTCCTTGAGCAAGATGGCGATGTACTGCTCCTCGGTCGGGTTGCCCCCGTTCTGCGCCAGCAGCGGGTCCGCCGGGTCGAGCACGATCTTCGCGCCGCCGAGCAGGGTGGCCACCTTGCCGCGCAGCGCAGTGATGGAGTCCACCGTGGTGAGGTCCACCTCGCGCGGCCCGTAGGCGCCCGAGGACGCGGGGACCACGGCCATCACCTTCACCGGCGCGGCAGGGTTGGGCGCGCAGGCGGCGAGCGCGGCGAGGAGCAGGGGAGCACGACGCATGGCGTGCGAGGTTACACGCTGGGGGCAGCGCTGGCAGCGCTTCCGCTGACCCGCCGTCGCCTTCAGATGCGCACGTCGGCGATCTCGTGCTCGCTGTCGTCGAAGGCGTCGAAGAGCTTGGTGGCCCCGAAGACCAGCGCGCCCACGCCCACGCCCACCAGCACGCCCGCGGGGCCACCCCAGGCCCCCGCCGCCGCGCCGGCGAGGAAGTAGCCGCCCACCGCGCCCGCCGCGGTGACGCCGCCCTTGGCGATCTGCCAGCCGTCGCCGCTCTGGATGCCCTGGTAGACGTCGAAGCCGCC
>JAIBBQ010000037.1 GCA_019694595.1 Myxococcaceae bacterium
CCACCCGTCGAGCCCGAGCCACCGCCGGTCGAGCCCGAGCCGCCGCCCGTCGAGCCGCTGCCGCCGCCCGTCGAACCCGAGCCGCCGCCCTTGCTGCCTGAGCTGCCGCCGCTGCTGGAGCCACCGTCGCCGCTGCACCCACCGAGGTGAGCCGCCGCCACCGCGACCACTGCGCCCAACAGCAGAACCCGGATTCCCTTGAAGGAGGTCGTCATAGGCGCCGCGTCATAGCAAGCCTCGGGGAAGTTTGGACAATCCTCCCTGCCTGATCCGCCGCGCGACACCCTGTCGTCTTTTTGGACATTCGATGCTAGGGGCAGCGCCGCCATGGATTACGAGCGGTACCAGAACCTTCACACCATCATCATGCTGCGCGACATCCTGCGGAAGTGGTACCGCACGGAGCTCACGTTCGCGGACAAGTCCGGCACGGTGATCGAGTGGCAGAAGGGCAACATCGTCCCTCCGCCCAACGACTTCTGCCGCCTCTCGCTCTTCTCGAAGGAAGGCTTCCACCGCTGCACCCAGTCGGTGCGCGTGCTCCACGAGAAGTTCAAGACCACCCGCAAGCTGCGCCGCAGCCAGTACCACGACTGCCACCTGGGCTTCGCGGTGGTGGGCGCCCCGCTGCACGTCAACGGCGAGTACGAAGGCATGCTCTTCGTCGAAGGCTTCGCCCGGCAGGAAGTGAGCCCCAGCGAGGTCGAGCGCATCAAGGTGAAGATCCGCGAGGTGAACCCCCAGGCCACCGACCTGGAGCGCGCGGTCGAGCGCATTCCCCTCATGCAGGTCGCCGACGTGGACAAGATCAGCGACCTGCTGGAGTTCGGGGTCAACGAGATCGCCAACTACGAGGCGGAGCTCTCGAAGAAAGACGAGACGATCCAGTCGCTGAGCTCCGAGCTGTCGGAGCGCTACAAGTTCGAGAACATCGTCGGCAAGTCGGCGCCGATGGTCGAGGTCTTCCGCCTGCTCGAGAAGGTCTGCAACTCCGACAGCACCGTGCTGGTCAACGGCGAGTCCGGCACCGGCAAGGAGCTGGTCGCCCGCGCGATTCACTACAACGGCCCGCGCAAGGACAAGCCGTTCGTGGTGCAGAACTGCTCGGCCTTCAACGACAACCTCCTCGAGAGCGCGCTCTTCGGCCACGTGAAGGGCAGCTTCACCGGCGCCCTGCGCGACAAGAAGGGCCTGTTCGAGGTCGCCGACGGCGGCACCTTCTTCCTCGACGAGGTCGGCGACATGTCGGCCGCGCTCCAGGTGAAGCTCCTGCGCGTGCTCCAGGAAGGCACCTTCCTGCCGGTGGGCGGGAACGCGCTGCGCGAGGTCAACGTGCGGGTGATCGCCGCCACCCACAAGGACCTCGGCGAGATGGTGAAGCAAGGCACCTTCCGCGAAGACCTGTACTACCGCATCAACGTGATCCGCATCACCGTGCCGCCGCTGCGCGACCGCAAGGACGACCTGGCGGTGCTGATCGATCACTTCTTCCGCAAGCACCGCCGTGACGGCCAGAAGGCGCGCGGCCTCGCGCCCGACGCGCTGGCGATCCTCCAGGGGTACCACTGGCCGGGGAACATTCGCGAGCTCGAGAACGAGATCGAGCGGCTCCTGGTGCTGGGCGGCGACCTCGACACCATCGGCGGCGAGCTGATCTCGAGCCGCATCCGCGACGCGGTGGCCCCCGGCAGCACCAGCGCCGGCGGCGCGGTGTTCCGCCCGCCCAGCGGCCTCGCCGGGCGCATGTCCGACGCCGTGGAGTCGCTCGAGAAGGAGATGATCTCCCAGGGCCTCAAGCGCACCAACCACAACCGCAGCAAGCTGGCGCGCGAGCTGGGCATCAGCCGCTCGAACCTGATCCTCAAGATCGCGCGCTACGGGCTCGCCAAGCCGGGCGAGGACCACGCCCACGACGAAGACGAGGCCGGGGCGTGAGCAGCCACTACTTCCGCCAGGACTTCCTGGCCACGCCCGACGGCGCCAAGCTCTTCTTCCAGGTCACCGGCGACGGTGAGCCTTCGGCCGTGCTCTGCGACGGGCTGGGCTGCGACGGCTTCGTGTGGAAGTACCTCCAGCCGGTGCTGGAAGCGCAGCGGCGGGTGCTGCGGTGGCACTACCGGGGCCACGGCTTCTCGGGCGTTCCCACCGACGACACCCGCATCGGCATGGAGTTCACCTGCGACGACCTGCTCGCGCTGCTCGACGAGGCGGGGCTCAAGCGCCCGGTGATCTTCGGACACTCGATGGGGGTGCAGGTGGCGCTGGAGCTCCACCGCCGGGCCCCGCACCGGGTGAGCGGCCTGGTGCTGCTCTGCGGGAGCCACGGCAACCCGCTCGACACCTGGCACGATCACAGCCTGCTGCGAAAGGCCTTCCCCTACCTCAAGGGCGCGGTGGAACGGTTCCCCGACGTCGCCCGGGCCATCACCCGCGCCGCGCTCAAGAACGACG
The DNA here is from genome assembly GCA_019694595.1 of Myxococcaceae bacterium. Lineage (GTDB taxonomy): Bacteria > Myxococcota > Myxococcia > Myxococcales > Myxococcaceae > JAIBBQ01. The sequence continues at coordinate 2,452 of JAIBBQ010000037.1, forward strand.
TGGCGCTCGAGCTGTCGATCCGCGCCGAGCTCAACAAGGACCTGCTCGCCAGCGCCGACTTCTTCCCGTACATGGAACACCTCTCGCGCATGGACCCCTTGATGTTCGTGCGCACGCTCGATTCGCTGAAGGACCACTCGGTCTACGAGCACCTCCCCCGCATCGACGTGCCGGTGCTGATCGTCGGTGGGGAGATCGACCGCTTCACCCCGGTGTGGCTGTCACAGCAGATGGCCCAGCGGATTCCCCACGCCGAGTACCTCCAGGTGCCTGGCGGCAGTCACACCGCCCCCCTGGAACGCCCGGGGCTGGTCAACCGCGCGGTGGTGGAGTTCCTCCGCCAGCGCGTGGAGCCGGCCTTCCGGGTCCAACGTTCCGCTTGAAGACGTCCCACCTCGACTGACGCCGCACTGGCGCTTGCTTCCGCGCTACGGCATACCGCGCCGCCCATGATCGCCCGAGAGAAGATCCGCAACATCGCCATCGTCGCCCACGTCGACCACGGGAAGACCACCCTGGTCGACCACATGCTCCGGCAAGCCGGCGTGTTCCGGTCCAACGAGGTCCTCACCGAGCGGGTGATGGACTCCAACGACCTCGAGCGCGAGAAAGGCATCACCATTCTCGCCAAGAACACCGCGGTGTCGTGGGACGACAAGCTCATCAACATCATCGACACCCCGGGCCACGCCGACTTCGGCGGCGAGGTCGAGCGCGGCCTGCGCCTGGTCGACGGCGTGCTCCTGCTGGTCGACGCGGCCGAAGGTCCCCTGCCCCAGACCCGCTTCGTGCTGTCCAAGGCGCTCGGGCTCGGCCTCAAGACCGTGCTGGTGATCAACAAGATCGACCGCAAGGACGCCCGCGCCAAGGACGTGCTCGAGCAGGTCTACTCGCTGTACATCGACCTCGGCGCCGACGACAAACAGATCGAGATGCCGGTGCTGTACACCATCGCGCGCGAAGGCAAGGCCTCGCGCGAGCTGGAGACGCCGGGCACCACGCTCAAGCCGCTGTTCGAGGCGATCGTCAACCACCTGCCTCCTCCGCCTCCTCCTCCGGAAGGCGTGCCCACGCAGCTCCTGGTCTGCAACCTCGACTACGACGACTACGTGGGCCGTCTCGCCGTCGGCCGCATCTCGTCGGGGTCGCTCAAGCCCAACCAGCCCGTCGCGGTGGTGCGCGAAGGCGGCAAGATCGAGCAAGGCAAGATCGTCAAGCTCTACACCTTCGCCGGCCTCAAGCGCGTGGAGACCCCCGAGGCCTGGCCTGGCGAGCTCGTCTCCATCGCCGGCATCGAAGACATCTCCATCGGCGACACCATCACCGAGGCCGAGAACCCCAAGGCGTTGCCGCGCATCAAGGTCGACGAGCCGACCATGATGATGGTGTTCCGGGTCAACGACGGCCCGCTCGCCGGCCGCGAAGGCAAGTACGTCACCTCGCGCAACCTGCGCGATCGCCTGCAGCGCGAGGCGTACCGCAACGTGGCCATTCGCGTGGAAGACACCGAGACGCCCGACGCCTTCCGCGTCGTCGGCCGCGGCGAACTCCAGCTCGCGGTGATCATCGAGACGATGCGCCGCGAAGGGTACGAGTTGACCGCGTCGAACCCCGAGCCGATCACCAAGGAAGTCGACGGGGTGAAGCACGAGCCGATGGAGCTCATGGTCTGCGACGTGCCCGAGCAGTCGGTGGGCGTGGTGACCGAGCGCCTCGGGCCCCGCAAGGGTCGCATGGTCGACATGGAGCAGCTCGGCGGCAACCGCACCCGCCTGCGCTACCGCATCCCCGCGCGCGGCCTGGTCGGCTTCCGCAACGAGTTCCTCACCATCACCCGCGGCGAAGGCATCATGTCGAGCCAGTTCGACGGGTACGAGCCGTGGTTCGGCTACATCCCCCGCCGCAGCAACGGCGCGATCATCGCCGACCGCCTGGGCGACGCGATCCCCTACGCGCTCTTCAGCATCCAGGAGCGCGGCAAGCTCTTCGTGGCGCCTGGCACCCAGCTCTACGAAGGCATGATCATCGGCGAGAACGCCCACCCGTCGGACCTCGACGTCAACGCCTCGCGCGAGAAGAAGCTGACCAACATCCGCGCCGCGGGCCGGGACGAGAACGTGATCCTCACCCCGCCGGTGGAGATGACGCTCGAGAAGTCGCTCGAGTGGATCGCCGCCGACGAGCTGGTCGAGGTGACGCCCAAGTCGATCCGCCTGCGCAAGAAGGAGCTCGGCTTCAACGCCCGCTACCGCGCCGAGCGCGACCGCAAGCGCGACCAGCGCGACGAAGGGTGAGCCCGTGGCGCGGCTGCGGCATCTCGCGCCCGCGACGTTCCAGTCGCGGACCGAGGAGCTGCCCGACGCCGACGGCGAGGTGATCCTCGGGCGTGCGCCCGGGTGCGGCATCAGGCTGGAGGCGGACTCGATTCGCCCCCGGCACGCCCGGCTGTGGCGCGACCGCGGCCTGTGGCGGCTCGAGGGCTTCGGCCCCGACACCACCCTCAACGGCGCGCGGCTGCAGCCGTCGTCGTTGGTGCAAGACGGCGACCTGCTCCAGCTGGGCCAGGAAGCGCTGACCTTCGAGGACCGGGTCGAGCTGGTCCCCCAGGCCCTGGAAGAGGCGGTGGCGGCAGCCCCCGACGACGCCGACCGCTGGCGGGTGTGGAGCGACGCGCTCCAGGAGGCCGGCGACCCTCTGGGCGAGGCCGTGGCGCGGGCGATGGGCGGGGTGGAGGCGTCACCCGACCGCTGGCTCGACGGGCTGTGGCGCGAGGTGGGCCAGGGCGTGCTCGAGCTCGAGTGGCGCCACGGCATGATCCGGCGCGCGGTGGTGCGCAGCAACGGCCGCCTGGAAGCCCAGCTCTGGCGCCTCACGCTGACCCGGCTGCTCGCGCTGCGGGCGGCCCGATTCCTGGAGACCCTGGTGGTCGACGCCGGAGCCCTCGTCGGCCCCGAGGCGCTGTCCGGTGTGGCGCTGCAGGCCCTCGGCAGCGCGCTCGTCGCCGCCGCTCCGCGCGCCCTGCGGCGGCTCGAGCTCGGCCACCACGCGGGCGACGGCGTCCCGGTGACGCTGCCACCCGGTGCGACCGAGCGGACGCCCTGGCTCGAGCCGGGCCCCCTCTTCCGTTGGCGCGCCCAGCCCGTCGTCACCGTGGAGCAGCTGTCTCCGGGCCTGCGGGGCCCGCTGACCCTGGGCGCCCAGCTCCCCCTGCGCGCGCCCTTCCACGTCCGGCTGCGCCCGGCGGGGCTCCTGGTGCTGGAGACCAGCGGTCGCAACCTCCCCGGCGGCGCCGGCCCCCGGTTCACCATCGAGCAGCACGACGGCCGCTCCATCGTGGTCGGCCAGGGCGTCACGCTGAACGGCCGCCGGGTGACCTACGGGGTGCTCCTGGCCGGCGATCGCATCGGCTTCGACGAGCAGGTGACCCTTCGCTTCGGGCTCGCCTGAGGCGCGTTCAGAAGGCCAGCCCCACCCAGGCGTTCATCGCCACCGTCCACACCGGGCCGGTGCCCGCCATCGCCGCGGCGCTCGGGCTGACGCCGGCCACGCCGGTGGCGCCCGCGTCGGGGCGCGACGGCAGCTCGACGTTCACGCCCAACGAGGTGTCGAGGCCGCTGCGGTGGTTGGTGCCGTGGTCGGACAGGCCGAGCGCCGCCGCCAGCGGCGCTTCCCGGACCTGCTCGAAGGCCGTCTCGTGGTTGTGGGCGAAGGCCAGGCCGAGGAAGGGCCGCCAGGCGCGCTCCCAGGGCAGCTCGAGGCGCACCCCGAAGCGAATGAGGTTGAGCAACTCCCCGGGCCCGCGCGCGCCCACGCCGAAGCCGGCGAGCGGCCGCACCCAGCCGAAGAAGCGACGGCTCACCGTGAGGCTGGCCGCACCTCCGAAGCCGCGGGTGTCGGCGGCGAGACTGCCGGAGGCGCCCAGGTCGAGTTGCCAGGGGCGATCCACGGCGACGGTCGACGGCGCGGAAGCCAGCGTGGCCCACAGCACGATGAGGTTGGTCATGGCGACGAGTTGCCGCCACCGCCGCCCCCGATTCACCCGGGGGCGATGAAACCAATTCATGGATCGCCGCGGCCACCCGCCGGCAACCCACCAGCGCCGCTACCCGCGGTCGAGCCGGGGCACCAGGTACGCCAGCGAGCGGTCGAACCGGTAGTTGATGTTCATGTGGCCGTCGTCGAACTCCTCGTAGAGGACCTCGACGCCGCCCTTCTTGAGCTCCTCCACCACCTGACGGCTGCCCCACCGGAGGTTGAACTCGTCGCGCGCGCCGCAGTCGACGAACACCGTCTTGAGCTTCTTGAAGGCGTCGAGGTGCTTGGGAATGAAGCGCACCGGGTCGTGCACCAGCCAGCGGTTCCACACGTCGATGCGCAGCCGCCCCGACTCCTGGTCGATGGGGAGCTCGAGCCCCAGCGGCTCGCCCTTCTTCGGCGAGTACGCCGCGGCCATGCAGAGCATGTTGATCACCGCGTGGTCGTCGCCCCGCATCTTGGTCGCCAGCGCCCGGTCCTTGAAGTCGCGGTACCAGCGCTCGACTCCGCCCATCTTGACGATGGGGCCCAGCATCTGCGGCAGCTCGTGCAGGTAGCAGAGCTCGAAGCCCGCATCGCCGCTGTGCACGCCCAGGTGGCCGAACAGATCCGGGTGGAAGCGGCCGATCACCAGCGCCCCGTACCCGCCCGAGCTCTTGCCGATGAGCGCCCGCGCGGTGCCGCGGGGAATGGTCCGCAGCGTCCGGTCCGCCCACTGCACCACGTCGCGGGCGACGAGATCGCGGTAACGGCCGATCGCCTCGCTGTTGATCCACTGGCTGCCGCCCAGCGCCGTCCACCCGTCGACGAAGACGCCGATGCAGGGAGGAATGGTGGCCTCGCTCACCAGCTGATCGAGCCGCTCGGGCACGTTGCGCGTGAAGGCCGAGGCGTTGAGCCACGACTGGCCCGACCCGGTGAACCCGTGGAGGAAGTACACCACCGGGTAGCGCTGCCCGTTGTCCTCCGCGTAGCCCGGCGGCAGGTACACCGGCATCGACCGCGTGGCCGGGTCGCCGAGCGGGTTGCCTTCGAGCGAGCCACAGCTCACCTGGAACAGCTGCATCGTGCCGCGCATTTCGTCCTCTCTCAGAGCTTGCCGAGCCGCTTCATCACCAGCTGCAGGTCCGCCCACACCAGCTTCTTGTCCTCCGGCGTGCGCAGCAGGTACGCGGGGTGGAAGGTGGGCATCAGGGGAATGCCCTGGTACTCGCGCCACTGCCCGCGCAGCCGCGAGATGGCGGTCTCCTCGCGCAGCAGCGTCTGCACCGCGAACTTGCCCAGCCCGACGATGACCTGAGGCTTGAGCGACGCGAGCTGCGCCTTGAGGAACGGCTCGCAGGCGGCGATCTCCTCGGGCTCGGGGTTGCGGTTGCCCGGCGGCCGGCACTTCACCACGTTGCAGATGTAGACCTCGTCGCGGCGGAACTTCATCGCCTCGATCATCTTGGTGAGCAGCTGGCCGGCCTTGCCGACGAAGGGAATGCCCTGGGCGTCCTCGTCGGCGCCCGGGCCCTCGCCCACGAAGACCAGCGAGGCCTTCGGGTTGCCCGCTCCGAAGACGATCTGGGTGCGGCCCTGGCACAGCTTGCAGCGCTTGCAGTCGCCGAGCTCGAGCCGGATCTCGTCGAGCGTGCGCACCGGCACCTCGGCGCTCTCCGGCGCCTGGGGTCGCGCCGCCGCGGCGGCTGCCGCCTTCGCCACTGGAGCCTGGACCGGGGTCCGCTGCGCTGCCGGGGCCGCCGCGGGGACCTGCGCCTTCACCGCGACCGGGGCCTGCGCCTTGGCGTCGCGCCAGGCCTGGGTGGTGCCTTCCGACTCGTGCCAGCTGAGGTGGCGCCGCAGCTCGTCGGCGAGCTCGCGAGGCGAAGGGGGATTGGCCATCGGGTCGCCCACCCTACCGGCCCCCCAGCGCCACCGCCACGACGTCGAGGATCCGCGCGGCCACGTCTCGCTTGGTGCCGTGCGCCTCCACCGGGGTCCCCGCCGCCGGCACGATGGTCACCGCGTTGGTGTCGGTGCCGAAGCCCGCCCCGGGCTGGCTCACGTCGTTGGCCACGATGAAGTCCAGCTGCTTGCGCTCGAGCTTCGCGCGCGCGTGCTCCAGCACCTTCTCGGTCTCCGCCGCGAAGCCCACCAGCACCGGTCGCCGCGACGCCGCATGGACCAGGGCGGAAGCCTCGCGCAGCACGTCGCGGGTGCGCACCAGGGCCAGCTCGGCGCTCGCCCCTTCCTTCTTCACCTTCTGAGGCTCCACGTGGGCGGGGCGGAAGTCGCTCACCGCCGCCGCGGCGATGAAGAGGTCGGACTCGCCCACCCGCGCCAGCACCGCGTTCGCCATCTCCTCGGCGGTGGTGACGCCCACCACCGTGATCGCGTCCTTCGGTGCCTCGGCGACCGGCCCCAGCACCACCGTGACCTCGGCGCCGCGCGCGCGTGCCTCGGCGGCCAGCGCGAGCCCCATCTTCCCGGTGGACGGGTTCGACAGGAACCGCACCGGGTCGAGCGCTTCGCGGGTCGGGCCCGCGGTGATCAGCACCCGCTTGCCCACCAGCGGCCCCAGGCCCCCGAGCCCGGCCACCGCGTCGACCAGCTCCCCGAGCTCGGCCAGGCGCCCGGCGCCCACGTCGCCGTCGGCGAGCAGGCCGCTGCCCGGTCCCACCTTCCGGTAGCGCGTCTCCGACAGGAGCGCCTTCACGTTCTCCTGCGTGCGCGCGTTGTCCCACATCGCGGTGTTCATCGCCGGCGCCAGCAGCACCGGCCCGCGGAACGCCAGCAGCGAGGTGGTGACGGCGTCGTTGGCGATGCCCGCGCGGATGCGGGCGATGAGATCCGCGGTGGCGGGGGCCACCACGAAGGCGTCGGCCCAGCGGGACAGGTCGAGGTGCCCGAAGCGCGCTTCCTGGGCGGTGTCGAAGTAGTCGGTGAGCACGGCGTGCCCCGACAGGCCCTGCATCAGCAGCGGGGTGACGAATTCCTGGGCCGCGGGCGTCATCGCCACGCGGACCTCGGCTCCTGCGCGGCGCAGCTCGCGCACCAGGTCGCCCGCCTTGTACGCGGCGATGCCGCCACCTACGCCGACCGCGATGCGCCGGCCTCGAAGCCATGAGCGATCCACGCGGGGATCCCTAGCACGGCCTCACTCCTCGCGGTCGCGTCGCACCAGCGTCGCCTCGGACAGGTGCACCCGGGCATCTCCACGCACCTCGACCGGCTGCTCGAAGCTCCCCGTCGCCAGACTCACGTCGAGGAGGTAGGCCCCGCACGGAACGCCGCGCGCGTACGCCCGGTGATCGGGCATCACCACCAGCGTGTGGGTCGTCCCATCGGCGGCGAGGTTGCCCACCGGCCGCAGCTCGGCGCGGGAACACTCCACCTCGTCCCAGTCCACCTCGATGCTGCAGGACCCGGGGGCAGGCCCGAGCACCAGCGCCGGCATGCCCCGGCTGGCGACGATCACCCGGCTCACCTCGAGCATCGGCACCCGCAGCTCGAGCTGCCCCACGGGCACGTCGAGCTCGAAGCGACCGTCGGAGCCACTGCGCGCCGTCAGCTCGTCGCCGTCGGCGGTCACCTGGATCGCTGCCGCCTGGCCCTTCCCCCGCTCGTCGACCACCACCCCGGTGAGGTGAACCGCGGGCTCGAGCACCAGCCGGACGCTCTGGCCCGGCTGCGCCGTGGCCTCTCCCCGGCGTGAGCCCCGGTGGGCACTCACGCGGTACGGCGGGTCCTGCACCCAGGGGTCGAACGCCAGGTGGAACGTGCCGTCGGCGCTGGTCATCGCCGTGCCGCCCAGCTCGACGAGGCTCACCTCCGCGCCGGGCACTGGCTGCCCGTCGGCCGTCACCACCACGCCGCGCAGCTCGGGCGCCTTGCGCAGCACCAGGTCACCGAGCTCCGCGGCGAGGGGATCCTTGAGTTCGAGCGACTGGTAGCCTTCGGCGCTCACCACCAGCACCTCCGGCTCCTCTCCCGGCTGTGATCGCCGCGGCGCAGGCACCTCGAAGGTCCCGCCGGGCTCGTCGAAGGTCACGCCGCCCACGGAGAACTCGGCCACCGGCTTGCGCAGCTCGTCGACCACCCGGCCATGCAGCAGAGCGCGGCGGCGCATCATGATCTTGAGCGGCTGCCCACCGGGGGCCACCGGCACCTTGGGCGTCTCGACGTCCCAGCCCTCGACGTCGCCGACGACCAGCAGCGCGTAGCCCAGCCCAGGAGTGAGCCCGCGGGCCACGAAGTGGCCATCGGCGCCCACCTCCGCCTCTCGCACGGGGCGCAGGCCGTCATCCTTCGCGGCGCTCGGCGGGACCAGCTGCACGGTCACGTCGGGCAACGGGCCGCCCTGCGCGATGAGCTGACCGGTCAGCGAGGCCCCCGGCAGCAGCTCGAGCCGCGCCTGTGCGGCGGCCCCCTGCCGGACCTCCACGGTCGCGGCGACCGACCCTGCGCGGCGCTCGCTGTACGCGCGGATCTCGTAGGTGCCCACCGGGAGTTCGAGGTGGGCCAGGCCCCGCTCGTCGCAGCCGGACTCCAGCGGTGCGGCAGACTTCGCCCCCTGCGGACGGGCCCTGACGGCCGCCACGTCCTCCGGCCCGTCGAGACCGGTGACGGTCACCTCCAGCGTCCCCTGGCGGCGCAGTTGCAGCCGGACCCGGGAGCTGGGCAACGGCACCGTCTGCTCGGCGGTTCCGGCCTCGGGGTGGGCCGCGACGAGCTCCACCGACGTTCCCCCGGGCCCGAGCGAGAGGGTGAAGGCACCGTCGGCTCCGGTGCTGGTGCGCTTGCCGTCGCCATCCACCGTGGCGCCAGACACCGGGCGGCCCGCCTCGTCGACCACGAGGCCGCTCACCCCGAGCGACTCCTCCTCGGGCGGCGCCTGCAGCACCACCTCGAGGTGCCGTTCCCCCGGCCCGAGATCGAGCGCCGTGTGAAACTGGAGCGCTCTGGGCCTGTCGAAGAGCTGAATCATCTGATCGACACTCCCTTTCGGCATGGCAGCCTCGGGAAGTGGCGGGGCCGGCGCCGACACGTCGAGCTCGCACGCGCCCTCGGCCAGCGGCCCCAGCGTGAGGAGCGCCCCTTCCGTCTCCGCCTCGGCGTCGAAGTTGCCGTCGGCGCAGCGGAGGCTCGCGGAGGCCTGCACCGGCTGCCCGTCGGGGCCGGTCACCGACAGCACCAGGGTCGCGGCACCGCGCAGCTCGAGCGTCACTTCCTTCTCGGGCCCGTCGAAGCTCACCAGCGTCGCCGGGGAGACCAGCGCCCCGGAGCGGGCGGTGACCTCCACGTCGGGCCCCACCAGTCCTTCGACCCGAACCACGCCACCCGAGGTGCGCAGGCCGCCCGCGGGGAGCCAGGGCTGATCGGCGAACGACAGCTCCGCGTCGACCGACCGTTCCCCGATCGAGGTGTGAACGATCAGCGTGTGCGTCTGCTCGAGCGTGTACGCCAGCGTGTCGTCCGGCTCGGTCGGCCCGGCGACGATCGACGATTCCTGCATCGAGGCGAAGCCGCTGGCCCGGGCGATCAGCCGGAACGTGGCGCCATCGGTGAGCCCCTGGAACACCCCCACGCCCTGGGCGTCGGTGACGGCGTGGAACGTCTCCAGCGTCTGCAGGGCGATGAGCTCGACCTGGGCCTGCGCCACCGGCTCGCCCCCCTCGTTCGCCAGCGAGACCGCCACCCGCCGTGCAGGTGCCACGGTGAGCTCGAGGTCGCCTTCCAGCCCCTCGGTGAGCGTCTCGCCCGCGAGCGCGCCCTTGCGCGCGAAGACGCCGACCTCGGCGGCCTGCAGCGCCGGGAAGGTGACGCGCCCATCGGGCCCGGTCACCGCCTGCGCCAGCACCTTGGGCGCGTGCGAACGATCGCGCAGCCACGGCAGCACCACGCCTTCCGACTCGCGGTCGACGCAGTTGACCAGGTCGTCCCCGTCCGGGGAGCGGGCGCGCATCAGGGCCGAAGCGTCCCACTCGCGCACCACCACCTCGGCGCCCGCCTGCGGCGCCCCGTTCTCGTCGACGACCTGCACCGTCAGCGCCGTGGGCGCTTGCTCGGCGTCGGGCGCCTCCAGCTCGTCGACGGTCACCTCCGCCTTGGGCGCTGCCGGCGTCTCGCCGCCCGTCTCGGTCCCCGGGGCCTGACCGGCGTCCGACCACCACCACGCTGCGCCGGCCGCGCCGAGCACCACCACCGCGACCGCGCTGGCCACGAGCGCTCGTCGCATCAGCGCACCAGGCTCACTTCGGCACTCGAGGGCACGTCGACCCGGGAGATCGCCGGGCCGCCGGGCGTCTCGGCGTGGAAGCTCGCCCACACCAGCGAGTACCTGCCGGGCGGAACGCCGGGGAACACCACCCGCTCCGAGAGCGGCTGGTACACCAGCTGGGCCCAGCTCGAGCGCAGCAGCTCCATCGGCGGGTTGCCGATCGCCGTCACCTCACCGCGCACCAGCCAGAGCGCGAAGCCACGCTGCGGCCGCACGTGCACCACCACCGGGGCGGAGCCAGGCGCGAGGCCGAAGTCGAGCACCACCTCCTGGGTGCCGACCTGGACGATCTGCGCCAGGGGATCTTCGGAGCCGCGCTGTCCGGGCGTGGCGACCACGAAGCGGTACACGCCGGGAGGCACGTCGACCGAGTAGCGGCCGTCGGCGCCGGTCACCACCGACACCGGCTCGCCGCGCTCGGCCTGCAAGCCCTGGATCTCGACCCCGGGCTGAGGCCGCCCGTCAGCCGAGTACACCCCGCCGCTCACCCGGGTGCCCGCGCGCAGCGACAGCTGCACCGAGTCGTCGAGCTGCGCCACCACCGCGCTGCCGCTGCGCCGGCCCTTGCGCGCCACCACGGTGAACTCGCTCACGAACGGCGGCTTGGCGAGGGTGAAGCGACCGTCTTCCGAAGACCGGGTCTGCTGCTCGCACACGTCGCAGCCGACCACCGCGTCGGCCACGGGGGCGCCCTGCTCGTCCTTCACCACGCCGACCAGCTTGGGAGCGGCGCGCAGCACGAGGTCGCCCAGGTCCGGCACCCGTGGGCGGTCGACCACCAGCGGCTCGTAGCCCGGCGCCTCCACGGTGAAGATCACCCGATCCTCCGTCGCCGGGAGCGGCAGCTCGAAGCGCCCGTCGCTGCTCTCGACTTCATGCTCGTCGATGCGGAAGTGGCGCACCGGCTTGCCGTCGCTCACCACCCGCCCCCGGAAGATGGGCTGACGGCGCACCACGATCTTCACCGGCTCACCGCCCGCGACCGCGGTGGTGCGCTCGGGTTGCTCGAGGCCGCGGCCGACCACCCGCAGGGCGTAGATGCCCTTGGGCCGCAGCGGCGAGAGCGAGAACTTTCCGTCGGCGTCGGTCACCGCGGGCTCGGCGCCGCGCGGGGTGACGCTGACCGACGCCCCCGTCACCGGGACCCCCGACGTGTCCACCACCTGGCCGCTCACCGCGGCGCCGGCCCGGAGCTCGGCGGTGACCTCCAGGAGCTGGCCGTCGTTGATGGTCACCACCTGGCGCTCCGCGGGCAGGAACTCGGGGTGCGAAGCGATGAGCGTGTACTTGCCCGGGGGCAGGCCGCGCATGAGCACGACTCCGTCGGCGCCGGAGGTGCGATCGTTGCGGAAGCTGCCTTCGCGGTCGATGAACATCGACACGCTGGCCCCTTCGATGCGCTTGCCGTCGGCGCTCACCACCACCCGCGCGCCGGCCTTGGGCTCCAGCTGCAGCTCCACGCCCGACTTCGGGGCGCTCACCGTGAGCTCTCCACCGCCCCAGTCGGAGTGGTGGGCGTGCAGCCCGTACTGCCCCGGCGACGGCACCACCGCCACGAAGCGCCCCTCGGCGTCGGCGTGCACCGAGTCGCCCGTGGGGGTGATCAGCACCGAGATGCGCGGCGCCGGCCGCCCGTACTCGTCGAGCACCCGCCCGGAGATGACGGTGCCGCGCGCGAGCGTCAGATCGAGCCGCGTCTCGCCCGCCTTCACCTGCACCGGCTGGGTGACCGCGGTGAAGCCTTCGGCCTCGGCCTTGAGCAGGTAGTCGCCCGGCGCCACCGGCCCGAGCAGCACCAGCTCCCCCGTGCCGGCCCGCTTCTGGTGCAGCACCTCGCCCGCTGGAGACAGCAGCGACAGCGTGGGGTTCGCCACCGGTGCCTCCGCCTCGTCGAGCACCGTCGCGGCCACCCGGCCTCCGGCCTCCAGCTCGAGCGCCACCCGGGTGGTGAGCTCGGTCAGCGTCACCACCTGCGGCGCGGAGGCCTGAGCGCCCAGCGCTGCGGTGACCGAGAGCTGATCGGGGTACAGCTCCTTCAGCTGCGCGAGGCCCTTGGTGGCCACCACCATGCGATCCAGATGATCGCCGGTGACGTGCACCGTGGCCTCGGCGGGCACGCCGCCCTGGGTGACCGCCACCTCGAGGGTCCTGGGATCGGACAGGCGAAGGGTCAGCGCCTCGCCCCCCGCCTCCACCGCCGCCCGCAGCACCGGCAGCTTGCCCGGCGCCTCCGCGAGCACCGCGAAAGGCCCTTCCCCCAGGCTCTGCAGCGCGAAGCGCCCCTGGGCGTCGGCCTCGACGTGGAGGTAGCGCGCCAGGTGCTCCGACACCGCCCACACCCGCCCCGCCACGCCCTGCCCGCGCTCGTCGAGCAGCCGGCCGGTGATGGTCCGCGCCGGAGGCAGGTAGATCTCCACCGGGTCGCCGGGGGCGGCGCGCTCGTGCACGCCGTCGCCGAAGCCCGCGGCACGGGCCCACACGGTGAAGGAGACGCCGGCCAGTTGCTCGAAGCGGAAGGCGCCCTTCTCGTCGGCCGTGGTGTGCGCGCCCGCCACCAGCTCGCCCCGCCCCGAGCCCAGCAGGGCCGCCACCTCGAGCGCAGTCTCGCGCGCGGGGCAGCCGAGCACCGGCTCCTGGCAGAAACCGCAGGTGTGGGTGTTGATGCTCGCCTGCACCGACGACGCGAGGAACACCTCCGCCCCCGGCACCGGCCGGCCCTGCGGGTCCTTCACCAGCCCGGTCAGCGTCAGCCCCTGGCTCTGGGCGCGCACGTCGACCGCGCGAAACTCGGGCAGCGGCCGCGGCTGGGCCGCCGTGGCCACGTCGGTGCCCGCCGGCGGCGGCGCGCGCAAGAACCAGGCGGCGCCCGCGACGAGCACCCCCAGCACCACCACGCCGATCAGCGCCCTGCGCATGCCCACGTCACCTCGAGCCCTGACACCACGCTAGGCGGACTCGACACCGGACCCCAAACACCGGTTCCCGCTGGAGGATTCCGGGCCGGGCGGACCGCGGCGCTAGAAGTCGTACCGCACGGCGATGGTGAGCCCGTAGGCCCGGCCGGAATACGAGTACGACGGCGTCACGTCGGTCGCTTCCTTGTTCGTCTCCCTCGCCAGCACGAACTGGCCCTGGGTGGCGAGGTCGATGGTCACCGGGCGCGAGAAGATCTCCAGCGGGTCGCTGAAGTTGAAGCCCAGCCCCGCGGTGAGGCCCACCGTCGGCCCGTCGAGGATGTTGGTGCCCGGCGCGTCCTGCTTGGGGACCATGGTCGGCCGGAAGAAGGCGCCCCCCCGCGCCGCGAAGCGGTCGCTGATGCGGTACTCGATGCCCAGGCGGCCGCTCACCGTGTCCGCGAAGCCCGGCGGCTGGCTGGGCGACGACACGTCGAGCGCCCCGTCGAGCCCCAGCGCCTTCAGGGTGTCGCCCGAGAGGTCCACCGTCAGCCCCATGTACGGCGACGGCGCCCGCGACCAGTTCATCCACGTTCCGCTGACCGCGATGGTCAGCTGGGGAATCGGGTCCCACGCGGCGCCGAACTCGAGCTCGTGGGGCGTGTAATGGGTGATGCCGTTGATGTTGAAGCCCAGCGTCCCCACGCCCTTGAGGTCCACCGACGCGGGAATCGAGTACTCGAGGAAGCGCTCCCAGCGGAAGGTGACGCCGAACCGCAGCTGCTTGATGGGCGTGATCGCCACCGAGAACACCGGCGACGCCCGGGTGACCAGGCTCGAGTCCACGCTGCGCTTGGTGACCTGCTTGCTGAAGAGGTCCACCTGCACCTGCGCGCCGTCGCCCAGCAGGTCGGCGAACGCCTGGATGCCCACGCCCAGGCTGAACCACTCGGTGATCTTGATGCCCACCCCGGCGTGCAAGAGCAACCGCTCGGGGTTCGAGTTGTAGGTGATCCAGTACGGCTGCTCGGGGTCCGGCGCCAGGAGGCGCACCAGCCGCGTCGCCGGCACCAGGAGCCCCACCCCGAGGCTGACGTGGTTCTTCAGCTTCCCGCCCAGGGGGAACACGAACCCCAGCTGGAAGGCCACCGCGTCGGGGCTCGAACAGTAGGCGCAGTCGAGCTGCCGCGACGGGTCCTTCGAGGTCACGTCGCCCTGCAGGCGGTACCAGGAGAACCCCAGCCCGAAGTTCGCCGTCTCGGCCCGGGTCAGCAGCGCGGGGTTGTAGAAGGTCGCCGTGTAGTCGTTGGCCTCCGCGACCATCGCGCCTGCCATCGCTGCGGCACGGGGGCCGTCGCCGAAGGTGTCGTGCGAGTTGGCCAGCGCCAGCCGGCCGACCAGCGCGAGCGCCACCGCGGCGGCGCGCATCACTCCTCGGCGAACGGCTGGATGGCCTGGGCGACCGCCAGCTCCTGCCGAGCCTCCGACAGCTCCGAGTTGGTGGCCCGCAAGCGGTCGGACAGCACCTGCACGAAGCTCCAGAGCATCTTCACCGCCAGGATCGACTCGCGCTTCATCAGCGTCATCAGATCCTGCCGGGAGATCACCATCACCCGCGTGGGCTCGGTGGCGCGCACCGTGGCCGACCGGGGCGCGTTGTCGATGAGCCCCATCTCGCCGAAGTGACCGCCGGCGCGGAGCTCCGCGATCTCGACCCCGTTCTTCTCGATCGCCACCCGGCCGCGGATGACGACGAACAGCTCTTCGCCCGGCTGCCCTTCGGTGACGATCTCGCGGCCCGCCGGAAAGGTGCGGGTGGTGGCGATCGACAGCACCGCCGTCTGTTCCTTGTAGGTGAGGTGCCTGAAGAGCGGGATCTTCTTCAGGGCCTCCATGCGCGACTGCGCTTCGGCCGTCTCCTCGGAGACCGCCGCCGCATCGCCCGCGACCTTCACCACCACGCTGGTGATGTTGTCCTTGCCGCCGCGCTCGTTCGCCAGGTCGACGAAGCGCTTGGGCAGCGCGTCGGCCTGGACCGCAGCCACCAGCGGCGCGACCTCGTCGTCGGCCAGGTAGCCGTGGAGCCCGTCGCTGCAGAGCACGAAGGTGTCGCCCGGCAGCAGGTCCACGATCAGGGTGTCGACCTGCACCGACTCCTGGATGCCCACCGCGCGGGTGATCACGTTGCGGTAGCTCGACGTGGCCGCCTGCTCGCGGGTGATGGTGCCCGCCTTGAGCTGGGCCGCGATCAGGGTGTGATCCTCGGTGAGGCGGTGACACTGCCCCGCGCGCACCAGGTACACCCGGCTGTCGCCGACGTGGCCGATGACCCCGCGGCTGCCGGCGATCACCAGGCAGACGAAGGTGGTGCCCATGCCGCGCTTGGTGCTGTCGGCGGTGGCGAGCTTGTAGATGTCGTTGCAGGCGCGCTGCACCGCGACCTCGACCAGCGCCGCCGCGGCCGCCCGGTTCGCCTGGCTGGCGTCCTTGGCGAGGTCCTTCAAGATCGACTTGTTGGTGGTGACGTGCTGCTTCACCACCTCCACGGCGCGAGCGCTGGCCACCTCGCCCGCGGCATGACCGCCCATGCCGTCGGCCACCACGTAGAGCCCCAGGCCGGAATCGACCAGCATGGCGTCTTCGTTGTGTTGCCGCTTCCGGCCGACGTCGCTGAGTCCGAACGCTTCAGTGGTGAGCACGATGATTTTCCTGGGAGATCGACCTTAGCCTCAGGTCCCCTTGCTGCGGAGGAATTTCAAGAACCCCGCAGCGGTGAGAAAAGTGAGATCGATCTGGCCGATCTTCACCCGGTTGCCGTTTTCCAGGGCCGCCGGCCGCTTGGCCTCGAGCGGCGTCCCTTCCAGCTCCGTTCCATTCTTGGACCCAGCGTCGGCGAGCGTCCAGGCACCGGCGGTGGTCTTCTCGAACCAGGCGTGGAAGCGAGACACCGAGGCGTCGTCGAGCACGATGTCGTTGTTCGCCGTGCGGCCGAGCGTGATGCGGTGGCGCATCGCGTTGTCCTTGGTCTTCTCCAGGAACACCACCACCGGCTCTCCCCCGCCCATGACCGCGTCGCTCTGCCCGCTGACGGTGCGGAAGCGGAAGTGGGCCTCGGTGTCCTCGTCCTCGTCGACCTCGGGCGGCTCGTAGACCAGCACGCACCGCCCCGCGACGCGCCGCTCGAACGTCTTCGCGTCGTCGAGGTAGCGCTGCAGGCAGGTGACGAGCGGCTCAGGCATGGCCAGGCCCCATGTTCACCTGAAACACTTCCCGACGCGAAAGGCTTTGCGCGCACTGCTGCCAGAGCGCCGGGCGCAGGTCGCTGACGACCTGGAGCCCCACCACCGCCCGGAGGAAGAACGGCCGCTCGCGGCTGAAGTAGACGGCCCGGGCGAGGTCGTCGATCACCGCCTCGGTGAGCCCCAGGCACGCCGAGGCGCGCGCCCGGGCGAAGTACAGCTCAGGGGCGGTGTCGAAGCGGTGGAGCGCCGCCGCCAGCCGGCGCTTGACCCGGAAGACGGCCAGCTCGAGCGAGAACGGCCCAGGCTCGAGGAGCACGGCGAGGTGCTCTCGGAGGTACACCGCCGGGGCCGTGTCCGCGCCTGCGCGCTCGAGGCGCGAGAGCGCTCCGGCCGGGTCGCGCTGTGCGAGCGCCAGGGTGGCCAGCCAGCGCGCCTCGCTCTCGGAGAAGCCGACGGTGCTCCAGCGGTCGTCGCCCACGCCCTGCCCCTGGACCAGCGCCGCCAGGAGCTCGCGCCGCCCCGGCTTGGACGGGTCGTCGGGAATCGTCAGCGCCGGGCCTCCGTCGGCGGGCCGCACGGCGAGCGATTCCGGGCCTTCGCCGCCCAGGAAACCACCCAGGAGCGCGCCCCAGTCGAACCAGGCGAGCGTCGGGTAGCCGTGGGCCGCGCGGCGCCGCCGGGCGACGCCGAGCCGGTGGGTGCCCACCACGGCGGTGGCGTAGGCACAGGCCACGCCCGAGACGAGCAGGAGGCTCACCCGTCTCCGTCGGGGTCCGGCACCACCGGGGCCTCGTCCTCTTCCAGCTCGGGGGCGGTGGTCGGAATCCGGTACGCCTCGGTCAGCCACCGCCCGAGATCGACGGCGCGGCAGCGCGCGCTGCAGAACGGGAACTCGGGGTTCTCGGGCCTGGGCGGCGCGGGCCGGCGGCACGACGGGCATGGGGTGGTGGTGGCGCTCACGGGACGACTCATCATAAATGCGCCCATGCACCGCCGCGCGTTCCTCGTGCTCCTCGCCATCTCGGCCGGCTGCGGCGAGCGCCTGCGCCAGGTCGACCCCGACAACGCGCGCTGCGGCGACGGCGTCGTCACCAAGAGCAAGGGCGAGGTCTGCGACGGGTCCGACCTCGGTGGGCAGAGCTGCCTGTCGCTGGGCTTCGACACCGGCACGCTCATCTGTGGCTCCGACTGTCAGCTGGTGACGACCCAGTGCACCCGCCGCTGCGGAAACGGCGTCGTCGAGTCGGGCGAGACCTGCGACGGCGACGCCGGGCTCTCGCCGTGTGCCACCTTCGGGTACCGCGCCTGCGGCAAGACCTGCGCGGTGGAAGAGACCCACTGCGTCGGGGCGTGGTTCGTTCCGGGCCCCGAGGCCACGGTGATGAAGGGCGGCGCGTCGGTGGTGCTCGACCTGCCGCCGTCCGGCCTGGGCGACCTGGTGTGCGCGGTGCAGAGCTTCGCCCGCCTCGAGGTGTACCCGTACGATCTGGACCGCGGCTTCCCGAGCTCGAAGAAGCTGTCCTTCGGCAAGGCGCCGGTGGCCCTCGCGCCCATCGACCTGGACGGCGACGGTCAGGCCGAGGTGCTGGCGCTGGCGGACGACGGCTCGCTCGATCGCTACGTGCCTTCGGGCACGGCCTTCTCGCTGGCGCCCCTGGCTGACGCGGGCTGCGTGGGGCAGCGCCTCGTCGGCACCGGGGTGGGCTTCGACGGCGGGGCCATGGCGGTGGCCGGCTGCGGCAACGACGCCGGGGTGTTCCTGGTCGAGCGCCGCTCGGGGCCCTCGGTGATCCCCGTGGCGCCCGGGAGCCAGCTCGCGGTGGGCGACCTCGACGGCGACGGCGTCACCGACGTCCTCGCGGTGGCGCCGGGGGCGATCGAGGCGATTCCCTACCGGGGGCCGCAGCTGGCCGCCGGCGCCGCGCTCCCCACGGGCCAGCCACTGGGCGCGTTCGCCCTGGGCGATCTCGACGGCGACGGCGACGCCGACCTCCTCGTTCCAGGCGCCGCGGCCATCGCGCTCTACGAGAACACCGGCCAGGGGTTCGCCGCCAAGGGCGAGCTCCCGGCGACGCAGGCGGCCCAGCTGCTGGTGCGCGATCTCGACCTCGACGGCCGGGTGGACCTGGCCTTCGTGGCGAAGGGGCAGCTGGAGCTCCGCCGCCAGAGCGGCCCGTTCACCTTCACCTCGGTCAGCTTCCCGGTGCCCGCGGGAACGCCGCTGTCGGTCAGCGCCGGCGACCTCGACGGCGACGGCGACCTCGACCTGGCGGTGACGGTGCAGAGCGCGACGGGCGACGCGAACACCGCGACGTTCCTGGGCAAGGTGCGCTGACTCCACGCGGTGACACCGGACGGGAGCCGCCGTGGCCGCGGCGCGCACATGCTGCCAGGCTGTGACCCATGAGAGCGCTGCTTCCCACGCTGATCACCCTCCTGGCCCTGCCGGCGATGGGGGCCGACGTCGTCAAGAAGGTCGCGGAAGGCGTCACCCTGACCTACCGCACCACCAGCACGCCCAACCGCATCCGCCTCCTCACGGTGGACCTCACGGTGCCGGGCGTCCGCCTCGGGGCCTCCACCAGCGCGCAGCGCCGCCGCACCACGTCGAGCTACGCCAAGCTGGTGGGCGCGGCCGCGGCCACCAACGGCTGCTTCTTCTCGTATGCCACCTACGCCACCACCGGCCTCGCCGCCGGCGGAGGGGTCAAGTGGCCCGACACCAAGGACGATGGCCTGCTCTCGGTGTTCGCCTTCGACAACGCCGACCGGGTGGAGCTGCGCCCGGCGTCGCAGGTGACCGCCTTCGACGCCACCTGGATGAAGGGGGTCGTCTCCGGGCGGCCGGTGCTGCTGACCGCTGGCGTGAAGCTGGCGACCAACCCCTCGTACCCTTCCTGCGCCACGCGGAACCCGCGCACTGCGGTCGGCCTGAGCAAGGACAAGAAGAAGGTCTACATGGTGGTGGTCGACGGCCGCTCGAGCAGCAGCGCGGGCATGACCTGCACCGAGCTCGCGGCGCTGATGGCGTCGTTCGGCGCCTACGACGCGGTCAACCTCGACGGCGGCGGCTCGTCGGACATGTACGTGCGCGGCATCGGGGTGGTGAACGTGCCGTCGGACGGCACGGAGCGCGTGGTGGGCAACCACCTGGGCGTCTTCGCGCCGGTCCTGGGCACGGTGGCGACCATCAAGGGCATCGTCTACGCCACGCCCACCAAGACCAAGGTGCTCGACCAGGCGAACGTGTCGATCGCCAGCGTGTCCAACGACGTCACCGACTCGCTCGGCCGCTACGAGCTCACCAGCCTCCCCGGCACGGTGAGCATCAAGGTGACCCGGCCCGGCTACGCGACGAAGACGGTGCCGGTCACGGTGAGCGCCGGCCAGACGGTGACGCTCGACATCGGCCTGTCGCCCGACCCCAACGCGGACCTCGACGGCGACCACGTGTCCGACGTGCTCGACAACTGCCCCAAGATCGCCAACCCCACCCAGCTCGACACCGACAAGGACGGCCTGGGCGACGTCTGCGACGGCGACGACGACGGCGACGGGCTGGCCGACGAGGACGACAACTGTCCGCTGGTGGCCAACAAGAACCAGCTCGACAGCAACGGCAACGGCGTCGGCGACGTCTGCGAGTCGCTGGCCGACGGCGGCCACCTCGACGGCGGGCATCCGACCGACGGTGGGGCGCTGGCCGATGCGGGCCAGAGCGACGCCGGCGAACTCCTCGAAGACGGAGGGGTCCCTCCGGAGCTGGACCCCGACGCTGGCCCGGGCGAGCCGGAGCCCGACGGCGGCACGGTGGGCCCGGGCGACCCGCCACTCGACGACCCCGACGCGATGGCCGGTGGCTGCTCGGCGGCTCCCGGGCTCCTGGGGGGGCTGGCGCTGCTGGCCCTGCGGCGGCGGCGCGTTCAGGGTTGAGCCCGACCGTTCGTCTCACCACCGCGCCGTTTCGTTTGGCGGTGCGCGGACGCGCGTGCTAGGTGACGCGCGCCGTTGGCCGACATAGCTCAGTCGGTAGAGCAACTGATTCGTAATCAGTAGGTCGCCGGTTCAAATCCGGCTGTCGGCTCTCCCAAGAAATCGTTCGAACGCAGAAGCGCTGCTTTCCCCCACCGGGGAAAGCTGACGCGCTGCGCCGTTCGATTCTGCTTCCGAGTTTCGGTGTGATGCGAGAGACGTTTCGCCCATGGCGAACGACGAAAACTTCATGCGCGCTCCGGCGCCTCAGCCGCGAAAGACCATCTACACCGAGGCGATGGAGATCTTTCACCGTGCCTCCGACCTCATGGGGTTGGATCGGCGGGTGAGGCTCGAGCTGGAAGAGCCGGACTACGAGCACATCTTCTACCTGACGGTGAAGCTGAAGGACCGCCTGGTCCCGCTGGCGCCGGAAGCGGCGCGCCCGTTCGCCGATCTGCCGGTGACCAAGCTGCGCGACGCGAACGGCATGGAGCCGCTGTCCGACGGCAAGATCATCCTCAACGGCAAGGCGCTGCTCGGCTCCGACGTGTCGATCCGCTCGGGGCACCTGCGGCTGCCCGACGGCAACGTCTACCAGCTGGTGCCCGGAGAGACCGAGCGCTTCAAGGCGTACCGCGTGCAGCACAACCAGGCGCGCGGCCCGTACAAGGGCGGCATCCGCTACCACCGCGAGGTCTCGCTCGACCTGTTCAAGGCGCTCGCGGCGGAGATGACGTGGAAGACGGCGATCGCCGACGTTCCGTTCGGCGGCGGCAAGGGCGGCATCCAGATCGACCCGCGGCAGTACGGGCGTGAGGAGCTGCAGAGCGTCTCGCTGCGCTTCATGTACAAGCTCAAGAGCCTGATCGGCCCGAACGTCGACATCCCGGCGCCGGACGTGGGCACCAACGGGGAAATCATGGCGCTCTTCCTGCGCCAGTACTCCGACGGCGAGCACGAGCGGCACAACATGCGCGGCGTGGTCACCGGCAAGGACGTGCGCATCGGCGGTTCGGAAGGTCGCGTGAAGGCGACCGGCCAGGGCGTGGCCTTCTGCATCGAGGACTACTTCGCCGAGAAGAACGAGTCGCTGCGCGGCAAGACGATGATCGTGCAGGGCTTCGGCAACGTGGGCAGCCACGGCGCGGAGATCCTGCAGGGCATGGGCGCGCGGCTCCTGGCGGTGAACGACGCCGACGGCACCATCTACAACCCCGACGGCATCGACGCCTCGGCGCTGATGGCGTACGTGCACGCGAACCCCAAGAACCTGAAGCGCTCGGTGGCGGGTTTCCCCGGGGCGCAGACGATCTCCAAGAAGGACTTCTGGGAGATCCAGGCCGACATCCTGATCCCCGCGGCGCTCGGCGGCGAGATCACGGCGGACATCGCGGAGAAGCTCAAGGTGAAGCTGGTGGCGGAAGGCGCCAACGGCCCGACCACTCCGGAAGCCGACCGCGTGCTCGAGAAGCGGAAGATCGACCTCATCCCCGACATCGTCTGCAACGCCGGTGGCGTGACGGTGAGCTACTACGAGTGGGTGCAGAACAAGCGCATGGAGCGCTGGACGGAAGCCGAAGTGCGCCAGCGCCTCGAGTTCGCGATCAAGAGCAACTACCGCGTGATCCGCGACATCTCGCGCTGCAGCCCGCGGCGCACCGACATGCACGACAGCCGTCTGTTCTGCATCGATCGGCCGGTCGACTCGCGCTGCGCGGCGATGATCCTCGCGCTCAAGCGCATCGAGGCGCACTACCAGCTCGAAGGCTTCAGCCAGTAGCTCAAGTCGTTCGAGGTCTCCCGCGGGTGCTCGAGCGTGTGGTCGGCTCGGGCACCCGTCGTTTTTCCCGTCATCTCATCTCGTTCAAGTGCCGGGGAACGCTCGGTCGCTTGGGTCCCCCTCCCGAACGCTCAGTCGCTCGGTCGTTCTCACGGAACGCTCAGTCGATCGGTCGTGCTCCCGAAACGCTCAGTCGCTTGGTCGTTCTCCCGGAACGCTCAGTCGCTCGGTCATGCTCCCGAAACGCTCAGTCGCTCGGTCATGCTCCTGGAACGCTCAGTCGCTTGGTCGTTCTCCCGGAACGCTCAGTCGCTCGGCCGTGCTCCCGAAACGCTCATTCGCTCGGTCATGCTCCTGGAACGCCGGTCGCTCGGTCATGCTCCCGAAACGCTCAGTCGCTTGGTCGTTCTCCCGGAACGCTCAGTCGCTCGGTCATGCTCCCGAAACGCTCAGTCGCTCGGTCATGCTCCTGGAACGCTCATGGGCGATCGGGGGGCCGGGCTGGGGGTCCCCGTGAGCGGAGCGCGAAAGCGCGGAGCCGAGCGGGGCACGCCCGAGCGGGGCCCCGAGTCGCCGTGCGCCCCCGAGAGCACAGCCCACCCTCGCCCCCGCATCCTCAGTGCATCACGCGTTCCCGGTCGACCAGCAAGAGCGGGTGGTCTTCCTTCGTCTCGTAGGCAATGATCCGAAGCCCGATGCCCCTGCTCGCCTTGGGATCCCCACTTCCATCCGGACTCGCGTAGTTGAGGGCCACCTGGTACCGCACCTCGCACAGGCAGCTCAGCTCCGTGCCGTCTTCCCCGGAGAACGTCACCTTGAGCCGCCCCCCGAGCGGCATCGGTTCCCGCGTCTCCACGAAGATGCCCTGGGCACTGATGTTTCTCGCGATCCCTCGCGTCATGCCTTCCTGCGAGGTGAGGTACACCGTGAAGACTTTGTCGAAGCGAAGGCTCTGGCGGCGATCCACGTTCGGTGTGCTCCTGGTTGAAGACACACCAAAGCCTACAGAGTGCGATGATGTAGGCAATTATTCTACCTGATGCGACATGGAGTCCTGGGAGATCTCATGACGATGCGTTCGATGGTGGTGCTGGTGGCGGTCCTCGGTGCGGGCGCGGCTCACGCCGACGCGTCCCCCGCCTTCGCCAAGGTCCGCGACGCGGCCGAGGCGCTGGGCGGTCTGGGGCCCTTCCTCGACAAGTACATGGGCCGCTGCGGCTCGGTGCTCGAGGGCGGCGGCGACTGCCAGCGCAACGCCGAGACCTTCCGCCGCGCCGCCAACGGGAAGAAGTACTACATGATCATCACCGAGGACTCGGCGGCCAACCTGTCGCTCGGTGGGAACGACGGCAAGAGCGACTTCACGCTCAACCTGACCCCCTTCTTCCCCGGCAGCGACTCCGCGGTGACCCACGGCGCCCCGTCGAAGACCGACGCCAACGGCAACCCGGTGCTGCCCTTCATCGCCATGAAGGGCACCCTGCCCGACGGCTGGAACATGGCGATGCTCGCACGCCAGCTGCAGGCCCGCGCGATGCGCATCCAGGTCGTCTTCACCCCGCTGGGCTCGTGGACGCTGCCCAAGAAGGGCGGCGGCACCATCAAGGGCGTCAAGGCCCGGCTCGACGCGGTGCTGGTCTCGGTCGGCCGCACCGGCGAGGAGATCGCCATCTGGACCGGCCACTGACCGCTACTTCTTGCGGGTGAACTCCACGTAGCCGACGCCTTCGTTGCAGCCGATGTACGCGGTGCTGCCCTTCAGGTTCGACTCGACCTTCTGCCGGTCGGCCACGTTCCAGCCCACCCAACCGTACTTGCTGAAGCTCGAGTGCAAGACGGTCTCCTCGCTGTTCGACCTGATGAACTCGCGGGCTCGGTACTGGTACCCGAAGCCCCCCGGCAAGATGATGAGACAGCCGGACAGCGACTGGTTCTCGTGGTTCTGGATCGCCACGTAGTCACCGATCGCGAACGACCTCATCACCAGCCGCACCTTGAGCCCGGCACGCACCGGCACCTCTGGTGCGGGCTGCTCGGGCTCCGGCGCTCGCACCGGGTCGACGCGCGCCACGTCCACCGGCTTGACCGGCTCCACCTTCGCCGGCTCCGGGAGTGCCGGGGTCGGTTTGGTGTCCACCTTGGTGAGCTCGGGCCGCTGCCCGTCGCCGCCGACCTTCTGCCCTGGCTCGGCCAGGGCCACCGGCTCCACCTTGGCCGTAGGCGCGTGCTTCACCACCTGCACCTTGCGGCCGCTGTCGTCGCGCGCCGCGAAGAGCACCCTGGGGAGCGTCGCGGGCTCGCGCTCGCTGAGCAACGTCACCAGCGAGCCCTTCACCTGTTCGACCGCCGCCAGCCCGTAGAAGTCGCGCTGCTTGAGCCCCTCGAGCGGCGGCCCGATGAGCTTCACCGCGTCGCCCTCGCGGAAGCGAACCCCCGGCCCGAGCACCATGCGCAGCTCGTCGTCCTTGGTGATGACCTTGAAGGCCTCGCCGCTGAAGTCGATGCGCTTGAGGGGCGGCAGCTCGCCCTGGGGCTTCGCCACCTCTTCCCCCGGGTCTTTCGCCTTGTCGGGCACTTCCTCGGCGAGGGTCGTCGGCGGGTCCGGGGGCTTCTGCCCAGCGCCGTCGCCGGAGATCTTCCACGCCGCGAAGCCGCCGCCGCCCAGGAGAATCACCAGCGCGCCCACGGCGGCGATGATCGGCCCCTTGCTGCGCCGGGGCAGCTCCACCGAGAGGCCCAGCTCCGAGCGAGGCCCCATCGCCGCCACCGGCACCGTCGCCGATTGCCGCAGCTGGATCGGCGCCCCCCCGGAACCGGGCGCCTGGGTGAGCGCCAGCTCCTCCGGCGGGCGGCTCAGGTGCGTCGGCCGCGGGGTGGCCCGGGTCGGGTTCAGGACCTCGGCGGGCATCGGGGTGCTCTTCGACGTGGGGCCGCCCACCTCCGGCGGCCGGTGGTCCACGGCCTGGCCGGCGTCGCGCCGGCGGATCTCCGACAGCCGCGAGCGCAGCTTCCGCTCGGAGTCGTACTCGTCGGGGCAGACCGAGCGTACGTAGGTCCCCACGTCCTCGCTGCCGATCGACAGCCCCTCGCGCACCGCGAGCTCGTTGAGCGCGTGCGCGAAGTCGGCGCAGCGCTGGTAGCGCGCATCCGGCGCCACCATCAGCGCCGTCCCCACGACCTGCTCGAGCTTGGCGCTCACCTCCGGCCGCACGCTCCGCAGGAGCGGCACCTGGGGGTTCATCATCTGGGCGACCATCTCGCCCATGGTGGCGCCGGTGAAGAGCGGCCGGCCCGCCAGCAGCTCCCACACCACGATGCCCGCGGAATAGATGTCGCTGCGGTGGTCGACCGCTTCCCCCCGCGCCTGCTCGGGTGACATGTACCCGAGCTTCCCCATCACGGTGGAAGGCAGCGTCGCCTTGCTGCGCGCCGAGCTCTTGGCGAGGCCGAAGTCGATGACCTTGACCTCGCCTTCGTAGCTGACCATCACGTTCTGCGGCGACACGTCGCGGTGCACGATGCCCAGCGCCGCGCCGTCGGGCCCGGCCTTGCGGTGCGCGTACCCCAGCGCCTCGCACACCCGCTGCCCGACGTTGAGGGCGACCGGGATCGGCAAGGGCGCCCCCGCCGAGCGCGCCCGTTCCATCACCCGCGAGAGATCGACTCCCGGCACGTACTCGATGGCCATGAAGAGGGTCCGGTCGACCTCCCCCATGTCCGCCACCTGGGCGATGTTCGAGTGGTTCAGCAGCACCAGCACCTTCGCCTCGTGGTGGAACCGGGCGATGAACTGGGGGTCCGCGTTCATCTGCGGAAGGATCGTCTTGATGATGTACAGCTTCTCGAAGCCGGCGGCGCCGCTCAGCCGCGCGAGGTGCACTTCCCCCATGCCGCCTTGCCCGAGCAGATACAGCAGCTCGTAGCGGCCCAGGAACGCGTGCTCCGTCTCGGTCATCGTGGGCGGCATGAGCCGGTGCGCATCTTAACCCCCTGCCCCTTCGAACTGTTCCTTTCGGTTAGGCTGCGCTCCCATTTCCGTGAGCAAGGCCAAACGCGCGAGTGACGCCGGAGCTGCGAACAGCGAGGCACTGCTCGCCGAGCGCACGTTGCGCGAGCGCACCACCCGGCGGCTCAATGCGCTCGCCGCAGTGCTGCAGGCGCTCACCGGCGCACGTTCCCTGGAGACGCTCGCCCCCAGGCTGGTGCGTGCGCTCTGCGAGCAGCTCGGCTGGGACTTCGGCGCGGTGTGGGCGATGCACGAGGAGTCCCAGCAGCTCGCCTCGCTCTGCCTGTGGACGAAGCCGGCGCTCGAAGGCCACCCGCTCGTGGAACGGACCCGCAGCCTGCGGCTCTCGCCGGGCGTCGGCCTGCCGGGCCGGGTGTGGAGCAGCAGCGCCCCGGCCTGGGTCTTCGAACTCCAGCACGATGCCAACCTCCCGCGCGCGGCGCTGGCGATCGACGCCGGCCTGCGCAGCGGCTTCGCCTTCCCGCTCCACGCCGGCGACGCGCCCATCGCGGTGATCGAGGTGCTCACCCGCGAGCTCGAGGAGCCCGACGAGGAACTGCTGCTCCTGCTCGCCACCGTCGGCGGCCAGGTCGGCGGCCTGCTGAGCCAGTGGCGCGTGGAGAACCGGCTGGCCCGCGAGGTCGAGGACGTGACGGCCCGCCTCAGCCTCGTCGCCCAGACGGGCGCGCTCGACGAGTGGCGCGATCACACCGACTCCGACACCCTGCGGCCGCTGCTCGCGCAGATCACCAAGCTGGTCGCCGCGCTGGGAACCTTCCTGCGGGAGACCCAGGGCGCTGCCACCCGGGTTTCCGAGACGTCCCGTTCCGTGAGCGACGCGATGCGCGAGCACCGGGAGGTCGCCGACGCTCAGATGCGCTCGGTCCGGGCCGCTGCCGAAGGGCTGGAGACGCTCAAGGCCAGCGCCACCGAGATCGCCAGCCGAGCCAACGAGGTCGCTCGCGCCGCGGCCGAGACGCTCGCTGCCGAAGGCTCGGGCCGGGGCTCCATCGAGGTGCTGATCAGCGGCATGGCGTCGATCCGCAGCCACGGCGCCGCGGTGGTGGACGCGACGTCCCGGCTCCGCGAGCGGGTCGAGCAGGTCGACGCGCTGGTGATGACCGTCGACGCGGTGGCCGACCGGTCCGACATCCTCGCGCTCAACGCTGCGCTGGAAGCCGCGCGCGGCGGCGAGAGCGGCCACGGCTTCGCGCTGGTCGCCGCCGAGATGCGGCGCCTCGCCGAGAGCGTGCTGGCCTCGACCCGGTCGATCCGCGCGCTGGTGCAGGAGATCCGCGAGGCCACCGCGCACGCCGACGCTGCCGCGGTCGGTGCCAACACCGCCATCGCCCAGGGAGAAGCCCAGGGGCTGCTCGCCGCCAAGGGGCTCGACCGGCTCCTCGACGGCGTGCGCGGCGGCGCCCGCACCGCGGCGGCCATCGTCGCGCTCGCGGAAGGGCAACGCGGCGGCACCGAGGAGACCGCCGGCACCTTCCAGGCGATCTCCGCGAACTCGACCACCATCCTCCAGGGGGCCAAGAAGGCGACCAGCGCGCTCGATCAGCTCGCCGAGCTCGCCACCCGGCTCGACCAGCTCACCCAGCGGTTTCAGGCGGGCTGACCGGGCGCACCACCCCCAGGCGCAGCAGCTTGTGCAGGCACCGGAGGGTGTCGAGCTCTCGGCGATCGCTCGCCAGCACCAGGGCCGACACGTCCCAGCGGCCGTTCACCAGGGCCGCGAGGTGCCGCTCCTCGGAGCGCAGCGAGGTGGCGGCCTCGGCGTCGTCGGTGGCCGCCAGCACGCTGCGCGGCGGCAGGTCGCGGTAGAGCGAGGCGACGTGTTCGCGCTCCACCATGCGCGCGAACTCCCGCACCCGGCGGTCGCTGGGGTCGCTCTGCATCAGCGCCGAGAAGATGAGCCCGGCGGCCTCGAACTGCCGCTCCCGCACCAGGATCGCGCCCTTCTCCAGCATGTCGGCGACCGGGTCGGCCTCGAGCTCGCCGGCGCCATCGATGGTCACCTTCTTGTCGCGCCACAGCCCGTGCACCGCCCGGACCACCAGGCTCCGCTGGAGCCCGAGCGCGAGCCGCAGCCGCCCGAGCGTGATGCCGGGCGAAGCCGCGGCCACCTCGAGCACCAGCCGGTCGACGGTGCGGGTGGCGGTGGTCGGCTTCACGGCGGGGCGCACCACCGTGCCGTCGAGCGGAAGCTGCCGCTCGATCTCCGCCCATTCATCGACGAAGCGCAGCGACTCGAAGAGCGCCTCCCGCAGCGCGAGCTCGACCGCCACCCACTCGTCGCCCGAGCGATCGGGGTCCTCGGTCCAGTGGAAGCGCCCGCCCTGGGCCGAGGTCAGGTCGGCGAGCGCCCCGAGCAGCTCGTCCACCGCCAGGGCCTGCACGTGCTGCACGGTGTACGGCGGCAGCCGCGGAGGCTCGTGGCCGTGCTGGCTCTCGGCCAGCGCGCTCATCACCTGGGCCCCCACCGCCACCTTGCCCTGCTCCAGCGCCCGGCTGAGCCGTTCCCAGAGCGACGGGCTGGCGGTGGCGACGATCTGCCCGGACAGGAGGAACAGCTTGCGATCGCCGCCTTCCCAGGAAAGCTGGAGCGCGCCCGTCTTGCGCGCCTGGTCGAGCCACTGGAGCAGCTCGGGCAGCGGGTAGCTCGAGAGATCGCCGTGGAAGGCCATGGGCCCTTCGAGGTTACAGTGCACGGCCGTGCGCGTCGCCTTCGCTGCCGGGCTCCTGCTCACCGGCTGTCTCCACCCGCTCGTGGGCCTCACCGAGCGCGCCTCGGCCGGCGCCCTGCCGGTGGCCATCGCGTACGCCCCGGCCCAGGCTGCCGACGCCCAGGCGGTGGCCCGGGTGCTGCCGCAGCTCGAGGCCCCCCTCGCCGAGTGGGGCGGGCTGCGCGAGCCGGTGGAGGTGCTGCTGGCGGCCGACCACGAGGCCCTCGAAGGCGCGGTGGGGCGCCGGCACTTCGAGTGGCTCCGGGCCTGGGCGACCTACCGCCAGGTGCTCCTGCAGGCGCCGACCACCTGGCCGCCCGCGGGCGCGAGCGACGACGACGTACGCGAGCTGCTCCACCACGAGCTCACCCACTGCGTCCTCTTCCAGCGCGCCCGGAGCCCCAGGGAGCACCCGGGCCGGGGCATCCCGCTCTGGTTCCGCGAAGGCATGGCCACCGTGGCTGCGGGCCAGGGCAAGCGCTTCCTCACCCTCGAGGACCTCGCCGACCGCTACGCCCAGCCCGGGCCCGACCCGCTCCTCGAGCCGCAGGAACTCGAGCGCGACGACCAGGCCTTCCTCTACGGCGCCGCGCACCACGCCTTCGAGATGCTGCTCAACCAGTTCGGCCACGCCCGCCTGGAGCAGCTCGTCGATCGCCTGGGCGAAGGCCTGACCTTCGAGGCCGCCTTCACCGCGGCGCTGGGCGAGGCCCCGGCGGCGTTCGCGCACCGCTTCCGGCGCTACCTGGTGAACCACGCCTTCCGCGCGCCGCCGCGGCCGCTGGAAGCCACCCCCGTCAGGGAGTGACGCACGCCGGCTGGGCGCCGCCGGCACAGCCGTAGATCAGCGTGTCGATGGCGCAGATCGCCTCGTAGCCCACGCCGGAGGCGAGCAGCTCGTCGATCACCGGCAGCGCCAGCTCGGCGTTGCTGCGGACCTCGGGCGGCACCGCGCGCGGCGCGAGCAGCGTGCTCACCACCTTGGCCGCGGCGTCGACGCCCAGCGAGTCGGAGCGCAGCACCGCGGCCAGGGTGCCCACGAGGTGAATGAAGGAGCCGCGCTGATCGAGCTCGCGGATGCCGCGCAGCACGCCGACGATCTTGGTGAGCCCGAGCTCCGGCTTCTTGTCGCGCAGCGCCAGGCGATAGAGCATGCGGATGAGGTCGCTGTTCTTGTCCTTCTCTTCCACGCAGGTCAGCACCCTGCGCATCGGCACGGTGACCGACGGCTGGGTCGACGGGTCGAGCAGCACCTTCAGGTCGCCCACCACCGGCTGGAAGTCGGCCTTGTACTTGCTGAGCAGCGGGTTGTTCAGGAGGTTGTCCAGGTCCGCCGGCTGGGCGCTCTTGATCGCCGACAGCAGCACCTTGGAGAGGTTCACCAGGTCCTCTTCCTTGAGCGTCTCGGGGTTGGTGGAGCCGAGCAGCGCCTTGAACCCGGTGCTGTCCACCAGCCCGTTCAGGTGATCGAACAGCGGCTGGCCTTTCGGGCTCTCGAGGAACTTCACCATCGCGATGGTGAGGTCGAGCGTGTCGTTGAGCTGACAGACCTTGTCCTGCGCGAAGAGGCCGGAGACGGCGGTGGTGACCTCGTAGTGCGGCGTGGCGTCGGAGCTCTTGCCGAGCACGTAGCCGATGATGTCGCGCAGCAAGGGATCGAGGAGCTTGAGCGCGTCGAGGCCCTTGCCTTCGTGCACCAGCAGATCGAGCGCGCGGCGCATCTCGCACAGCTCGTTGGACGCCTCGAGCGGCGGCGGCATCACCGCGCACAGCTCGCCCGCGGGAGCGCCCCGCTCCGGGGTCCGGTGGGCGAAGGTGGCCAGGGTGTTGAAGATCGCCCGGAGCACGTCCATCACCGGGGGCGGCACGCCGTCGCGCGGCGAGACCAGCAGCTGGGTCTTGATCAGCCGGGCGAGGTTCTCGGTGCGGTTGTTCTTCAGCGCCGCGATGAAGTTGGGCATCAACTGCTCGAAGCTCTTGCACTGCTCGATGTCGCCCTGGGCGCGCTGCACCGCCCGCGGCGCCTCCTGGTCGAGCGCCCCGCAGGACAGGCCCACCACCATCGCCGGAAGGACGTGCCAGGAGCGCATCGGGAGTCCTCGGACTCTACCCCTGCCCGGCCGCCGAGGTGAGCGCCGCGACCTGGGCCTGAGACAGCCCGGCCTCGGTCAGCACCTGCGCGGTGTGCTCGCCCAGCGCGGGCGCGGGGCGCACCGGCATCGGCCCGAAGTCGAGCGGGGTCTTCAGGTGCACCTGGCTGCCCCCGTCGACGAACAACCCCCGGGCGCGCAGCTGGGGATCCTGCAGCACCTCGTCGCCTTCCAGCACCGGTTCCACGCACACGTCGAGCGGCCCCAGCGCCTGCGCCCAGGCGTCGCGCGTGCGGGTGAGGAAGATCTCCTGCAGCGCGGCCCTGGCCCTGGCCGCCCCACCGCCGGCGGTGTCGTAGCCGAGCTCCACCAGCTCCGGCCGCTCGAGCGCGGCGCAGAGCTTGGCGAAGAACTTGGGCTCCAGCGCGCCCACCGCGAGGTACTTGCCGTCGGCGCAGCGGTAGGTGCCGTAGCAGGCGTAGCCGCCGTTGAGCGCCTCGACTCCGCGCGCGAGCGGAGCGCCCTGCGGCCCCATCGCCAGGCGCGCCGCGAGGTGCATGTGCAGGAACGCGGTGGCGCCGTCGGTCATCGACACGTCGAGGAAGCGGCCCTGGCCGGTGCGGGCCCGTTCCTGCAGCGCCGCGAGGATGCCCACCACCGCGAAGAGGCTGCCGCCGCCCACGTCGGCGATCTGCACGCCCGGCACCGCGGGCGCCCCACCCGCGTCACCGCCGTAGCCGAGCACCCCGGCGCGCGCGAGGTAGCCCAGGTCGTGCCCCGCCTTGAGGCGGTCGGGCCCGGTGTTGCCGAAGCCGGAGATCGAGCAGTACACGAGCCGCGGGTTGCGCTGGCGCAGGGCTTCCTGGCCCAGGCCCAGCCGGTCCATCACGCCGGGGCGGAAGCTCTCGACCAGCACGTCGGCCTGGTCGGTCATCGCCTGGAGCGCGGCGACCCCGTCCTTCGACTTGAGGTCGAGCACCACCGAGCGCTTGTTGCGGTTGAGCCCCAGGTGCAGCGCGCTCGTCTCGCCGAGCAGCGGCGGCATCTGGCGGATGTAGTCGCCCCCTTCCGGGTCCTCGACCTTGTCCACCTGCGCCCCCAGGTCGGCGAGCAGCAGCGTGGCGTACGGCCCGGGCAACAGCCGCGAGCAGTCGACCACCTTGAGACCTTCGAGCGGCAGCGCCATCGAGACTCCCCGGGTGCGACAAATGGAAGCGGCGCGGCCCACCAGTTCGGTCGAGCGCGCGCCGCGGGTGCTGCGGGAAGGCGGACTTCAGCTCAGGAGCTTGGCGAGCTTCATCGCCAGGCCCATGTCCATGGGCTTGAACTTGAGCTTGCCCTGCATCGCCGCCATCTGGGCGTTGAGCTGCTTCTGGCGGATCTTCACGAAGTCCTCGTTGGACACCGTGATGGTCATCTTGGGGGTCCCGGTGGCGCCCGTGGTCACCCAGTCGGCCGCCTTGGTGCAGTCGAGGGTCCAGGTGCCGCCGTTGTCGCCGGTCACGTTGAAGTGGATGACCGCGTTGACCTCCTTGGCGACCTCCGGCTTCGACTTGAGCAGGTTGGGGATCTCGGTCTCGAGGATGTCCTTCGCGTTCATGGTGCTCTCCCTTTCGTGGCGCGGCGTTGACTTCAGAATCAATGAACGGCGCGGAACCTAATGGCCGCGCCGTGGAGGGTCAAGGCGTCAGGGAACGGCCGCTTCCTTCTGGAGCAGCTCGACGAACTGGGTGACGGGCATGGTCTTGAGGTCTTCCCCGCCGTAGCGGCGCGGAGCGACCGCCTGCTGCTCGACTTCCTTGTCGCCCACCACCAGCGTGAAGGGGATCTTCTGCAGCTGGGCCTCGCGGATCTTGGCCTGCATCGTCATGCCGCGCTCGTCGAGCTCGACCCGGTACCCCAGGCCGCGCAGCTTTTCCTTGAGCGAGCGGGCGTAGTCGAGGTGCCGGTCGGCGACCGTGACCAGCGTCACCTGCACCGGCGCCAGCCAGCACGGGAAGGCGCCCGAGAAGTGCTCGATCAGAATGGCGATGAAGCGCTCGAAGCTGCCGAAGATCGCGCGGTGCAGCACCACCGGCCGGTGCTCCGCGTTGTCCTCGCCGATGTAGGTGAGGTCGAAGCGGTCCTTCGACGGGGCGAGGTAGTCGACCTGGAAGGTGCCGAGCTGCCAGCGGCGGCCGATGGAGTCGCACACGTCGAAGTCGAGCTTGGGGCCGTAGAAGGCGCCGTCGCCCGGCTTGAGCTCGTACTTGAGCCCCAGCCCGTCGAGCGCGCTCTTGAGCGCCCCTTCGGCCTTGTCCCACAGCGCGTCGTCGCCGAGCCGCTGCGGGGGCCGCGTGGCGAACTTGGGCACGTAGGTGAGCCCCAGCGCGTTGTAGACCTTGTCGAGCAGCTGCACGAAGCGCTTCGTCTCGTCGGCGATCTGATCTTCGCGGCAGTAGATGTGCGCGTCGTCCTGCGCGAACTGGCGCACGCGGGTCAGGCCGCCCAGCGAGCCGGCGGCCTCGTTGCGGTGCAGCACGTCCTGCGTGTGAAAGCGCAGCGGTAGGTCGCGGTAGCTGTGCTTCTTGAACCCGTAGAACAGGTGGTGCGACGGGCAGTTCATCGGCTTCAGCGAGAAGTCGTGTTCCTTGGTGTCGGAGTCCTCCACCAGGAACATGTTCTCCTTGTACTTGCCCCAGTGGCCGCTGATCTCCCAGAGGCCCTTGTTGTAGAGGAGCGGCGTCTTGATCTCGACGTAGCCGTTGTCGAGGCAGAGCTTGCGCATGTAGCTCGAGAGCGCCGTGTAGATGGCCGTGCCCTTGGGCGTCCAGAACGCGGAGCCCGGCGCGAACGGGTGGAAGTGGAAGAGGTCGAGCTCCTTGCCCAGCCGGCGGTGGTCGCGCTTCTCCGCCTCCTCGCGCTGCTTGAGCCACGCGTCGAGCGCCTTCTTGTCGAAGAACGCCGTGCCGTAGATGCGCTGGAGCATCGGGTTGCGGTGATCGCCGCGCCAGTACGCCCCCGACGACTTCGTGATCTTGATCACGCCCACCTTGGCCGTCGAGGGACCGTGGGGCCCGAGGCAGAAGTCGACCCAGTCGCCGTGGCGGTAGAGCGTGAGCGTCTTGGCGCCCTTGGCCACGATGTCGTTGACGATCTCGACCTTGAACTTCTCGCCCATCTTCTCGAAGAGGGCGATCGCTTCCGCGACCTGAACCTCTTCGCGGCGGAACGGGAGGTCGGCCTGGACGATCTTGTTCGCCTCGGCCTCGATCTTCTCCAGGTCCTCGGGCGTGAAGGGCTTCTCGCGGAAGAAGTCGTAATAGAAGCCGTCCTCGATCGACGGACCGATCGTCACCTGCGTTCCCGGGTACAGGCGCTGCACGGCGTCGGCCACGATGTGGGCGGCGTCGTGGCGCGCGACCTCGAGCGCCTCCGGCGACTTGCTGGTGAAGATCTGGAGCGCGGCGTCCTTCTCGATGGGGCGCGTGAGATCCACGTCCTGCCCGTCGAGGCGCGCGAAGACGGCCGCCTTGGCGAGGCCAGGGCCGATCGAGTCCTTCACGAAGTCGGCGATCTTCACGCCGGCGGGCGCTTCCTTCTTCGTTCCGTCCGGCAGGGTGATGGTGACGTTGCTCATGGGGCACCATGTACCGAATGGGCGGCGCTCCAGCAGCAAGGAATCGGCGCGGGGGGTGGAATCACGCCGCCAGATCGCCCATCCTCCAACCCATGGATCCCATCATCCAGGCCATCATCGTCCGCCTGATTCGCACGATGGGGTACCGGGTCGACGCGGAGTACTTCACCGAGGACCACGCCTGGGCGTTCCTCCCCAAGATGGTGGCGCCGCTCCAGGCGGGGCGCACGCTGGTCCCGGGAGTGATGCACATCCTGATGGAGCTGGGGTTGACCCTGGGCATCCGCCCGGGCGCCGAGTCGCAGTACTACCGCAGCGCGCTCGAGAAGCAGCTCGGCCCCTGCCCGTACACGCCCGAGGAATTCGCGCACTTCCTCACGCTCATTCGCGGGCAGGTGAACGGCTACTTCGAGGCGGCAGTGAGCAAGTCGGGCCCCGACCTCACGGGCTTCGGCAAGTCCAAGCCGGGCAGCTTCTTTTCCTAGCGCCATCGCCCAGTGACGCTGCGCGGCGCCCTGCCCTGACCGCGCGCCGCTATGGCACCTTGAGCTTGAGCACCATGCTCTGCGCCGTCCAGGTGATGCCCGCGTCGTTCGGGAAGTCGTACCAGGTCCCCCAGAAGTAGCGCTCACCCGGCCGCGCGACGGGCTCGTTCGCCTTGGAGGTGTTGAAGCCGCCGTCCCACAGCGCGTGAGTCGCCAGGGTGTTGTGCGAGTTGAACCAGGGGTCGCCGATGCCCGGCGCGCCGCCGTCGTTCCCGGTCCCGTACACCGACGCCTGCTGGGCCTTGGCCCCAGGGAGCGTCGGGAACTGGAGGTCGATGGGCAAGGTGAAGGTGCCGGCGTCGTTGGGCGACATCGCGGCGTAGACGTGGTTCGACATCTCGACGGAGCCCAGGGTCACGTCGGCGTTCCTGACCGTCACCCGGCCGGTGAGCGAGCGCCGCATCGCCTGGAGCACCAGCGGATTGCGCTCCTCGTCACTGAGGGACAGGAACGTCGGGTGCTGCGACTGAACCCGGTACATGCCGGCAGCTGCCTGGAAGGTGAAGCGACCGTCGCTCCCCGTCGTCAGGCGATCGGCGAAGTAGTGATGCTGCCCCACCTCGTCACGTTCGAGCACCACCAGATACCCCGCGACCGGGGCGCCATCGAACAGCACCCTGCCCGACACCGCGCGCGTGGGAGCGATCACCTGCGGAACCGTCAGCATCGAGCACGGATTGTCCGGGTTCCCGTTGGTCGTGGGCGACTGCGCCGGGCACGCCATCGCGCTTTTGTTCCCTGGGTCGACCACGTAGCGCTTGGTGATGCCGGACGCATCGGCGTCGCCCGTCACGTAGAAGAGGTACGGGTAGGTCCCGTCCGGCAGTGTGGCGGTTCCCGTGTAGGTCCCGCCGTTGTTGCTCAGGGTCAGGAACGGGTTGCCGGGCTTCCAGTCGTTGGGCTGACCGAAGCCACCGACCACCACCACGCCGGTCACTCCGAGCCACGAGGGCTTGTAGCTGAAGGTGACCTGCGAACCTCCGCCAGAGCCACCGCCTGCCGAGCCACCACCGGAGGCGCCGCCGCCTGCCGAGCCGCCGCCTGCGGAGCCACCACCCGCCGAGCCACCACCTGCCGAGCCACCACCTGCCGAGCCACCACCTGCCGAGCCACCACCTGCCGAACCGCCACCCGCCGAGCCGCCACCCGCCGAGCCACCACCT
>JAIBBQ010000261.1 GCA_019694595.1 Myxococcaceae bacterium
ATGCGGGCACGGCCGACGCCGTCGCGGGCGATGCGGGGCTCCCTGACGCGGGGGCCAGCGGGCAGGGAAGCATGGACCCGCCGCGCGGCTGCAGTGGCGCGCCGGGCGCGGTGGCGTTGCCGCTGGCGCTGGCGCTGATCCGCCGGCGCCGGCGCTAGCCGCTGCTCTCGTCGAGCTCCTTGCGGAACTCTTCCTTGGTGATGAGGCCCTTGCGCGCGAGGATCCGCACCAGGGCCCAGAACTTCTGCTCGAGCCGCTCGGCGCTCTCGGACTGACCGTAGAGGAAGGCGAGGTCCTTGCTCGCCACGCCGCCGGCGGACTTCTGGCGCCTGGCTGCCGCCAGCTCGCGCTCGCGGGCGAGGAGCTCGACTTCTCCTTCGGGCAGCTCGGTGTCGGGCGAGAGGATCTCCTCGCCGATGACCACCTGCGGGTCGCTCTCGGGTTCCTTGGCGAGCGGCTCGTCTTCCACCACCCGCACCGAGCCCTTGCGCCTGGGCGGCCGCTCGGGCCGCACCGGGGCGGGCCGGGCCATCAGCTCGTCGGCCTGGGTGCGCCCGCGGCTGAGCGCCTGGGCGGGCGCCACGCGGTGGTAGTAGCGCAGCAGCGCGGCGCGCACCGCGCTCAGGGTGCACAGGCGCACGCTCACCGTGAGGCCGGTGGTGAACTCGACTTCTTGAATGGCCGGGTTGTTGAGCGGGTCGGCCATGGCCAGGAGCAGCAGCTTGCGCGTGCCTTCGGTGACGACCTGGTACGGGAAGAGGTCGTTCGCCTCGCAGAAGCTCACCCGCAGCATGTGAATGGCGCGCCACTCCGGCTGCACGCTGCGCAGCTCCACCGCGGGCACGCCGAGGGCTTCCGAGAGCACGGCGACGAGCTGTTCCTCGGTGACGAAGCCGCGGGAGACCAGCACCGCGCCGAGGCGCTGCTTGGTCTGCAGCTGCACCTCGAGCGCCGCCCGGAGCCGCTCGTCCGAGAGCACCCCTGCTTCCACCAACAGCTCGCCGATTCGCTTGCGCGCCACGAAGGTGAGGAACGCTAGCCGCTTGGGCGCTCAGATCCACCTTTGCGGGCCGGAAGCAGGCCCCGGGACGCCCGGGGAAGCAGGGGCCGCCAGGTCAAGCCCTGGCTGATCGGCCGCCAGGGCCTGTTTCTGGGCTCCGGGAGCAACTCCGCGCTTTGCTTGACCGTCTGGTGGGCGCCCCATAAGGTTCGCGAACTTTTCGGCCAGCGTGTGCTCTGAGGGTTTCGGACGCACGACAAGGGACCAATTCAACGCGCCACTGGCAGGCGCATGACGGAGGCAACAGACACCATGTTGGCGAATTTCGGAGTGCTGGCGGAAGAGGCGGCGTCGCAGGGCTTCGTTTCCGACCTGATGCGGCGCGGTGTCGAGGGTGGCTTCTTCGTCATCCCGATTCTCATCTGCTTCGTGATCGGCATGGCGATCGTCATCGAGCGCGCCATCGTCCTCTACGGGTCGGCGGCGATGAACAAGGACGGCTTCATCCGCGGGCTGAAGAAGCACATCTACGCGGGCGACCTCGACAAGGCGATCAACTACACCGCGGGCCAGAAGGCGACCCCGCTGACCGGCGTCATCAAGGCCGGCCTGATGAACGTTCCCAAGGGCGAGGACGAGGTCCAGTCGGCGCTCGACGAGGCGGCGCTCCGTGAGACCCCGCGTCTCGAGGCGCGCACCGGTTACCTCGCGATGCTCGGCAACGCCGCGATGCTCATCGGTCTGCTCGGCACGGTGAACGGCCTCATCGGCTCGTTCCGCGCGGTGGCCACGGTGAACCCGGCCGACAAGGCGACGATTCTCGCCGCGTCGATCTCGGAAGCGATGAACTGCACGTTCTTCGGTCTGCTCACCGCGATCCCGCTGCTGGTGCTCTTCTCGATCCTCGGCGGCCGCACCAACCACCTGATCTCCGACCTCAACGAGACCTCGGTGGCGGTGCTCAACCTGATCGTCCAGAACAAGGACAAGTTCAAGAACATGACGGTCTCGGCCCCGGCCGAGGAGTGAAACCCGGGCAGCACCCGGGGTGTCGGGGGCAAGAGGCAGCAAGCCCCCGGCGCCACTCGTAGTTTCAACCGCCTGGAGAAAGGAGCTCGACGATGGCTGGAGGCATGGACCTTGGCGATTCGAAAAAGGGCGGCAAAAAGCCCTTGGACACCGCCATCAACTTGGTGCCCTTCATCGACCTCATGGCGGTGACGATCACCTTCCTCATCATGACCGCGGTGTGGACGCAGATCGGCCGCCTGCAGGTCTCGCAGCAGGGCAACTCGAGCGACGATCAGCCGCCGCCCGACCAGATTCCGCCCATCACGCTGCTGGTGACGGAGAAGGAACTGAAGCTGACCGTGGGTGGCTCGCCGGCGGATCCGATTCCGGTGACGCGGGTGAGCGGGGGCGACAAGATCGACCTCGCCAAGCTCACGGGCAAGCTGAAGGAAGCGAAGACGCTGGTGCCGCAGCAGACGGCCATCACGCTCCAGACCGAGGACGCCGTGAAGTACGACGACCTGGTCTCCATCATCGACGAGTGCATCGGCTCGGAGTTCCCGAGCGTCACCGTCTCTCCGGCATCGGGCTGACACCATGGCAATCGAGACTCCTGGCAAGCGGTTCGGCAAGCGCCTGCGTCACTCGCGGGTATTCGGTCACGGCGGGCCGTCGAAGAAGCCGGTCGCCTCCGACCTGCTCATCACCCCGCTCGTCGACATGTTCGTGATTCTGGTGCTCTTCCTCATCGCCAACTTCTCGGCGACGGGCGAGATCCTCCAGATGTCGAAGGACATTCAGCTGCCGGCGGCGACGCACGTGCAGGACCTGGAGATCGCCCCGGTGGTGACGGTCACCAACGAGGACGTGCTCTGCGACGGCGTGGAGATCGGCCGCGTGGCCGACCTCACCCGCGACGACTACATGAACATCCAGGCGCTGGAAGACAAGCTCCGCGACCTGAAGCGCAAGTTCGACGACCTGCGCTCGGCGGCGAACCTGAACGAAGAGTTCAAGGGCAACGTCAACATCCAGGCGCACAAGGAAGTGAAGTTCAACATCATCAAGCGCGTGATGTTCTCGTGCGCGTCGGCGGGCTACGGCAACATCAACTTCGCGGTGCTCAACGCCGGCGACGGCAAGAGCGGCGAAGGCAAGACCGCCTCGCGCGAGTAGCGCCGCACTTCTCGCAGCACCGTCCGCCCGCTTCTCGCTCTCCTTTTCCGAGCGAAGGCGGGCGGTGGTGTTTCCGGGCGCCCTGCGCTGCGCAGCTGCGCGGAAGACTGCGCAGCGCTCCGGCGTGAGCCTCGTGGCGTGGGCCGGTTGGGCTGGTCCGCCGGTTGAAGTGTGGGCCGGCATGCTCACGCTCCTGTTGACCTCGACCCTCGCCACTTCGCCGTTCACTCCTACCGACGCCCTTCACCCGCCCGAGGCGGTGGGGAGCCGGGTGCGTCGCACCGCCCTCGCCACCACCACCGGTGCGGCGCTCGGCTTCGCGGCGATGGCGACCGCGACCCAGCTCGGCTGCGGCCCGGAGCCGGTGCTGGAGCCCATCGACCTGCTCACGGGCGGGCTGCGGACCCTCTCCTTCGCCTACGGCTGCATGTACCGGCAGCTGGGGGTGGGCGCGGGGGTCGGAGGGCTCTCGCTGCTGGCGATGGGCAGCCCTTCGGCGGTGCACCGCCTGATGGGGGGCCACGGTCGCGGCTGGGTCGGCCTGCTGGCCGGGCTCGCGGGCGGCGCGGTCGCTGCGGGGCCGGGCGCGTTCTTCGTGAACAGCCGCGCGCCGATGGAGGCCCGGCTCGGCGTGGCGCTCGGCGGCCTCATGGTGGCGGGGCTCATTCCCGCCCTGGCGATGGAGCTCGACTCGGGCCGGCAGGAAGCGCCCGCGCCCGGGGTGGTGTCCAACCTGACGATGAAGTTCGCCCCCACCGCCGGGGGCGTCGCGGTCTCCCTGTCGGGGGACTTCTGAGCCTCCTGGAGCTGCTGGCGGTTCTGCTGCGCCGCGTCGGGCCGCCGATTAAGCAAGGCCTCATGAAGCTCGTCGCCGACACCGCTGCGCTGGGGGCGCTCGAAGTCACCACCACCGACGGTCAGCCGGTCGCGGTGGGGAGCGCCTGGGAGAAGGGCCCCGCGTTGCTGGTGTGGCTGCGCCACTTCGGGTGCCTGTTCTGCCGCGAGCAGGTGAAGGACTTCATGAAGCACCAGGCGGCGCTGGAGGCGAAGGGCATCGCGCTGCGCTTCATCGGCATCGGCACGCCGCTGATGGCCAAGGACTTCCAGGAGACCTACCGGGTGACGGCGCCGGTGTGGGTCGACAAGGGGCGGCGCACGTACGCGCTGCTGCAGTTCAAGAACGGCTGGGACACGGTGCTCAACGCGCGCACCGTGCTGGGCTCGCTGCGGGCGCTCTCCAAGGGGCAGATCCAGGGGCGCACCAGCGGGCGGCCGGATCAGCAAGGCGGCGTGCTGGTGGTGAGCCCGGGGGGCAAGGTCGAGTACGGCTACGCCTCCGAGGTGGCCGGCGACCACCCTCCCGTCGACGACGTGCTGCGTGCGGCCTACGCCGCTGCGGCGCCGGTGCGGCAGGCGGGCTGAGGGCCCCGCCTCAGCTGGTGGTGATGGCGCTGCGCGCCGCGGGCGCCTCGAGCTCTTCGCGGGCGAGCTCGGCGCGAATCTTCCCGGCGATGAAGAGGAACGGGAAGGACACGAAGAGCCCGGCGAAGCCGAGCACGTGCTCCCACGCGATGAGCGAGAGGATGAGCACGAAGCCCGGCAGCTTGACGTGCCGGGCGGTGAGGCGGGGGTTCAGGTAGTAGGCCTCGACCTTGTGGAGCAGGAAGGTCAGCACCAGGAACACCGCCACGCCCACCGGCCCCGAGGTGAGCCAGGCCATCACCGACAGCACCGCGCCCGACACCACGTTGCCGATGACCGGCACCAGGCCGCTCACGAAGATGAGCATCATGAGCAGCGGCTTGTCGGGAATGCCGAGCACGAAGAGCACCGGCAGGGTGAGCAGGGTGTTGAAGCCGGCGACGATGAGCTGCAGCTGCACGGTGACGCTGATGGCCTCGGCGACGTGGTCGAACCAGCGCGCCAGGGTGCCCAGGAGCGACGGCGGCGGCAGCGAGTCGCGCCAGCGCAAGATGGCCTCGCGCTCGAGCAAGAAGACCACCGCGAGGATGAGCCCGATGAGCGCGTAGGCCACCAGGTGGCCCAGGGCGTTGAGCACGTGCACCGCGTCGGTGCCGTA
The DNA here is from genome assembly GCA_019694595.1 of Myxococcaceae bacterium. Classification (GTDB taxonomy): domain Bacteria; phylum Myxococcota; class Myxococcia; order Myxococcales; family Myxococcaceae; genus JAIBBQ01. Next base: position 5,268 of record JAIBBQ010000261.1, read on the forward strand.
GTGGCTGAACGAGCTCACCAGCGTCTCGGTGTCGGGCAGGTGCTCCTTGAGCTCGACGACCCGCGGGTGCTGCTGCAGCTCGTCCAGCCGGTGCGGCCACTCGGTGCGCGCGGTGTGGACGAAGGCGGTGAGCGAGTTCGCCCCCCACGCGACCAGGCCGCCCAGGAGCACCGCGAGCCCGCCGAGCACCACCAGGAGCGCGCGCGGGCGCGGCCAGCCGGTGCGGCTCGCGAGCGCGGTGGACGCGGCGCCGAGGCCGCTCTCGAAGGCGCAGAAGAAGACGAGCAGCACCAGGAGCCCGCGGAACAGCACGATGAGCCCGACGAAGGACGCCAGCGCCAGCGCGCGCCTGGGCGTCTTCTCGGCGAGGAAGGCTCCGACGCGGTCCATGGGCGGCTTCATCGCACGCGGCGACGACGCGCGTCGCCGGCATTCGAGCCGAGGGCGGCTAGCGCTTCTTCTTCGCGGGCGCCTTCGCGGCCTGGGGCTTGGCCTTCTTGGCCGGCTTCGCGGCCTTGCCCGGCTTGCCCGCCTTGCCGGGCGACGCGAGGCCGGTGGCCGCGAGCGCGGCGTCGATTTCCAGCACCGTGGAGCCGGTGGTGCGGCGGGCCTCCAGTGCGGCCATCGCCGCCGCGGCCTGCGCGAGCGGCACGGTGCGGATGGGCGGCGGCTTCACGAAGCCCTTCTCCAGCACCTCGAAGAGCGCGGCGCTGCAGGTCTCGAGTTCCTGGCGGGTCGACACGTAGGCGCCCAGCGACGGGCGCGTCACGTAGAGGCTGCGGTCTCCGCCGAGGCGGCCCAGCTCCAGCGCCGGCGGGCGGCCCGAGCTCTGCCCGAAGCTCACCAGCATGCCGCGCGGCTTGAGGCAGGCGAGGGAGCCTTCGAAGGTGGCCTGACCCACCGAGTCGTAGACCACGTCGACGCCCTTTCCGTCGGTGAGCGCCTTCACGTCGGTGACGAAGTTGCGCTTCTGGGTGATGACCACCGCGTCGCAGCCGTGCGCCTTGGCGAGCGCGGCCTTCTCGGGCGTGGACACCGCGCCGATGACCCGGGCGCCCAGCGCGCGCGCCCACTGGCAGGCGAGGAGCCCGGTGCCGCCCGCGGCCGCGTGAAAGAGCACCACGTGCCCGGGCCGCAGCGCCACGGTGCGCCGCACCAGGTACTCCGCCGTCATGCCCTTGAGCAGCACCGCGGCGGCGAGCTGGTCGCTCACCCCGTCGGGCAGGTGCACCGCGAGGTCCGCGCTCAGCACCCGCTCGGTGCACCAGGCGCCGGTGGCGCGCGCGTAGGCGACGCGGTCGCCCACCGCGAAGCCGCGCACGCCGGCCCCCACCGCCGTCACCCGCCCCGCGGCCTCGTCGCCCAGCGTCAGCGGCAGGGTGAGCGGGTACAGCCCGGTGCGGTGGTAGACGTCGATGAAGTTGAGCCCGGCGTAGGTGTGGCGCACCGCGAGCTGGCCGGGGCCGGGCGGCGGCACCTCCACGTCCTCGAGGGCGAGCACCTCGGGGCCGCCGGTGCGGTGGAGTCGAATCGCGCTGGGCATGGTGAGCTCCTCAGGCCGCCGGAGGGGCGGCCACGACGGTCTGCAGCGGCAGCAAGGTCTCGAGCGGCGGCGCTTCCAGTGCGCTGACCGCCAGGCGGGCCGCTTCCACCGTGGTGAACCAGGGCACTCCGCGGCTGGCCGCCTCGAGCCGGGCGAGTGCGTGGCGCGGCTCGTCGCCACGGCCCACGGTGTTGACGAAGAAGCCCACCGCGCCGTCGCGCAGCAGGGCCACCTCGCGGCCTTCGCTGGTGGCGGCCACGTGGCGCTTGGACGCGAGGTACTGCTGGGTGGCCGCGTCCACCACCACCTCGAAGCCCAGGCCCTTGAGCCGGCGCACGAGGTCGACCGACGACGGGTGGTCGCTCTCGGCCAGCGCGAGCAGCGCGTGTCCGCGGCGCTCGAGGTCGAGCCCCGCCGCGCGCTGCGAGCGCCCGAAGGCCTGCGCCGCGCTCTTGCCCAGGGTCATCACCTCGGCGCGGGAGCGCGCCTCGAGCCCCAGCAGCACGTCGCCCGAGCTGGCGTCGACCACCGCCTCGCGGGCGGCGGGCGGGTGCGCGACGGCCTGGGCGGGCAGGCCGAGCGGCTTGCCCAGCGCCGCCCGCAGCGCGAGCGCCGGCAGGTCGAGCCCGGTGGCGCGGGAGAGGAAGGGGGTGAGCCAGGTGGGGCGCGCCCACGCCCCGAGGATGAAGACTTCCTTCCCCTGCGAGGCGCAGCGCACGTGCAGCAGGCCCTGGACCTGCAGCGCCACCGCGAGGCGGGACGCCACGTCCTTCACGCGCTCCACCAGCTCCGGCGACAGGGTGTGCGGCGGGCAGAGGCAGCCCGCGTCCTGGCCGGTGACGCCCGCGGGCTCGACGTGCTCGGCCACCGCGGCCACCACGGTGGCCCCGTGGGCGTCGCGCAGCACCACCACGTCGGTCTCCACCGCCTGGGCGAGGAAGCGCTCCATGCGCAGCACCGGGCCCTTGAGCGCGCGGGCGCGCTCGGCGTCGGCGCCGTTCCAGCAGAACTCCACCTCGCCGCTGGCGTCGCGCATCACCACCGGCCAGCCGAGGCGCTCGGCGAGGGCGCCGACGCGCTGGCCGGGCGCGGCCCCTTCCGGCAGCTGCAGGCCCGCGGCGCGGGCCACCTCGGCGAAGCGGTCGGGCGAGTCGCAGAGCGCGGCCGCGGTGGCCCCGCCCAGGCTCGCCAGGTCGACCCGGGTGACGCCGGGCGCGGGCGTGCCGAGCACCAGCGGCGCCTCCGCGGCGGCGGCGGCCTCGAAGCGCTCGCCGTCGGCGACGTGCGCGAGCCCGAGCGCGCGGGCCTCGGCGGCGAGGTGCGCGGCGGCCCAG
>JAIBBQ010000262.1 GCA_019694595.1 Myxococcaceae bacterium
TGCAGCGGCTGCTCGCCGAAGGCAAGTCGCTCGCCGAGGCGGTGCGCGACGGCACGGTGGGCGTGGTGCGCGCGGTGCTCACCACCGCGGCGGTGGCGGCGCTGGGCTTCCTGCCCATGGCGCTCGCCCAGGGCGCGGGCTCCGAGGTGCAGCGGCCGCTCGCCACCGCGGTGGCGGTGGGCATCGCCTTCGGCGCGCTCACCACCCTGCTCGTCTTCCCCGGCCTGATGCGCGCCATGCTCCGGGCGCCCGAGCCGGCCGCGGAGCCGCTGCCGCCGCTCACCACCGTCGCTGGCCCCGCCTGAGGGCCGTCAGGGCTGCCGCTCCAGCCGACGGCAGCCTTCGTCGACCTTGAGCTCGCAGGCCCGGCGCAAGGCGGCCTGGGTCTCGGGCCCTTGGTTGGCCGCCCGGTGGGCGTTCGCGAGGTGTATCCAGGCTTCGCCGTCTTCCGGGTGGCGGGCCAGGTAGTGGGACCACGCGTCGATGATGCCGGCGAAGTCGGACCTGGGCACCAGCAGCCGCTCGAGCAGCAGGCACGCCTCGGCGCGGTCGGAGTTGAAGATGAGCGAGGCGCGCACGTCGGTCAGCGCCCGCTCGGTGTCTCCCTGCCGGTAGCGGGCGAAGGCGCGGCGGAAGAGCGCCTCGTCGCTGGTGGGCTGGAGCGCGAGCGCCTGGTCGAGCGCCTTCACCGCGCCGGGGTAGTCGCCCGCGGAGTGGAGGCGCCCCGACTGGGTGAGGAGCTTCTCGAACTCGGCGACCGGCGCGGCGGCGGTGGCGCTGGCCGGCCCGGCGCGCGCAGGCTCGAGGTGCCGCAGCGACTGCCACTGTCCATCGTCCATCTGCACCCGCGCCTGGGTGACGCGCCAGATGCCTCCCGCCTTCTCCAGCTGCAGCTGCACGGGCGCCCGGCGAATCGCGCTCCGGAGCTCGACGGTGAGCGACGCCCGGCCCGTCTGGTCGTCCGCCCCGCTGGTGACCTTGAAGTCCCTGGGGTGGCCCACCTCGATGCCGCGCCCGAACAGCGCGGCGAGCTCGGGGTCCAGCGCGACGAAGGCCTCGACCGACGGAAAAGGCTCCACGTCGCGCTCCTGCGCGCGATTCAGGACCAGGGAGAGCAGCGCCATCAACGCCACGGCGACGACCACCAAGAAGGCGGGCACCGGCTTCGTCGTGGCTGCGCGGTCGGCGCCGAAGGGCTTCATCAGGAAAAACCTTACGACCTGACGCGCCTGGAAGTCGTGCCTGACCGAGGCCGGGCGACCTTCAGCCCTCGATGGTCGCGACGGTGCGGCGGAGCACGTCGGCCCAGTCGCGCGGGTCCTCGACCGGGACGGTGTCCGGGTGTTCCTTCAGGTACGCCGCCCAGCGCTTCATGAGCTTCTCGTCGCGCGAGGCCTCGAAGGGGATGAGGCCCTTGGCGTCCCGGGCGTGATTCGACAGCCCGGCGGCCTGCACGATGCATTCGAACATCAGCGCACGGGTGATCTGGATCTCCTCCACCGGCACCGAGTTCACGTCGCCGTCGAAGTTGATGGGCCAGCCGTCGCCGAGCGCCACCAGCGTCTTGCCGTCGACCGTGTACTCGACGTTCGGCAGCCGCACGATGGGTGCGTGGGGATCGAGCGTCGTCGCCCGGCTCGCGGCCTCGTCCAGCGCGTCCATCGCGAACTCCACCTGCTTGGAGCTCGCCGACAGGAAGACCGCGCCGTCGTGGAGCAGCTTCAGGTGCTCGAGGTCCACCGAGGTGCGGCCGGTGGTGCCCACCACCACGTCGGCCTTGGACAGCGCCGCGGCGAGCGACTTCACCGTGTAGCCCGCCTCGCGGGCCTCGGCCTGGTGCGCCGGGCTCGACTCCACCACCGTCACCTTGGCGCCCTGGGCGGCGAGCGCTTCCGCCACCGCGGAGCCGATGGTGCCGTACCCCACCACCGTCACCGGCCGCCCCGCGAGCTTGCCGAGCTGCGGTCCCAGCGCCTGCACCGTCTTCGCGGCCACCGCGCGGCCGACCATGGGCCCTTCGAGCTTCTTGGTCTCGGCGCCGGCCATGCTCACCACCGGCGTCTCCAGCGAGAGCTGCTCGTCGTAGGTGATGCCGCCGTTGGTCTGCTCGACGATCTTGAACGCCCGGCGCACGTCCGCGTACTCGGGCTTGGAGTGGAGCACCGCGGCGACCAGGCCGCCGTCGTCCATCACCACCACCGGCTGGTGGTTCTTCCGGTGGAGCTTCACCATCGCATCGACCGCCTTCTCCACCTCGGCGCGGTACGCGGCGGTGTCCAGCGGCGGGGTGCGCAGGTCGAACCCTTCCTCGCGCAGCGCCTCGCCGACGCCGTCGTTGGTGCCGTACGGCGAGCTCACCACCACCGACTTGGCGACGCTCAGCCCCGCTTCCTTCAGCGCGTGCGCCAGCGTCACCGTCGAGCCCAGCGCGTGGGTCACCCAGAGGAAGTTCTTCCCCCGCAGGGGCGTCGCGCCCTTCAGGTCGTCCACCGAGGCGTCGAGGAGCGGCAGCCGCCCCGGCATGCGGGTGAACTGCGAGAGCCCGGCGAGCTCCTTCGCCAGCGCGGGGTCCTTCGCCGCGGGTCCGAGGAGCGCGCGCTCCACGTCCCACCCGCCGAGGAAGCGCGGCGCCGCCACCTTCTCGCCGCGGCCCGAAAGCGAGAGCGTGTGCCCGTGGAAGAAGGGCTTCAGCGCCGGGTAGTCCCCGGGCGCCTTCTTCCACGCCGCGACCGCGGTGCTCAGGTGGAACGGCGTCAGCGTGGGGTAGTCGCGCAGCACGGCGCCGAAGACGTCGGCCTGGGTCGCCCCCTTGGGCGCGGCCCGCGCGTACTCCGCCACCACCTCGGCGGTGACGCGCGCGGTGGACGCTTCCAGCGTCGTCCCGTGCTCGCGCATCAGGGCGAAGAGGTTCGACGCCGAGCGCCCGTACGGCATGAGCCCCTGCTGGGCGAGGAGCTTGTTGAGCGCGGCGACCATCGCCTTCTCGCCCGAGCCGGGGGGCAACAGCCGCCCCACGAGCTCGAGCTGCCGCGCCCACACCAGGTTGGAGCGCTCCATCTGCCGGGGCTTGAACTCCACCGCCCCCACGAAGACGTCGGAGAAGTCCTTGCGCAGCCGGGCGAGGTAGTCCTTCGTCACGTGGGCGCGGCCCCGGGCGAGCGACCGCGCGTGCTGGGTGAGCGTCTTCTCCGGGTGCGCCTTCATCGCCGCGGCGAGCGCGCGGGCGTCGCGTTCCCGGTCGCCCGCCCGCGCCTTCACCTGCGGCCCCGCCTCGGGGATGAGGCCCGGGAAGGCGTCGCGGAGCTGGTAGATGCGCGTGAGCTCGAACGTCGGGTACTTCCGCTGCATCGCGGTGACGAGCTGGCTGGGCGTGAGGTCGGGTTGCTGGGCGAGGCAGGCCTTCACGTCCTTGGCGAGCGCCGCCAGGACGACGTCCATGTCCTTGAGGTCGGGGAACTCGTCCTGCGCGATGCGCTTCACCGCGCCGTAGCGGTTGGGCGTGATTTCCCCGAAGCGCTTCACCAGCGCCTCGTCGGCGTTGAGCGCCTCGAGCAGCGCGTCGAACTTGGTGAGCACGTTGGCCTGGAAGATCTTGGTGGCCGCCGCGCCCACCGCGTGCGCCATGTCCTCCGGCGTGAAGGTGCGCCTTCCCCAGCGCCCGCCCAGCGTGGGAAACAGCTCCGGGCTCGCCGCCTGCAGCGCCTCGAAGTCGCCCTTGGCGAGGCCGTGGCTGCGCAGGAACGCGGCGCGCGACTGCTGCCCTTGCACCACGTCGCTCACGTAGTCCTTCGAGAGCGCCTTCACCTGCGCCGCGTCCCGCGACGGCGCCTTGGTGCGGAAGCTGCGCCAGAAGGGGGTGTCGCCGTCCTTGGGGAAGCGCTCGGGGTCGGCGGCCTGGAGCAGCTGCAGCTCGTCGACCGTGATGCGCGCGCGCCCGTAGAAGGACGTCTTCTCGAGGTCGCCCGCCATCAGCTGCCCGTAGAGCGCGGAGATGGCGTCGAGCCGCTTCTCGTCGATGCGCACCTTCTCGGGCGGCGGGAAGTACGCCGGGAAGGCGTCGACCAGCGACTTCCACCGCGCGTGGGCGAAGCGCTCGGACTGCGCGAAGTTGGTGGGCGGCACCCCACCTTCGATGACCTGCGCCTGGTAGCGCTGCACCAGCCCGGCGAGCGTCTCCTCGCACGCCGCCACCATGAGCGGCTGCGCCGGGCCTCCGCCGCGGCCGCGCTCGGCCAGCGTCGCCACCACCGACGGCAGCGCCGCCTCGATGTCCGCGAGCGGGAGCGCCGCGCTGCCCAGGCGCTGCTGCACCTCGGCCATCACTGCGCGGGTGAGCGGGTCGGCGTGCAGCACGTCGCGCGCCGCGAGCAGCCCGTCGTTGTTGCCGGTGTTGCGCTCGAGGGCGACCAGCTTCTGCAGCACCGAGTCGACCAGCGAGCCCTTGCCCTTGGCGAGCCCGCGCTCCAGCGCCTCGCGGCCCAGGTCGAGCGACGCCGCCTGCTTCGCGGTGAGCGCCACCGGCCTCGAGTCCTGGAGGAGCTCGCGCTCGCGCATCCACAGCGGCCGGGTGGCCTTGGCCAGGGCCCGGTCGGTGCGCGCGAGCTTGAGCACCAGGGCGCGGTCCACCCGCGGGAACTGCTTCGAGAGGTGAGCGAGCGCCTCGGGCAGCGACTCCGTCTTCGGCCGCGCGGCGAACGCCTTCACCAGCATCGGCCCCAGCGCGGCGAGGGCTCTGCGCTCGCTGGGGACCACGTGCGACTCGTCGCGCAGGTAGGTGACCTCGGCCTCGGTCCAGTTCCGCCGGCCGGCGAGCGTCGGCTCCGCCGCGAAGAGCTTCGCCAGCTCGGCGTTGGTCGCCGTGGGGTGCGCGAGGGTGAGGCGCACGAGGGTGGCCTTCTCGTCGGGCTTGAGCGGGTTCTGCGCGCGGCTCTTCGCCGACGCGGGCGCGAAGTCGTTGTCCGGCTTCGCGGCGGCCTTATGGCGCGCCGGCGCCTCGGCGGGCGCGGCGGCGCGTGGGGCTGGACTGTGGCGGACGCGCCGCTCCGAGACCCGGGCCATGGGGAGCCTCCGAGGCTAGCAGAGCCGCCGGGGGCGAATCAGACGGCGGCCGCGCCCAGCTGATCCCTGGGCGCCGACTCGGTCGTCTTCACCCAGTCGTGGTCCGGGCCTTCGCCTTCGATGATCACCGGCTTGCCGTCGAAGGTCACCCGCTTGCCCGGGTAGATGAAGGTCTTGAAGAGGTAGACCCCGAGCGACGGCTGGTCGAGGTTGGGGTGAATCGTCGGCTTCACCTTCTCGGCGTGCGCCGCGGGCAACAGGCTCCAGTGCAGGCTGGGCTGGATGTGGTGCATGCCGTGGTAGCCGTTGTTCAGCGTCACCCAGTTGAAGAGCCGGCCCACGAAGTTGCGCGAGTGGTTCACCGGGTGGTGCATGTCACAGCCGTCGTGCTGCACGTAGTTGACGCTGGTGATGCCCCACACCGCGAACAGGTGGGGGATGAGCACGAAGAGCAGCGCCTTGCGCCAGTCGAGCGCGAAGCACACCAGCTTGATGCCCCAGGTGGAGAGGATCTCGATGGTGAGCTGCTGGTTCCACTGCGGCAGCTTCTCCTTCATCAGCGCCTTGTACCGGTAGTTGCCGATGGTCACGCCCGGCGCGACCGCGAAGAAGAAGAAGAGCCCGTTGAGCAGGTTCCACCCGAAGCGCACCTTGGTGGTGCGCATCACGTCTTCGCGCTCCTGCGTGTAGCGGTGGTGCGAGAGGTTGTGGCCCGGCACGTACTCGCTGATGGGGAAGCCGTAGCTGCAGGTCACCCACACCTGGAAGAGTCGGTTCTGCCAACGCTTGAGGAACAGCGGGCAGTGCACCGTGTTGTGCGCGATGACCGCGCACAGCCACGACAGCACGCAGGTGAGCGCCACGCCGAGCACCGCCCAGACCCCGGTGGGGTCGAGCTGCCACATCGTCACCACGGTGGCGGCGTAGGTGAGGAGCACTCCCAGGGTTCGCACGTCGGCGCGGTAGCGGAGCATCGTGCCGCCCCTTAACTCTGAAAGCGCCCCCGCACGCAAGCGAGCCGGCCCCCGCCGTCTCCAGCTGCGCCGATGAGACCGTTGAGCGCGGCTGCGTGGCGCGCAAGCGGTTCGCCCGCGGGCCCGGGAGCGCAAGGCCTGCGCGGATCCGCGAGGCCGTCAGGCGAGGAGGAAGTCGAGCCGCTCGCCGAGGTACCCCACCGCCGCCAGGTCCTCGACGCCGAACCACGAGAGCACCGTGGCGCCGACGTCGTCGATGGTGGGCACCACGTCCTTCGCGCCGGAGCTGGGGCGCCCGGTCCGCAGCGAGATGGGCTGCCCCTGCATGCGCTTGTCCGTCTCGCCGTAGACGCCCGGCCGCAGCCCCGGCCCCAGCAGCACCACCGGCAGCTCCGGGAAGTGGTCCTTGCCCTCGTACTCGTTCTTCACCGGGAAGCGGCCGAGCTCGCTCGAGAAGACGATGCCCACCTGCTCCGAGAGCGGTCGGCCCGTCGCCACGTCGGTCTGCGTCTCCAGCGCCTTGAGGAACCAGGCGAGCGCCGGGCCGAAGACGCCCATGTTCTGTCCCTGCACCTTGAGGTTCCACTGGTGGGTGTCCCAGCGGGGGAACGGGCCCGACACGTAGAAGGCGTTGCAGAGGTCGTGGCGCACCATGAAGAGGATGTCGCGAAAGACGTGCGCCCACTCGTCGAGCACGAAGTCGCGCGCGTAGGAGTCGGGCCCCGGGGGAAGAATCTTCTCCAGCTCGGGCAGCGGCTCCAACGGCATGCGCGCCAGCAGGTCGCGCGCCACCTGCATCGGCTCGCCGCCCGCGACGCCGAGCTGGGACTCGAGCACCTCCTGGACCAGCGCCCGCCGCGGCCGCTCCCGGGCCAGGCGCGAGAGCTTGAAGAGCACGTCGCGGTCGCGCCCCGGCATCTCCGACCACGGCAGGTTCAGGGTGCGCCCCGCCGACGGCGTCAGCGGAAACGGGCCGTGCAGGGGCTCGAAGACCGTCTGGGCCAGCGGCGCACCGAGCGGCCGCAGCGTGCCCAGCGTGCCCGCGAGCCCGAGCGAGCGCGCCCGCGGGTACGTCCGCCGCATCTCCTTCGCCTGCTGCACCCCGGTGAGGTGAGACACCGTCGAGCACTGCACCCCGTTGAGAATGGCCAGCCTGGGCACCCAGGGCTCCAGCACCTTGAACAGTGGCCCCACGCGCGTCGCGCCGACGGTGCGGATGTCCTCGGGCGCGTACGGCAGGTCGATGTCGGGGTTGAGCTCCCTGCGCTCCTTGGGGTCGGTGGTGAGGATGGCGTCCATGCCCCCCTGCAGGAGGATGTGGACCAGCGCCTTGGGCGCGGTGCGGGGGCGGGGCGCCTCGGTGGCCCGCGCCAGCGACGGCAGCACGGCGGCCGACGACAGCATCAGGCCCGCCTGGCGCAGGAAGTCGCGTCGATGGGAGCTCATGGCTGGCCTCCTCCCGGCGACACCGGCCGCGGCAGCTGCAGCCCCGCCGGGTCGAGCACCGCGCCCGCGCAGGCCTTGAACGCCTGCGCGCCCCGGGGCGAAGTGCCCTGGGCCGGGCACTCCTCGTCGGCGAGCAGCGTCCCCTGGATGACCGCGGTCGGATCCACGTGCACCACCCGCTCGTAGGGCGGGAAGCGCGCTTCGATCATCGTCGCCGCGGGCAGCTCCTTCTCGGGGTCCAGCGTGCGTGCCTTGGCCGGCTTCCCGGTCCGGGTGCGCGCGAGCCGCACGTATTCCGACGGGCGCCGGGCCAGCACGCCGTCGGCGCGCGGAGCGTAGAAGCGCTGGCAGTCTGCGTCGGCCACGGCGCCGAACCGGCAGAGCTCGAGCGCGAGCTCGAGGCGTTCCTCGAAGGTGAGCTCCGCGGGCGGGGGCGGCATGTCGGTGGCGCCCACCTTGAGCGCCGCCTCCAGGACCATTCGCCGGTCCACCGCGCCGGGGGTCCGCAGGTCGCGCTCTCCGTCGGCGCTGCCGTCGTGGCAGCTGGTGCAGTGGTCCTCGAGCAGCGCCTGGAGCCGGGCCGGGG
>JAIBBQ010000263.1 GCA_019694595.1 Myxococcaceae bacterium
CGGGCTCGGCTGGCTGCGCGGCCTGCTCACCCCACGACGCCTGCGCCGGGTCAGCTGGTGCCGCCTGCTCGCCCCACGACGCCTGCGCCGGGTCCGCCGGGGCCGCCTGCTCGCCCCACGACGCCTCGGCGGGCGCCATGTCTCCGGCCGCAGCCACCGGTTCCACCGGTGCGGGCGCCGCGACGTCGCCCATCTCCACCTGCACCTCTTCCACCACCGCGCCCTCGATGAGCGGCATCGCGTCGGCCCCGCTGGTCGCCGCCAGGCCGAGATCGCCGCCCATCGCCATCGCCGTGGCGACCGCCACGCCGGTGGCGATCGCCGCCTCGGTCGTCGGAGCCTCGGGCCCACCTTCGGGCATGGGGACCGACGCCGGGCCCTCGTCCTCCGCGAACCGCATGTCGTCGGACGGGGTCGCAGGGGCCGCTGCCACCTGGCCGCCCCAGTCGCTCGAAACCGCGGGCGCCGACGCCGCGGCCACCGGGGCCTCGTCGCCGGGCCGGCCTTCGAACCCCGGCTGCGGCAGCGGCGCGCCGGCTCCACCCATCATCGACTGCGCCTGCTCCACCAGCGCTGCCGCGTCCGACCTCGGAACCGCGGGGGCCGGCTCGGCGTCGGGCGGCGCCTGGTCCTCGTCGGACATCACCTCGATCTGCGCCTCTTCGCCCTGGGGCACCGCCGCCGGCTCCGGCCGCGGCGCGCTCGGGGGCGTGCCCCCCAGGGTCACCGTCATCGGCGGGCTGTCGGCCGCGGCGACCATCGCCCGGCCCATCTTCTCGGCCATCGCGTCGCTGCCGGCGATGACGAAGTGCTCGCGCGCGCGCGCGTAGTCGCCCGCCTGGGCCAGCGCGAGCCCCAGGTAGTTGTGGGCCTTCTTGTGGTCGGGCTGCAGGTCGGTCGCGGTCTCGAACTCGCGGATCGCCCGCTGCAGCGCGTTCGACTTGAGGAACACCAGGCCCAGGTTGACCCGGAGCGTCGGGTCCACCGGGTTGTCGTTGACCAGCAGCTCGTAGATCTCCGAGGCGCGCTCGAAGAGCCCCAGCTTGAAGTACGTCAGCCCGAGGAGGTTCTGCGCCTTCTCGTTCTTGGGGTGCAGCGAGTAGGCCCGCTCGAGGTGGTCCTTCGCCTCGTTCACCTTCCCCGCGGCCAACAGCTCTCCGCCCTTGTACAGCTGCGCGAGGAACTCCTCGTCCGTCGCTGGGTCCCGCCGAACGCTCGCCATCAGTCTCTCCGGGCCTCCGTCTCCTGCGCCTTGTACTGGAAGTAGAGCGCCAGCACCTTCTTCACGTACGCCTGCGTCTCCGCGTACGGAGGAACCTTGCCGCCGTACTTCCGCACCGCCTCGGGGCCGGCGTTGTACGCCGCCACCATCTTCACCATGTCGCCGTCGAACTCGTTCGCCAGCACCCGCAGGTACCGCACCCCGCCCTCGATGTTGTCCTTGGCGTCGAAGATGTCCTTCACGAACATCTCGCGCGCGGTGTCGGGCATCAGCTGCATCAGCCCCGACGCGCCCACCGACGACACCGCGTTGGGGTCGAAGGCCGACTCGGCGTGCATCACCGCGCGCACCAGGTTGACGGGGATCTTGTAGCGAACCGCCGCATCGGCGATCAGCGCGTCGTACGTGGTGAGCGCCTGGGAGCTCTCGCTGCTCACCTTGGCCGGGGCCGCCGGCGCCGGGGCCGGCTGGAAGTCGCGGTCGAGGCGCTTGAGCTGCCGCGCCTGGCCCTTGCGGGGCGCCACGTTGGTGTAGACGATGGTCCCGTCCGCCTCCACGTACCGGAAGATGCCTCCGGCCCAGGCGGACCAGGAAAGCATCAGAGAAATCAACGGCGCGGCTCGTCTCACGGGCGGCCTGAGGCTACCCCCGAAATGCCGCCATGCGAAATCGACGCGCGCGCGATAAATCGCCTCCACCTCCATGGCCCAGACCTTCGACTTCCTGGTGCTCGGCGGCGGCATCGCCGGCCTCACCTTCGCGCTCGACGCTGCGGCGCACGGCTCGGTGGCGGTGGTCACCAAGCGGCAGCGCTTCGAAGGCAACACCAACTACTCCCAGGGCGGCATCGCCTCGGTCCTCGCCAAGGACGACTCCTACGAGCGCCACATCGAGGACACCCTGGTCGCGGGCGCCGGCCTCTGCCACCGCGACGCCGTGGAGGTCACCGTCAAGGAAGGCCCCGGCCAGCTCCAGGCGCTCATCGCCCGCGGCGCGGAGTTCGGCCGCAAGAAGAACGGCGAGCTCGATCTCACCCGCGAAGGTGGCCACAGCCGCCGGCGCATCGTGCACGCGGGTGACATCACCGGCCGCGAGGTGCAGCGCGCCCTGCTCGCCGCCTGCGACGAGCAGCCCAATATCCGCTTCATCGAGAACACCGCGGCCATCGATCTCATCCTCGACCCGGGCCGCAAGCGCGGCGCCGGCGCCCGCGCGCTGGGCTGCTACGCGCTCACCGAGAGCGGAGAGATCGTCACCTTCCTCGCCAAGGTCACCGTGCTCGCCACCGGCGGTGCCGGCAAGGTGTACCTGTACACGACCAACCCCGACGTCGCGACCGGCGACGGGGTGGCGATGGCGTACCGGGCGGGCGCGTCGGTGGCCAACCTCGAGTTCTACCAGTTCCACCCCACCTGCCTCTTCCACCCCGAGGCGAAGAACTTCCTCATCTCCGAGGCGCTGCGCGGCGAAGGCGGCAAGCTGCGCCTGGTCACCGGCGAGCGCTTCATGGACCGCTACCACCCGCTCGCCGAGCTCGCGCCGCGCGACGTGGTGGCCCGCGCCATCGACGCCGAGCTCAAGCGTACCGGGCACGATCACGTCACCCTCGACATGACCCACCTCGGCCGCAAGTTCGTGGTCGAGCGCTTCCCCAACATCTACGCCACCTGCAAGGAGTTCGGCGTCGACATGGCAGTGCAGCCCATTCCCGTGGTGCCCGCGGCCCACTACCAGTGCGGCGGCGTGGTGAGCGACCTCCACGGCCGCACCAGCGTGCCCGGGCTCTACGCCATCGGCGAGGTGGCCCACACCGGGCTCCACGGCGCCAACCGCCTCGCCTCGAACTCGCTGCTCGAAGGCCTGGTCTTCGGCCACCGCGCCGCCCTCGCCTGCGCGGAAGAGGTGAAACAGGTCGAGACCCCGAGCCACGCCAGGGACTGGGACAGCGGCACCGCCGTCACCTCCGACGAGAGCGTGCTGGTGAGCCACAACTGGGAAGAGATCCGCCGCACGATGTGGAACTACGTGGGCATCGTGCGCACCGGGAAGCGGCTCGAGCGCGCCCGCCGCCGGCTCGAGCTGCTCCGCGAGGAGATCCGCGAGTACTACTGGCGCTTCAAGGTCACCCGCGACGTCATCGAGCTGCGCAACATCGCCGACGTCGCCGCGCTGATGGTGGAGTGCGCTGCCAAGCGGCGCGAGAGCCGCGGCCTGCACTTCACCCTCGACTTCCCCAACACCGACGACCAGGCCGAGCGGCACGACACCGTGCTCACCCGGAGCCCCTGAAGCCCCCCATGGCGCTCCAGGAACCAGAAGCCTTCCCGGGCGTGGGCCCGCCGAAGCGTGGCAGCCCTGCCCCCGCGCCCGTCCGCCAGCCGGCGCCCTTCACCCCCGTGGCCTGGGGCCTGGTGGTGGCGTGCGTGGGCGTCTTCGCCGTCGACGCGCTGTCCCACCGCCACCTCGCCGCCGCCCTGGGCCTCTACGGCCCCGCGGTGGAGCGCGGCGAGCTCTGGCGCGCGCTCACCGGCACGCTGGTGCACGGCGGGCTGTTGCACCTCGCCTTCAACCTCTCCGCCGTCTTCACCCTCGGCCGGGTGCTCGAGGCAGGCATCGGCAGCTTCCGCTTCGCGGTGGCCACCCTCGCAGGGGCGCTCGGCTCGGCCTGCGGCGCGCTGCTGTTCGACTTCGACGCCGCCACCATCGGCATCTCCGGAGTCATCCTCGGCTGGGGCGGCGCGCTCCTGCCCATCGCCACCCGCGCGGGCCGGCAGCAGATCTTCATCTGGCTGGCGCAGGTGGCGATCCTGAGCTTCCTGCCCGGCGTCAGCTGGGCGGCGCACCTCGGCGGCTTCGTCTTCGGTCTGCCCTGCGGGCAGATCATGCGCGCAGGTCCTCGGGTGTTCGCCACCGCCGCGCCCATCCTCCTCTTCGTGGGCGGGGTGCTCCTGGTGCTGATCGGCTTCCGCAAGCTCACGCTGGGAGGCCTGGCGTGAAGCGCGTCGCGGTCTACTGCGGCTCCCGCGACGGGGCCCGGCCCGAGTACCGGCAGCAGGCCCGGGCGCTCGGCCGCGCGCTCGCCGACGCCGGCCTGGGCATGGTCTACGGCGGCGCGCAGGTGGGCATGATGGGCGCGGTGGCCGACGGCGTGCTCGACGGTGGCGCCGAGGTGGTGGGCGTGCTCCCCAAGGGCCTCGCCCGCGCCGAGTTCGCGCACGAGCGGCTGACCCGCCTCGAGTACGTGGACACCATGGGCCAGCGGAAGGACCGCATGGCGGAGCTCGCCGACGGCTTCATCGCCCTGCCCGGCGGCTTCGGCACGCTCGACGAGCTGTTCGAGGTGCTCACCCAGCTGCAGATCGGCCTGCACCGCAAGCCGGTGGGGCTGCTCGACACCCGTGGTTACTGGGGCCCGCTGGTGGCGCAGATCGAGCTCTGCGTGCGCGAAGGCTTCGTCCCCGAGCAGCTGGCCACCGCGCTGGTGGTCGACGCCGACCCGGTCACCCTGGTCGCCAAGCTGCGTGCCCACGAGGTGCCGCCCCCCGCGGTGCAGTGGGGTCAGAAGTAGGTGTGCACGTTGAGCCCGGCGCCGAACGACACGCGCACCGGCGCGTTCAGCGTCAGGTAGAGGTCGAAGAAGCCCTTGGCGCCGATCGACACCGTGTCGGTCACGAAGTAGTCGACCCCCGCTGCTGGCCCCAGGCCGAAGAAGGCCGACTGGAGGTCGCCGCGGAAGATGTAGAGGAACGACAGCTCCGCGCCGGCCCACGGCCTGATGTCTTCCTCGAGGAAGAGGTAGCGCGCGCCGATCTGCCCGCCGGTGCCGACGATCAGCGGCGGCGACAGCGGCGACTGGTTGAGGATCATGATCGGGATGCGGACGAAGGCCTCGAACCCGTTCTCGATGTAGAGCCCGCCTTCGAGCGTGATGGGCAGGCCCCACTTCACCGGCTCGTTCTCGGCGTTGATGCTCATCACCCCGAAGCCGACCCCGAGGCTCTTGTTGGCGTACTGGGCGTGGGCCGAGAAGCCCCACAGGCTTGCAAGCACCACCGCCACTGGCATCACGCGTCGCATGGCCGAAAGGTTAGCCGAAGGCCCTTGAAATCCGCGCACTTTGCTCTGTCGGAACCGTTGAAGGCCCGGGGTGCGTTCTCTACACTGTCACCCAAGTATGAAGCGGCTCCTACCCTTGGCGGCCGCGCTCGTGGCCGCCTGCCTCACCACCCCGCCCCCGCACCCGCGCGCGCTCGAAGCCAACGAGCTGTGCACCCAGTACATCTCGAACGGCGATCTCACCCGCGCCGAGGTGCAGTGCGACCTGGGCCTGCAGTTCTCGCCGCAGTACGCCGACCTCTGGGTCAACAAGGGGCTCATCGCGCTGCGCCGCGGCCAGGACGACAAGGCCAAGGAGCACTTCATCAAGGCGCTCCGGTACAACAACGAGCAGGCGCAGGCGTACAACAACCTGGGCTTCGTGTACTTCAAGGAGCAGTCGTACGGGAAAGCGCACGACAACTTCCAGCGCGCGCTCAAGGTGAACCCCGACTACGTCGAGGCCCGGTACAACCTGGCGCTCACCTTCAAGGGCATGAAGGACAACGACAAGGCGAAGAAGGAACTGCGCACCATCATCGCCATCAACGATCAGATCGCCGACGCCCACGCCCAGCTGTGCGCCATCCTCCACGAGGAGAACGCGCTCGACGAGGCGGTGCAGGAATGCACCGCGGCGGTGACGCTCGACCCCAAGTTCGCCGACGCCTGGCTCGAGCTCTGCAACACCTACGGCGACGCCGGCAAGCACGCCGAGGCCCGCGACGCCTGCGCGTCGTGCATCGAGGCCGACCCGGAGAACGCCGCCTGCCGCAACAACCTGCCCATCTACGAGCGCAAGGCGGCGCTGTCGGACAAGGGTCTGCAGGAGCTCAAGGACAACGCCGCGGGCAAGAACACCCCCGAGGCGATGTACGCGGTGGCGCTCGGCTACAAGGAGAAGGGCCTGCGCAACGAGGAAGAGCGCCAGTACAAGAAGTGCCTCAAGCTCGACCCCAAGTTCGCGCTCTGCCACTTCGGCATGTTCGAGATCACCCACGAGGAGCGCCGCGACAAGGACGCCACCGTGGCCTGCAAGAACTTCCTCAAGTTCGCCGAGCGCGACGAGTTCCGCAAACAGGTCGCTGCCTGCGAGAAGTACCTGGAGACGGGCGCGTACTGAGCATGACGGTCCGTCTCACCGTGAAGCAGCGCTCCGAGGAAGGAGGGGCCGAGAAGCCCTCCGTGGTGCTGCTCGACGACGAGGTCATCACCCTGGGCCGCGACTCGGTCTGCCAGGTGGTGCTCAACCAGCAGGCCGTCTCCCGCACCCACGCGCGCATCTCGAAGGACCGCTCGCTCTTCTTCGTCGAGGACCTGGGCTCGAGCTACGGCACCACCATCAACGGCAAGAAGCTGGTGAAGGGCGAGAAGCAGCTCCTGCGCAACGGCGACGTCATCGTCATCGCCCAGTTCGACGTCACCTTCGACCGGGTCACCGAAGGCCAGAGCGACGGCGGCGGCGGGAGCACCCAGTTCGTCGCCAAGCAGGTGGTGCGCGACGTGATGCGCGGCCTGGGCACCGGCGGGGAGCAGCCCTACCTGCGGGTGATGAACGGGCCGCTGGAAGGCGAGCGCCTCGAGCTCGCCGATGCCCAGGAATACATCATCGGCCGCGACGACGACGTCGCCCTCTCGCTGAAGGACGACCTGGTCTCGCGGCGCCACGCGAAGATCCGCCGCGACCTGTCGGGCACCCACGTGGAAGACCTCGCCAGCCGCAACGGCATCAAGGTCAACCGCAAGCGCACCAAGAAGAAGACGCTGAAGGACCGCGACGAGCTCGAGGTGGGCTCGGTGCGCCTGCTCTTCATCGACCCCACCGAGGTGCGTGAAGCGCCGGTGGTGTTGCCCGACGAGTCCGAAGAAGAGGCCACCAGCGCCACGGGTCCCGAGGAAGAGGAAGCTCCGCCCGAGCTCAACGCGAGCTCCAAGGAGCCCCCCACGCGCACCGGCGACGAGCAGGGCGCCCCGCCTCCCGAGGCGGCCGCGTCCGACGCCGGTCAGGCCGACGAGCAGAGCGTGCCCGAGCCGGGCGACGCCACCGACGACGAGAGCTCGAGCGCCGACGAAGGCAGCGCGGTCGAGGAGAGCCTGGTCGAGGACGACGGCCCGCCGCGCCCGCTCATCGACCTGTCGAACCGCACCACGCTCATCTTCCTCGGGGTCGCGGGGCTCATGGTGCTGGTGGGCGCGATCATCCTGGTGGCGCTGTTCGCGGGCGCCTGACGGCGGTCTCTCTCGAACCTCTCCGGTCTCTCTCGAACCTCTCCGGTCTCTCTCGAACCTCTCGGCGGTCTCTCTCGAACCTCCGGGCGGTCTTCCTCGAACCTCCCGGGTGGTCTCTCTCGAACCTCTCGGCGGTCTCTCTCGAACCTCCCGGGTGGTCTCTCTCGAACCTCTCGGCGGTCTCTCTCGAACCTCCCGGTGATCTTCCTCGAACCTCCATGAGTTCCGGGAGGAGCGCGGGGGGCCGGGACAGGGGCCCCGGAGCGGCGAGCGCGCACGTCCGCGCCGATCCCCCGAGGTCCTCTCCTCCTCCACCTCTCGCCGACGCCCGAACGCGCGAGCCGATCCCGGGGGACAGTCCCGCAGCGGGGCCCCGCGCCCTGACCGCCCTAGCTGTGAAGTCTCAATAGGTCATTCACGCTCTTTGGGAGTTGTTCACCCGTGGAGCTTCGTGGATTCGTGGCGTTGCGAGACGACCCCGAAGCCCCGGAGACCCCACGGATGAACCTGCACAGA
>JAIBBQ010000038.1 GCA_019694595.1 Myxococcaceae bacterium
GCCCCTGCCCGGCGCCGCGGGCCAGTTCGACCCGGGCGCGGTCCCTCTGCCCGGCGCGTCGGGCCATGTCGACCAGGGCGCGGTGCCGCTCCCGGGCGGCGCAGGTCACTTCGACCAGGGCGCGGTGCCGCTCCCGGGCGGCGCGGGCCACTTCGACCAGGGCGCGGTGCCGCTTCCGGGCGGCGCGGGCCACTTCGACCAGGGCGCGGTGCCGCTCCCGGGCGGCGCGGGTCCGGCCGACGAGACCGACTTCGGCTCCCTGTCGATTCCCGGGGCCACCACCCCGTCGGCCCCGCCGTCGAACATCACCCTCGCCTCCGACGGGCGGGCGATTCCCCTGCCCGGGGGCGCCGCAGGTGCGGGCGCGATTCCCCTGCCCGGCGCCGCTGCGTTCGAGGAAGACAGCTCGGAAGCGGCCACCTCCCTGGGCATGGCCACCATTCCCCTGCCCGGCGCCGCGGAGTTCACCGCGCCGGCCGCCCCTGCCATTCCGCTGCCCGGGGCCTACGGCGACAGCGGCCCCGGCGCCATTCCCCTGCCCGGCGCCACCACCCCCATGGCACCGGCGATCGCCCTGCCGGGCGCTGCGCTCAACCCCTTCGGCGGCGACACCACCATGCCGGGCGAGGCCATCGCCCTGCCGGCGCCGCTCGGCGAGTCCGAACCCGCCAACACCTCGCCGTACGGCGTGCTGAGCGACCCGCCCGGCTCCGCGCCTGCGCCGGAGTCGACCGAGCTCGGCCTGCCCACGCTGCCGCCGCTCGAGCTGCCGCCCGCGGCCCCGGCCGCGGCCGACCCCTTCGACGTCGACCTGGGCATCGAAGGCCCGCCTCCGCCCGCGGCCGCCCCGGCCGGCGACGACTTCCAGCTCGACCTCGCGCCGCCGCCGCCGCCGGCGAGGGCGCCGTCGCTCGACGACGGCTTCCTGCCGTCGCCCAAGGGCATGTCGGTGCCCGAGCCGGGTCTCGACGACACGTTCCTGTCGGGCCCCAAGCCGCACCAGACCGCGCCGTCGCTCGACGACGGGCTCCTGCCGACGCCCCGCGGAGAGGCGCCTCCCGCCGCCGCCGAGGCCGCCCCGTCGTCGTTCGAGCTCAACGACCTGCCGATGCCGTCGATGGGCAGCAACCTGCCCAGCCCGGCGGCGGCCCCCAGCGTCAACCCGAGCACCTCCTTCGGCGACGTGGACCTCGGCGGAGGCGAGAGCCTGGAGTTCGACCCCGGCGACGCCCCGGCGAAGGACGCGCTGGAAGCCGACCTCAACGCGCCGCTGCCGCCCAAGGCGCGCCCGGGCGCGGCCGCCGACGGCCTGGAGATGCTGTCGTTCATCGACGACACCGCGAAGAAGGAAGGCGCGGGCGGCAAGGACAAGGTCCAGCGCTTCCACATTCGCCGGCGCAGCGGAAAGACCTTCGGCCCCTTCGAAGGGCCGGTCATCGTCAAGATGCTGGAAGACGGTCAGCTCCTCGGCAACGAGGAGGTCTCGCTCGACGGCGAGAGCTGGCAGCCCATCGGCGCCGAGGCCTCGTTCCAGGCGGCCATCGCCGCGCTGATGGACTCGCCCGCCCGTGCGGCGACCGCGGCGGCGATGCCCGCTGCGGGGGGCGGCGACGGAGCCCCGGCCACGCAGGCCTCGATGGAGCGGCTCAAGCAGCTCTACGACGGACGCATGGCGGCGGTGGCGGTGGTGCAGGGCCGCGAGCCGGTGGCGATTCGCAAGCGGCTGCCGATGATCATCGCGGTGGCGGTGCTGCTGCTCGTGGTGGGCGCCGGCCTGTCGCTGGGCTCCACGCCGTACGGCGTCTTCGGGCTCAAGATGCTGCTGCCCGCCACCATCAAGCCGGGCATGCGCGAGTACGCCGACCTCAACGCGGCGAAGCAGGCGCTGCTCGCGGACACCTTCTCGTCGTACCGGGCGGCGAAGACCGGGGCGGAAGGCGTGCTCAAGGTGAAGGAGTACCCGGAAGCGCGCGCGGTGTGGTGCCAGGCGGTCTTCTACCTGCAGCGCCGCTACGCCGCGGCGAACCCGGTCGACGCGCAGGAAGCGGTCAAGGCGCTCGACGACATCGAGCTGCTGGGGAAGAAGCACGTCGAGGTGACCAAGGCCAAGGCGGGCGCAGCGCTGGCACAGCGCCAGAGCGACGCGGCGCTGACCCTGCTCGCCGACGCGCTGGCGCGCTCGGAGAACGGCGACGACCTCGAGCTCCTCTTCCTGCGGGTGGAAGCCGAGCGCCAGAAGGGCCAGAACGCCCCGGCGAAGACCGACCTGGAAGCGATTCTGAAGAAGAGGGCCGACTCCGCGCGGGCGCTGCACGCGCTGGGTGAGCTGCAGGTGGCCGCCAAGCAGATGCCGGAAGCGAAGGCCTCGTTCGAGGCGGCGCTCAAGGCCGACCCCGAGCACGTGGGCTCGGCCATCGAGCTCGCGGCCATCGCGCTCCTGGAAGAGCACCAGGCCGACGCCGCGGTGACGTCGATCGAAGCGGCGCTGGAACCGTCGCGCCGCGACAAGCTGGGCCCGAGCGAGATCGCCCGCGCCCTGGCGCTCAAGGGCGAGTCGCTCGCGCAGCAGAAGAAGGACACCGAGGCCATCGCGCTCTTCGAAGATGCGCTGAAGCAGGACCCCAAGCAGGCCTTCGCGCGCACCCGGCTGGGCGCGCTGTACCTCTCGCGCAAGGACTTCACCAAGGCGCTCCCCATCTTGCAGGACGCGGCCAAGGCGACGCCCGAGAGCTTCGAGGCCACCGAGGCCTTCCTGCTGGCGCTCATCGGCGTGGGCAAGATGCAGGACGCGCGCACCACGGTGGCGGAAGCTGCCAAGCGCTTCCCGTCGAACGCGCGGCTCTCGTACCTCAAGGGCAACGTGGAGATCACCCTGGGCAAGCGCAAGGAAGCCGAGGCCGCGTGGCTGTCGGCGGTGAGCGCCGACGGGAGCCTGGTGGAGCCGCGGCTCGCGCTCGCCGACCTGTACCTCAAGAACAAGCAGATCGACGCCGGCCGCAAACAGATCGAGGAAGCGGCGGCGCTCCCCGGCCAGCGCACCGACGTGCTCATCGCCCAGGCGCGGCTGTTCCTCATCGACCAGAAGCTGTCCGAGGCGGACAAGGCGAGCGCCGACGCGGTGGCGCTCACCCCGCAGTCGGCCGACGCCCGCGTGGTGCGCGGCCAGGTGCTCAACGCGCTGGGCAAGAGCGCCGAAGCCGAAGCCGAGGTGCTCAAGGCGCTCGAGGTCGAGCCGGCGGCGCGGCTCGGGCAGCAGACCCTGGGCGAGGCGCTGCGCGCGCAGGGCAAGCTCGACCAGGCGACGGCGGCGCTGGAGAAGGCCCGCCAGGCCGACCCCACCAACGCACAGGCCACGCTGCTGCTCGGCGTGGTGCAGCGCGAGAAGGGCGACCTCGCGGGCGCGGCCGGCACGCTGCTGGCGGCCCAGCAGGCCGACCCCGGCAACCCCGAGTGCTGGTACCAGCTCGGCCTGGTGCGCACCGCCCGCCGCGAGTTCAACACCGCGGTGGACACGCTGAAGAAGGCCATCGAGTACTCGCCCAAGCAGGCGAGGTTCCACCTCGCGCTCGGCGACGCGCTGCTGGGCAGCGGCAAGGTGCCCGAGGCACAGGCGTCGTGGAAGCAGGCGCTCGCGCTCGACCCCAAGCTGGCGGCGGCGCTCGAGGCGCTGGGCCGGCTGGCGCTCGACCGCAACGACTACAAGGGCGCCTACAAGTACCTGAGCGACTCGCTCACCATCGAGGCGTCGCGCGCCGAGGTGTGGGTGGCGCTCGGCGACGCGCAGGTGGGCCAGGAGAACTTCGAAGGCGCGGTGAAGAGCTTCACCAAGGCGCTGGAACTCAAGCCCGACCTCACCACCATCTACTTCCGGCTCGGACAGGCGCACCAGGCGCAGCACCGCTACGCCGACGCCTCGAGCTGGTACCGCAAGGCGACCAAGGCCGAGCCGAACAACGCCGGCGCGTGGCTCAGCCTCGGCTGGGCGTGCAAGGAACAGAAGCAGCGCGCCGAGGCCAAGGCGGCCTTCAAGCAGTACCTGACGCTCAAGCCCGACGCCGACAACCGGAAGGAGATCGAGGACGAGATCGACTACCTCGCCTCGGACAACTAGTGCTCGACCAGCGTGAAGTGGCGAAGAACTTCGAAGCCGTCGTCGCCCGGCTGCAGGACCGCAAGGGAAGCCTGGACCTCACCGAGGTGAAGACGCTCTTCGCGGAGCGCAAGGTGCTCCACGTGGAGGTGGAAGGCCTGCAGGCCAAGCGCAACGCGGCCAACGAGGAGATGAAGAAGCTGGCCAAGAGCGACCCCAAGGCGCTGGAAAGCGCCCGGGGCGAGCTCAAGGCGGTGAGCAGCGGCATCAAGGAGAAGGAAGCGCGGCTCACCGAGCTGGAAGAGAAGCTCGAGAAGCTGATGCTGGTGATTCCCAACGTGCCGCACGCCTCGGTGCCCACCGGCGCCTCGGAGGCGGACAATCAGGTGGTGCGCACCTGGGGTGAGAAGCCCAACCTGCTCTTCACGCCCCGCCAGCACTTCGAGGTGGGCGAGAAGCTCGGCATGCTCGACTTCGAGCGCGCGGCGAAGGTGTCGGGCAGCCGCTTCGCGTTCCTGAAAGGGCCGCTGGCGCGGCTCGAGCGCGCGCTCGCCTCGTTCATGATCGACCAGCACGTGCAGCGCGGCTACGAGGAGCTCCTGCCGCCGTACCTGGTGACCCGCCAGTCGATGACCGGCACCGGCCAGCTGCCCAAGTTCGAGGAAGACGCCTTCAAGACGGCGGGGGAACACGAGCTGTTCCTGATTCCCACCGCCGAGGTGCCGGTCACCAACTTCCACCACGACGAGATTCTCGAGGGGGCCACGCTCCCGAGGAAGTACTGCGCCTTCTCGCCCTGCTTCCGCGCCGAGGCCGGCTCGGCGGGCAAGGACACCCGCGGCCTCATCCGCATGCACCAGTTCCACAAGGTCGAGCTGGTGCAGTTCGTCCGCCCCGAGGAATCGCAGGCCGCGCTGGAAGCGCTCACCGCCGACGCGGCGCGCATCCTCGAGCTGCTCGGGCTGCACCACCGGGTGACGCTGCTGTGCACCGCGGACATGGGCTTCGCGTCGACCAAGACCTACGACCTCGAGGTGTGGCTGCCGGGGCAGCAGGCGTACCGGGAAATCTCCTCGTGCAGCTCGTTCGGCGACTTCCAGGCGCGGCGGGCGAAGATCCGCTTCCGCCCCGCGCAAGGCGAGAAGCCCCAGCTGCTCCACACGCTGAACGGCTCGGGCCTCGCGGTGGGCCGCACGCTGGTGGCCATTCTCGAGAACTACCAGCGCGAAGACGGCACGGTGGCGATCCCCGAGGTGCTGCGCCCGTACCTGGGCGGCCTCGACGCGCTGCGGCCGGTCTAGAGGCCGCAGCGTCAGCGCGGGCCAGAAGCTTCAGCCGTTGGGGCAGGCCGCGAGGATTTGCTCGCTGCTGAGCCCGCTTCGCACCAGGGTCATCAGCTGCGCCGCGGTGCAGCCCTGCTTCGCCGCGAGCGGCGGCGGGCGGCTCGCAGAGACGTACGCGGGCGCCGGCGGTGGGGCCGGCGGGCCACGGCTCGGAGGGGCGGGCGCGAGTGCCACCGGCTGGTTCGGCGACGAGACCTCGGTGACCGAGCTGAAGGCGGGGCGCCGGTTCCAGCTGGGCGCGCCCTCGGGAACGAGCGTGGCCTGACAGCTCGACTCCTGGAGGTCGTTCCACGCGCCCCCGGCATCGACGAATGCCACGCAGCCCAGCGGGAAGAGGAACAGGCACATCAGCGTGTCGGCGGCGACGTAGCCGCCCGCCGGCGTCATCGCGGTCCGGCAGGTGTGGGCTTCGAAGCCGGGGCTCTTGAGCTGCACCGTGGACGACGCTTTGCGGGGCAACGTGATGGTGGCAGGCGTCCACCCGACGCTCTGGCCGTCGACCAGGATCTCGGCGCCCTGCGGGCTCGAATCGACCCGATAGGGAACCGTGGTGGAAGCGCTGACGGTCGCACAGCCGACCGACAGGGAAGACACGACCAGGAAGGGGAGCAGGCGCAGTGGGTTCATGCCGGGCCATGGTGCACGGTGCGGGCAAGCCCAAGTGGTTGATCTCCTTGCCGGGCGGATGGTGAGCCAGTCCTCGGCGCGGGAGCCGCCGCCGTCAGGCCTCAGCCCGGCTGCCCGACGAGCTGACGCCGGTAGAACCAGCGCTTGGTGAGCTCGGCCATGGCCGCGTACCCCAGCGTGATGCCCACCAGCGCCGCCAGCAGCGCGGGCGGCAGCGGCTCGAAGCCCAGCGGCCCGGCGAGCGGGGTGTACGGCAGCACCAGGTCGATGGCGGCCACCACCGCGGACGAGACCCACAGCACCCGGCCCGGGCGGCTCGAGAATGCGAAGCCTCGCGTGCGCACCACGAAGAGGATGAGCAGCTCGGTGAGCAGCGACTCCACGAACCACCCGGTGCGGAAGCGCTCGGGGCCGGCCTCGAACGCGAACAGCAGCGTGCCGAAGGTGGCGAAGTCGAAGAGCGAGCTCAAGAGCCCGAACTCCACCATGAAGCGGCCGATGAAGCGCAGCTCCCACCGCCTGGGGCCGGCGATGGCCTCTTCATCTACCGCGTCCCCGGCGAGCGCCATCGCCGGCACGTCCGACAGCAGGTTGTTGAGCAGCACCTGGCTGGCGAGCAGCGGCAGGAACGGCAGCACCAGCGACGCCGCCGCCATGCTCACCATGTTGCCCAGGTTGGCGCTGGTGGTGGTGAGCACGTACTTGAGCGTGTTGGCGAAGGTGCGCCGGCCTTCGCGCACGCCGGCCTCGAGCACCTTGAGCCCCCGCTGGAGCAGCACGAAGTCCGCCGCCTCGCGGGCCACGTCGACCGCGCCTTCCACTGAGACGCTGACGTCGGCGGCGTGCATCGACGGCGCGTCGTTGATGCCGTCGCCGAGGTAGCCCACCACGTGCCCCACCTTCCGGAAGGCGCGCACCACGCGCTCCTTCTGGTGGGGGTCGAGCTGGGCGAAGACGTCGACCGAGCGCACCCGGTGCCACAGCGCCTCGTCGCGCAGGCCGTCGAGGTCCTCGCCGGTGAGCACGTCGAGGCCTTCGAGCCCCACCGCGGCCCCGACGTGGCGGGCCACGCCCCGGGCGTCGCCGCTCACCATCACCACCCGCACGCCGAGCCGGCGCAGGTCGGCGATGGCCGCGGCGGCGTCGTCGCGCGGCGGGTCGGCGAAGAGCAGCGCCCCTTCCCAGGTGAGCGCGCGCTCGTCTTCCCGGGTGGGCGCGCGCTCGCAGTCGAGCGCCCGGCTGGCGACGCCGATGACGCGCAGGCCGTCGGCGTCGCGGGCCGAGAGGCGCTCCAGCAGCGCCCGGCGCTCGGCCGGCTCGAGCGCGCAGCAGTCGAGCACCTGGGCGAGCGCGCCCTTCACCACCAGCACCGGGCGACCCGACACCACCGCGGCCACCGACAGCCGCTTGCGCACGAAGTCGTAGGGCACCTCGCCCAGCTTCCGGGCCTCGACCGTCGGCGCGGCGCGGGCGATGACCTCGTCGAGCGAGGAACTCATGCCGCCCTGGAGCCGCGCGTTGACGCCGGCGAGCTCGAGCGCGCGCGGAGTGGTGGCCTCGCACAGCGCGGGCGTGCCCACGGTGAGCGTGCCCGTCTTGTCGGTGCACAGCACGTCCATGCTGCCCAGGTTCTCCACCGCGTCGAGGCGGCGCACGAGCACGCCACGCTCGGCCATCACCCGGGTGGCGTGGGTCAGGTTGATGGACAGGATTGCGGGCAACAGCTCGGGCGTGAGCCCCACCGCGAGCGCGAGCGAGAAGAGCAGCGCTTCCGCCGGAGGCCGGTGGAGCAGCACGTTGACCGCGAAGACCACCACCACGATGGACAGCATGGCGACGGTGAGCAGGAGCCCGAAGCGCCTCAGCCCGCGCTCGAACTCGGTCTCGCCGCGCGGCGAGGCGAGCCGGTGGGCGATGCCGCCGAAGGCGGTGCGTGGCCCGGTGTGCACCACCAGCGCGCGCGCAGTGCCGCTGCGCACGTGGGTGCCCAGCCAGACGCACCCGGTGCGCTTCGCGAGCGGTGTCCCCGGCGCGCAGGGCCCGACGCGCTTCTCGACCGGGAAGCCTTCGCCGGTGAGCGCGGCCTCCGACACGAAGAGGTCGTTGGTGGCGAGCAGCACCGCGTCGGCCGGCACCAGGCTGCCCGCGCGCAGCTCCACCACGTCGCCCGGCACCACCTCGGGCACCGGCACCGGCACGCTCACGCCGTCGCGCAGCACCTGGGCCTTGAGCACCAGCTGGCGCTCGAGCTTCTCGAGCACGTCGCGCGCGCCGCGCTCCCGCCGGTAGCCGATGGTGACCGACGCGCCGACGATGATGGCCACCACCAGCGCCTCGGTGACGCCGCCCGCCCACAGCGAGACGCCCATGGCGAAGACGAGCAAGAGCACCATGGGCGAGCGCACCTGCCGCCACAGCAGGTCGAGGTCGCGCAGCCGCCGCGCGCGCTCGAGGCTGTTGGGGCCGACCTGCCGCAGCCGGGCCGCGGCCTCCGGCGCGCTGAGCCCGCGGGCCGAGCTGGCGACCGACGCGCAGAGGTCCTCCGGGGTCAGGCTCCACGGCGGCGGCGAGGTCGCTGCGGGTGGGGCCAAGGGCACACCACTCCTTTCGCAAGCCACGTGCCGTCGGGCCAGGGCCTCTTTCCGGCCTGATGGAAGCCCCGGTGCCCGATGCTTCGCTGGCGCGCCGCGCAGGAGACGGCGGCGCGGTGTCCAAGAGCGCACGGACTGCGCACCTTCACCCCTGGCGGCGCGCAAAGTCGTCGTCTCGAGCCTGATGAGCGCTGCACGACACCGCACCACCACCGAAGCGCTGCAATTCACGACACGATGGCGGCGCAGGGCCTCACGCCGGCGGTTGCATTCGGTCACCCGGGTCATCTCGGAATCACTGCTGAGTCGCGCCAGCGTCGGGCGCGCGCGTCTCAGTGAATCGCCCGATTTCGGGACTGAATTCTTCCCGGTACCTTCTCAGGCGTAGCTTCGGACTCCGCACCACCTTCCGACGAGTCGTTCCTTTCGAGCTCGCGGGTCCTCCGGCAGTTCGCAGCGACAGCCAGCGCGGGACCAACGTGACGAGCACCACCTTCGACCCGGTTCATTCTCCATTGCGTCTGGTGCGCGTCGGCACGGTCGCGCTCGACGCCGAGCGCCGCATCGAGTCGGCGGACGCCGCGGCGCTCAAGCTCCTGGGCATGACCGAGCGCGAGGCGCGCGGGCAGGCGCTGAGCGCGGTGGTGGTGCCCGACTCGGCCGACGACGTCACCGCCGCGCAAGGCCAGCTGCCGTCGAGCTCGCTCGGGCTGGCGCGCCAGACGGGGGCGACGCTGCTGGTGAACGTGAACCAGCTGCCGGGCCGGGGCCTCACGGCCACCCTGGTGTCGGTGAACGAGTACCTCGCGGAGTCGCAGTCGCTCGCGCGGGTGAAGCTGCGCAACACCATCGAGTCGATCATGGCGGGCTTCGCGCACGAGGTGCGCAACCCGCTGGCGGCGATCCTGAGCCTCACCGAGGCGGCGCTGCTCGAGGTCCAGCCGCCCGAGACACCGCTGGTGCGGATCCCCGGGCTGGTGGCGCGGGTGGAAGCGCTCATCAAGCAGGCGCTCTCGTACAGCCGGCCGAGCGCGCCGCGCCGCGAGCTGCACCAGGCGACCACCATCGTCGACCACGTGGCCACCGTGGTGCGCAAGCGCTCCGGCAAGACGCTGGAGGTGGCGCCGCCGTCGCCCACGCTCCCGCCGGTGATGGTCGATCTGCTGCAGGGCGAGCAGGTGCTCACCAACCTCATCGACAACGCGCTCGACGCCGCGAAGTCGCACGTGCAGGTCTCGGCCCGCCAGGTGACGGTGGGCGTGCCGGCGGTGTGCATCGAGGTGCTCGACGACGGGCCGGGCATTCCGCCGGAGACCGCGTCGCGCATGTTCGACCCGTTCTTCACCACCAAGGCGCACGGCACCGGGCTCGGCCTGGCGATCGCCCGCGACCTCGCCCGCCTCAACGGTGGCGACCTTCGTTACTGCGCGGTCCCGAGTGGGGGCACCGCGTTTCAGCTCCACCTGCCGTCGACCGCCGCTCCGGTCAGAGGAACCTGGTAATGCCCAACGCTCGCGTGCTGCTCGTCGACGACGACGTCGACTACACCTACGCCGTCTCTTCCATGCTCAAGGCCGGCGGCTACCTCGCGGTGGTCGCCAACACCGCCAGCGAGGGCGTCAGCGAGGCGCGCAAGGCGGTGTTCGACGTGGCGCTGCTCGACCTCACCCTGCCCGACGCCGACGGCCTGGCGGTCATCGACCGGCTGAACACGGTGGACCCGCTGCTGCCCGTCATCTGCGTCACCGGCCGCGAGGACACCAGCGCGGTGGTCCAAGGCATGCGGCGCGGCGCGCTCGACTACCTGCGCAAGCCGGTCGACCGCGCGACGCTCTTCAACGCGGTGAACACCGCCACCGAGCACGCCGCCGCGCGGCGTGGCGGGACCCCGCTCGACGGGGTACCGATGCCGGTGGGCGAGGCGCCGGCGTGGCGCCGCGCGATGGAGCTGCTGTCGGCTGCTGCCGCGGCGCCCCGCACCACGGTGCTGCTGACCGGTGAGCCCGGGGTGGGCAAGGAAGTGGCGGCGGGCGTGCTGCACCGGCTGAGCCGCCGCAGCCATGCGCCGCTGGTCTCGGCGAACGCGGCCTGCTTCTCGCCCACGCTGATGGAGTCGGAGCTCTTCGGCCACGAGGCGGGGGCCTTCACCGGCGCCAACAAGCGCCGCAAGGGGCTCTTCGAGCAGGCCGACGGCGGCTTCCTGTTCCTCGACGAGATCGGCGAGCTGCAGCTCGACCTGCAGGGGCGGCTCCTGCGCGTGCTCGAAGGCCAGACCTTCCGGCGGGTGGGCGGCGAAGACCCCATCAGCTGCGACGTGCGGCTGATCTGTGCCACCAACCGCGACCTGCCGACCCAGGTGAAGAAGGGGCTCTTCCGCGCCGACCTCTACGAGCGGCTGCGGGTCTTCGAGGTGCCGCTGCCCCCGCTGCGGACGCGGCGGGAAGACATTCCCCACCTCGCCGCACACTTCGTGGCCCGCCTCGGCGCCGAGCTGGGCGCGGCCTCGTCGGCGGTGCTGCCCGAGGCGCTGGAGGCGCTGGTGAGCCACAGCTGGCCGGGCAACGTGCGCGAGCTGCGCAACGTCATCGAGCGCGCGCTGGTGCTCTCGGGCGGAAAGCCCATCGCGCTCGAGCACCTGCCCCACGAGCTCCGCGGGGCGCAGGCCGGGAGCGGCGCGGTGGTGGCCTCGCCGTCGTTGCCCGACGACGCGACCCTGGCGGAGGCGATGCGCACCCACGTGACGCGGGTCTTCACCGCCTGCGACGGCAACCTCACCCGTGCGGCGGCGCGGCTCGGCATCTCGCGCGTGGCGCTCCGCAAGAAGCTGCAGGCGTACCACTTGAAGCCGGTCCACTCCTGACCGGTGGTTCGATCGTGACCACCCCTCCAGGTGGTCGACCGACCCAAACCTCTGATCCGTCGTACCGGAGGCAGGGCTCGAGCGCGGCAGACGGTTTGCAAACCATTCCAGCGGGGAATGGGAACCAACTCGACAGGACTTCCGCCAGGCCCGTACTGGATGGTCGACGACGAGAAGGAGCTGGTGACCGCCACGGTCAGCATGCTCGCTCGGGAGCTCGGCCCGTCGCAGGTGCGCGGCGCCACCGACCCGCGCGAGGTGGCGAAGTGGATCGACGCCGAGCGGCCGACCGCGCTCATCACCGACGTGCGCATGCCCCACGTCACCGGCCTCGAGCTGGTGACCAAGCTGCACGAGCGCTGGGGCCCGGTGCCGGTGGTGGTGATGACCGCCTTCCCCACCGCCCAGGTGGACCAGGACGCGCGGGCCGGCCGCTTCGCCTACCTGCTCAAGCCCTTCACCTTCCACACCCTGCGCGAGACGCTGCTGCGCATCTGCCACCAGCCCGCGCCGTCGGCTTTCAGCGGCGCCATCGCGGTCAGCATGCTGGGCGAGGTGGTGCAGCTCTACGGCCTGGCGAACCGCTCCGGCGTGCTGCGGGTGCTCTCGCCGGCCGGCTCGGGCGACATCGGCTTCGAATCGGGCCGGGTCATCGACGCCCGCACCGGGCCGCAGTCGGGCGTCGACGCGTTCAACACGATCCTCTCGTGGACCTCGGGGAGCTTCAACTGGTTCGCCACCCCTCCGGTGGGCCGCACCATCAACCAGGGGCTCGCCGAGCTGCTGATCGACGCGTACCGCCTGCGCGACGAGCAAGACGCCAAGCGCGGCGGCGGCGCCGGCGCGAGCGCGAGCTCCAGCACCAGCTCCGACGATGAGCTCGACCTGGCGCTCGACTCCCTGGTGCCCACCGGCTCGGACAACGTGCAGAACAACCTGCGCCGGCTGGAGCGGGTCGACGGTTTCCTGGGCGCGGCGCTCTACGACCTCAAGGCCCAGTCGTGCCTCGCCGCGCTGGAACGGGAAGGGCTCCGGGCCATCGAGACGCTGGTGGGCGGCCACGCGGAGCTGGTGACCGCGAAGCAGAACACCATCGGCCGGCTGCGGCTCGACGACACCATCGAGGACATCGTCATCTCGCTCGGCCAGGAATACCACCTGCTGCGGCTGTGCCGGCGCGACCCCAAGCTCTTCTTCTTCCTGTCGCTCGAGCGCTCCAAGGCGAACCTGGCGATGGCGCGGTACGTGCTCTCCGACGTCGAGAGGGACATCGTCCTGTGAGCGCGCTGGGGGGCGTGCAGGAGGTCGCGGCGGTGGGCGAGCAGGGCGCGGACAACGTGCTGCGCGTGCTCTCGGAGATCGAGGCGCTGCCCGCAGACGCCACGGGGGCGCTGGCCTTCGGGCCCGAGACGAGCATGTCCGGGGTGGTGCTGCTCGAGCGCGGGCGGGTGTGCTGGGCCGCGGCCCAGGGCCTGCGGCGGCGGCTGACCGACCTGCTGCGCGAGCGCTGCCAGCCGCAGCTGACCAACGACGAGGTGGAAGCGGTGGTGCAGCGCTGCAAGCAGACGGGCACGCCGGTGGGCGAGTCGCTGGTCGCCGACGGGCGGCTCACCGCCGACGCGCTGCGCGCCACGCTGCTGCGCCACACCGTCGAATCGCTGGCCGCGGGGGTGTCGTGGCGGGCCGCGCCGCGCTGGCTGCCCCACCGGGCGCGGGGCTACCAGTCGGCCTTCACCTTCCAGCCGGCGGAGCTGCTCGCCTTCGCGCACACCATCGCCGTCGACCGCGGCGAGCTCGAGGCGGCGGAGCGGCGGCTCGCCAGCGTGGGCCAGGCCCACAACGCGGCGGCGTTCGACATGCTCGGGGTGCACCTGCTCGCGTGCCGGCTGCCCGAGGAAGGCACCGCGGCGGTGACCGAGCTGCGCGCCGCGGTGGCCTGGGCGGCCCGCAGCCTCGCCGCCGATGCCGAGCGCAGCGCGGTGCTCAAGTTCGCCTTCGACGGCCACGGCGGCAGCTGGCTCGGCTGGCGCGACGGCGGCATGACCTTCGTGGCCCACTGCCGGGACCGCGACGCTTTCTCCAGCCTGATGCGCGAGCTGCAGCGCCAGGGGTGGACGTCGGCCGTGCACTCCACGGTCCCCTACGTGGGCCGCGCCGCCCAGCCTTCCCCTTCACCGTAGTCCACGCCGTTCAAACGCAGTCCTCTCGCAGTCCACAAGGAGCAGTGAGTCATGGCCAACGCCAAGGAAACGATGCCGAAGCTGATGGAGATCGATGGTTGCGTCGGTGCGTGCATCGTCGATTCGAACAGCGGAATGATGCTCGCCGCCTCGGGTGGCGGCGCGGGCATGAACCTCGAGGTCGCCGCGGCGGGCAACACCGAGGTGGTGCGCGCCAAGCGCAAGACGATGAAGGCGCTCAACCTGCACGACGCGATCGAGGACATCCTCATCACGCTGGGCAAGCAGTACCACCTGATCCGCCCGCTCTCGACCAACGACGCGCTCTTCATCTACCTCGCGCTCGACAAGTCGAAGGCGAACCTCGCGATGGCGCGCCACAGCCTGGCGAGCATCGAGAAGGACCTCACCGTCTGACGCCGACCGATTCCCCCCGACCCCAACCGAAAAGGCCCACGTCCATGCCCAGTGAAAAGCAGATCGTCGAGACGTTCGACCACATCGCCGCAGACATCCCCGGCTTCATCGCCGCCTCGCTCGTCGATCTCGACTCGGGCATGACGCTGGGCCTCAAGTCGCTGCGGCCCGACTTCGATCTCGCCGCGGCCAGCGCCTACAACAGCGAGATGGTGAAGCAGAAGCTGAAGATCATGAAGTCGCTCAACCTCAAGACGCACCTCGAGGACATGCTGCTCACCCTGGGCGACCAGATTCACCTCATCAAGATGGTCGGCCAGGGCACGTTCCTGTACCTCGCCGCCGATCGCGCCGGGGCCAACCTGGCCATCGTGCGCAGCGCGGTGAACAAGCACGCCGGCGCCCTCTCGTAGGCGAAGGAACGCGCCTCGTGGCCAGCCTCGACCGCGCCAGAGATGCGGTGGTGGTGCGCATCGTCTACGACGGGCCGCCGATCGCCGGAAAGACGACCACGCTCCAGGCGCTCGCGGAGCGCCTGGGGCAAGGCCAGGTGCGCAGCCCCGAGCAGACCGACGGCCGCACGCTCTTCTTCGACTGGGTCGAGTACGTGGGAGGCCGCTTCGAAGGGCGGCAGATTCGCTGTCAGATCGCCAGCGTGCCGGGGCAGACCGAGCTGCTGCCCCGGCGGCTGATGTTGCTCGCCACCGCCGACGCGGTGGTCTTCGTGGGCGACACCTCGCGCAACGGCATCAACGAGAGCCGGGCCCACCTGGAAGACCTGCTCTCCCGGGTGAAGCGGCCCGGCGAGCCGCAGGTGGGCGTGGTGCTGCAGGCCAACAAGCGCGACCTGCCGGGCGCGGTGCCGCTGGCCGAGCTCGTGGGCACCACGGGCCTGGCGGTGGTGGAATCGGTGGCCTCCAAGGGCGAAGGGGTGCGCGAGGCGTTCGTCTTCGCGGTGCGCCTGGCGCTCGACCGGGTGCGCGAGCTCAACCGCCAGGGCGGCCTGAAGGAAGGCAAGCCCGACGCCGAGGACCCGGCCGACGCCCTCTTGCGCGACATGCTCGCGCTCCCCTTGAACCCGCTCGGCCGCGCGCTGTGGCCTTCGGCGCTGGAACGCGAGAGCGTGCAGGCCCCCCAGGGGCCGCCGCGGGTGCCCGACGCGTCGATTCCCAGCGGGTGGATCTGGCCGCCGGTGCACGGGCGCGTGTACCTCCAGGAAGCGGCGCGGCCCGACGCGGTGGCGCGGGAACTGACCGCCGGCGAGTGGGCCTGCGACGGCGCCCACGGCTGGCGGTTTCACTCGGTGGGCAGCGCCGAGTTCAACGACCTCGAGGCGGCGCGCAGCGCGCTCATCCGCTGGGCCCAGCTGCACGCGGTGGTGGGGCCGTGGGTGAGCCCGCTGCGCTGCGTGGCGCTCAGCCAGCAGCCCGAAGGGACCTGGCGGCTGTGGCAGGCGGTGCGCAGCGTGCCGTCGGTGTGGCAGCGGCTCACCGAAGGGCTGCAGGGGCCGCGCGAGGCGGCGCCCATCAGCGCGCTCTTCTCGCAGGCCGCGGCGCAATGTTCCCGCGCGGCGGCGCGCTGGAGCCAGGCGCCCATCGACCTGCCCTGCACGCTGGAGACGGTGAGCGCGGAGCTCGACCCCTGCGTCTTCGTGGGCCTGATGCCGTCGAGCCCCAGGCCCACCGAGAGCATCGACCGGCGCGCCCGGCTCTGGCAGCAGCTGCACTCGATGCTCAACGCCGAGCTCGGCGAGGCGCACTACGTGCGGGAAGCGAGCCCCCGGTGAGCGCTCACGACCGCGGCACGTCGTCGGAGGGATCGGCGTCGGCCTCGGCCTGCGCCTCGGCGACCTTGCGGGCCATGGTGGACAGCGCGCCGCTCTTGAGCACGCGCTGGAACACCGCGGCCGCCGTCGGCGCCTCGGTCTCTTCCCGCAGCGGCAGCTCGAAGCGCAGCTCCGCGCCGGCGCGGAAGACGCGCACCGACATCGACGGCCGGGTGCGGGACAGGGCGACGTACGCCGCCCAGTCGGGGGTCGGCTCGCCGTTCACCTCGAGGAGGATGTCGCCGTAGCGCAGGCCGGCCTCGGCGGCCGGGCTGCCGGGCAGGCACCCGAGGATCGCGAGGCCGCCCATCGCCGTCGCCAGGCTCTCGAGATCGTCGCGTCGCACGATGGAAATCAAAGGCCCAATCGCCCGGGCTGGCAAGCCGGGCCGGCGGGCGGACAGGTCGCAGAAGGTGCACCGATGTGGGCCACGGCAGCAGGAGACGGCGTGATGGCAGCGGAGCTGGTCGCGGCAGAGACGGACCTCGAGCAGGGCCACGAGCTGACGCGGGTCGCCGCGGCGCGCGGGCTGCACTTCAACGCCACGCTGGTGGAGATGCTCGACGAGCACTTCTCGCACCGCACCGAGCGGCGCGGCTGTGGCTACACGCAGGCCACCCGCCACCTCGCGGTGCTGGTGAACGAGCCGCAGGAAGCGGCGCACAAGCTCTTCCCCCGGTGGGCACGGAGCGCAGGCCCCCAGGCGCACGGCGGCGCGCCCCGGCTGCTCCACCTCGAGATGCTCGCGGTGCTCGACGGACTCGAGCTCGAGGAGAGCCGGCTGCTGGCGGGCATCGTCGCCGACCTGCTGGCGCCCCGGGAGTGCGGGCCGCGCGCGCTGCCGGTGTGGCGCGAGCCCTTGAAGATCGGCACCTGTCCCCTGGCGGAGAAGTACTTCCTGGAGATCGCCGACGGCTTCGTCCGCCGCAAGGGCCGGGCGAACGTGCTCGTCACCGACGACGGCGAGCCGGTGATGCTGGAGAAGGTCGGCCTGGGCGACGACCACTCGTGCATCAGCGTGACCACGCTGGAGCTCAACGGCGTGCGGCTACCACCCGGGTGTCTGTTCGGCGTCAGCCCAGGTGAGCGCACCGCGCTGCGGGCCAACCGCACGCTGCCGGGTTCGGTGATCCCGGTGCGGGCCTGCGGGGGCTTCCGTTTCCTGCGGCTGACGACGCTGGCCGTCTCGCCGGAGAACCGGGCGCGCGCCTTCTCGGCCCACTTCAAGGCCCAGCTCGACGCCGGGCTGTACGCCCCCGGTCTGGCCACGGTCGCGCAGCTGGCCCGGGTGGCCCGGGACCAGCTCTAGGCCATGCCCCTGCCCTTCCCCCGGCGTCCGCCCGAGCTCCTGCGGGTGTACTACTCGAGCGACGTGGTGGCGGAGTTCGACACCACGGGCTCGCCGAGCGGCCGCAAGCCGAGGGAGGTGAGCGACGCGCTCCGGCGCCAGCTCTGGCCCATCGAGTTCATCGCGCCCGAGCCGGCGGAAGTCCTGGACCTCTGCCGGGTGCACGACCCCGACTTCGTGGCCGACGTGCTGGAGCTCCGCCGCCGCAACGGCTTCGGCTCGGTCTCGCAGGTGGTGGCGCGCTCGCTGCCGTACACCACCGGGGCCTGCATCGGCGCGGCGCTCACCGCGCTCACCGACGGCATCGCCGCCTCGCTCACCTCGGGCTTCCACCACGCCGGTCCACGCGGCCCGCGCGGCTTCTGCACCTTCAACGGGCTGATGGTGGCGAGCACGCGGCTGCTCGCCGAAGGCCGGGTGATGCGGCTGGCGATCGTCGACTGCGACTACCACTACGGCGACGGCACCCAGGCGATCATCGAGGCGAAGGGCCTGGCCGACCAGGTGCTGCACGTGAGCTTCGGCCAGCGCTTCACCGCGCCGCACCACGCCCAGGCGTACCTCGACGAGGTGCACCGGCTGGGCGACTGGCTCACGGCGTTCGGCGCGCAGCTGGTGCTGTACCAGGCGGGCGCCGACACCCACGTCGACGACCCGCTGGGCGGGCTGCTCACCACGGCGCAGATGCGCGAGCGGGACCGGGCCATCTTCACCATGGCGCGGGAGCTGCGCCTGCCACTCGCCTGGAACCTCGCCGGGGGCTACCAGGTCGAGCCCGACGGCTCGATTCCGCGGGTGGTGCAGCTGCACCTCAACACCTTCGAGGAAGCGCTCGAGGTCTGGGGGCTGCGCGCGCCTGCCCCGGCCCGACCCGAGGCTCCCGGGCGAGCCGAGCGGCCGGAACTGTCCTCCCCCGAGGACACCGGGGTCCAGACCGCGTCCTTCGCCGCAGGACAGGACCGCCGGCGTTGACACAACGGGGGTGGACCGGGCGTCGCGCCGGGCCGACACCCCGTCATGGACCTCCAGCACACGTTGCTCCGCTGCGCCCTGGCCGTCGCCGTCGCCACCAGCTGGCTGGGCTGCGGTGGCCCGGTGGACGACGGCGGGCTCGGGTCGGGCACCCAGGAGCTCGCGCCCACCTGCGAGGCGCCGCAGCGGTGCGCCGACGGCCACTGCGACGACTTCACGCCGACGGACGAGATCGTCGCCGCGCGAGGCCTGCAGCCGCTCGACGCCCCGGCGGTGCCGATGCCGCCGCCGCCGCTCGGCCACCGCTCGGTGCGCCTGGGCAGCGACGTGAAGGGCCAGTACCTGCGGCCGGTCATTCCCGCCTTCCGCACCTCGCCCGACGGGCGGGTGGCCCTGCTGTCGGCGGAGATCGCGAGCCACAAGCTCGAGGTGCTGCGCGCGGCGCCGGTGGTGCAGCACCACAAGGACCTCGCGGCGCGCCTCATCGGCACCAGCCGGGTGAACCTGCACGCGCGCTTCGAGAGCCGGATGCCCGCGGGCACCACCGCGAGCGGCGCCGAGTTCCTCTGTCAGCCCGAAGCGAAGATGCCCTTCGCCTGCGGCACGTCGGACCGCGACGACTGCTACCGGCTGGTGCTGATTCACGAGCGGGAGCGCAGCGACACCTCGCTGCAGCTGTTCTCGATTCCCATCTTCGTCCGGGTGCAGAACCCGAAGACGGTGAAGGCGGAGATCGCGGAAGTCCGGGTGGACCTGGACCGCATCGAGGCCTCCGACCCGCTCCCGTTCGGGCTGATGGCCGAGCTGGTGTCCACCGCCGACGGGCGGATGATCGCGGGGCGCATCCTCGCCGGCCCGGGCGACGGCTTCGGGGCCACCCTCACCTACCGGCTCGCCGGGGGTCGCGAGGCGACCAACCAGTTCAGTCTCTTCTACGCGTACAGCGACACGCCGTGCGACGTGCGCACCTGGTTCGGGCGCGAGGCGGGCGTGTTCACCTCGCTGCGCCCCATTCCGGCGGCGGCCTTCGACCCGCGGCTCACGCCCCGCTACGGCCTGGCGGCCCGCCCGCTGCGCGACACGCTCGGCCGGGAGCTCGGCGAGACCGACGTGCTCGCGGGCTCGTACCCGTGGCTCGACCGCGAAGGGAACAACCTCTTCTTCTCCAGCACCAACCCCATGCCCTTCAGCCAGGACGCGACCCAGGGCCGCTGGCCGGCCAAGCGCGAAGGGAAGCCGCTGCAGTTCGTGGGCACGGCGCCCCGGGGCTTCTCGGTGGTGGGCTCGTGGACCCAGGGCAAGGTGGTGCTGCTCGACGGCCTCATCAACAACGACGACTCCGGCTTCGGCCCGGAAGACACCCACCAGCTGGGGCTCTACCGCTCGACGACCGAGCGGCTCGCGGTGCGGGTGAACGGCGGCGGCAAGGACGGCACGAGCGAGCTGCAGCTGCCCGACGCCAAGGGCAACAACCACCACATCGAGTCGCTGGAGAACCGCCTCGGCATGCACACCGG
This sequence comes from Myxococcaceae bacterium, assembly GCA_019694595.1. Classification (GTDB taxonomy): domain Bacteria; phylum Myxococcota; class Myxococcia; order Myxococcales; family Myxococcaceae; genus JAIBBQ01. Next base: position 19,771 of record JAIBBQ010000038.1, read on the forward strand.
CAGCCTGCCGGTCACCCCGCGCGACGTGGTCTGGCAGGTCACCCGCGGGCTGATGACCGACGAGATCGCCTTCGACGACTACATGGACCCGCACGTGGTGCTCTTCGCGGAGATGAACGCCGCGGTCCGCGTGCAGCCCGACGACGCGCGCAACGGCTCGTACCTCGACGGCTTCGGCAAGAGGGACGGGGCCTTCGTGCACGACCCCCAGGACATCGTGCTCCAGAACGCGGCCACCTCGCGGGTGTACGCGGCGCTGGGCAACGGCCGCCTCGACGGCCCGGGGCGCATCGAGCCGGTGGCGCTGGGCGGCGTCCGCGGCCGGGGGCTCTTCCTCGACGCGCAGACCCAGCTGCGCTTCGACGTTCCCGCGGCGCTCGAGCCTCAGGTCGCCGGCAAGGCGTACCTGGTGAGCGCCTTCGTCGACGCGCGCGACGCGCTCGCAGGGGCGCGCCACGTCCTCACGCTCGACGATGCGGTGGCGCCGCTGGTGGTGACGCTGCGCGACGGCCAGGTGCTGTCGTTGACCCAGGGCGCCGAGGCCCCGGTGCGTGTCGACCTCGGCTGCGCGGTGGGCAGCTGGGTCGGCCGCTGGCATCACCTGGGGCTGCTGGTGGAGCCGTCGGGGGCGGTGACGGTGCTGGTCGACGGCAACCCGGTGGAGCGGCGCCGGCTCGCCACGCCGCACCCGCTGCGCGCGGGCACGCTGCGCTTCGGCCGGGGCAGCGACGGCACCGCCGGGGTGCGCGGCTGGTACGACGAGGCGCGGGTGGTGGTCGACGGCAAGGCCCAGCTCACCGCGAGCGGGTCGATCGAGCTGCTGTGCAACTACGCGCGCGGGCTCAGCCTGGGCGTGCACGCCGACTCCACGCTGCGCGCGCGGGCCGAGCGGGTGCCGTTCGCCCGCACCCGGGCGGCCGAGCTGGGGTACCGCGCCTCGCAGGGGCTCCTGTGGTGTGCCACCGACTTCGACCGGCCGTTCGGCGTCGGCCGCCAGGCGGTGCCCGACGCGGCGCACGTCACGGTGCTGCGCGACGAGATCCTCCTCGAAGGCACGCAGCCGCTGCGCTTCGACCGCGCCCGGCCCGACAGCCGCGGTCGCTCGTTCTGCGCGAGCTGCCACCTCACCCGCGCCGAGGACCCGGGCCGCACCGACGGGCTCGCGGTGCAGGCGCTGACGCCCGGCATGGTGAACGTGGCCGACGACCCCCGCACCCAGCCGATGCAGCCGCCGTCGCCGGGCAACGACGGGGCACAGGCGCTGGGCGTCATTCCCGCGCAGTGGGTGCTGGGGTCCGATGGCGCGCGCTACCCGGAGCAGCCCCAGCGCGGGCCGGTGCAGGTGCTGCGCTTCCTCTTCCGTCCGAAGTGACGCAAGCGCCCGCCGGTCTGAACAAAGGTGAAGGCGGCGGCGAAAGGGCCATGGCGTGATGCGCGCATGGACCTCCACCGTCTCAGCATCACCGCCGGCGCCATCGCCGCGGCGCTCGTCGTGGGCATGCTCGCGCTCTTCCTCGCCACCGGCGTGGGGCAAGACGCTCTTCAGTGGCTCAAGCCGCCCGACGTGTACGCCGCCGCGCTGCTCGCCGACCCAGGCGCGCTGCGCGCTGGCATCGGCCTCGACAACGCCTTCATCGTCTTCTACGCGCTGCTCTTCGCCGCGCAGGGCGCGCTCCTGTGGCGCAGCGGAGCGCCCAGGGTGCTGGTGGCCGGCTTCCTGCTCTTCGAAGGGCTGACCGCGCTGCTCGACCTGGTCGAGAACATGCACTTCCTGACGATGATCGCCGGCGCGGCGCTGGGGCAGTTCCCGTCGGCGGGGGAGATCGCCGCCCAGGTCTTCGAGTCGATGCTCAAGTTCCACCTGAGCTACCTGGGGCTGGCCATGCTGGGCTTCGCGCTGCCGGTGAAGAGCAGGCTCGGCGGCGCGGTGGCCTTCGCGCTGCGGTGGGTGCAGTGGCCCATCGGGCTCGCCATCTCCGCGGGGCCTTTGGCCTGGGCGGTGCCGCTGGTCTTCGCGCGCTTCAGCTTCTTCGTCTTCGGGCTGGTGGCCTTCGCGGTGCTCGCGGCGCGCCGCGAATTCGGCTCAGGTGCACCGGCGTGATGCCGAGGTAGGACGCCACCAGGTGCAGCGGCACGCGCGAGTCGAGCCCCGGGTTCAGCGCGCGGAAGGCGAGGTAGCGCGCGCGGGCGTCCATGGTGAGCATCTCGTGCTCGCGGCGCACCTTGCGCAGGTAGAGCCCCTGGGCCTGGCGCAGCGCCAGGCGCGCCCACGCGGGGTCGGTGTCGACCAGCGCCTGCAGGTGGGCGAAGGGCACCCGCCACACGCGCGTCGGCTCGAGCGCCTCGATGTTCACCAGCGCCGGCTCGCCGGACAGCAGGTCGGCGAGCGAGCCCGACAGGCCCCCTTCGGCGATGAACACCCGGGTGGCCTCGCCCCCGTCCTGATCCACGTAGAACTCGCGCAGGAGCCCCTGCTTCACCCCGAACACGAACCGGGCGCGCTCGCCTTCGCTCAGCAGGCGCTCGCCCTTCGCGAAGCGCACCTCTTCGGGCGCGGCGCGCTCGAGCTGCCGCCACGACGCGTCGCCGAGCGGAGAGATGGCCTCGAAGGCGGCGCGGAAGCTCATGGTCTGCCGTGTATCGAAGCTTGCCGACATTGGCGCACATCATGGGGCCCTCCCCTCGGATAATCCCTGAGTCGGACCGAGCTGCTGTCTCCAACTCCCTGGAACTCCTCATGGCGCCCCCGAAGATTCAGCCGAAGGTCACCACGCCCAGCGCGCCGAAGCAGGCGGATGCGCTGGCCGGCGGGCTGAGCGCGGACTTCCGCAGCTTCCTCGAGACGCACGGCTACGACGTGGAGCGCTTCGCGCGCGACGACGTCAAGGGCGGCAGCTTCGGCGGCAAGCGGACGCCGGGCGAGAAGCTCACCCACCAGCCGGTCATCTTCATTCACGGCAACAGCGACAGCGCGGTGGGGCCGGCGGGCCTGGGTGGCTTCCGGGTGCCCATCGAGAAGTACCTCGCCCAGGGGTACCAGCCGTCGGAGCTCTACGCCTTCACCTGGGGCGACGCGAAGGCGAGCCACGCGGCGCTCAACTACCACTCGAAGAAGAACGTGGAGTCGGTGCGGCAGTTCATCGAGGCGGTGCTCGAGTACACCGGAGCCTCGCAGGTCGACGTGGTGAGCCACTCGATGGGCGTGACGCTGGCGCGAGGGGCGATCAAGGGCGGCGTGCACCACGACCTGCTCGCCGGCGGCAAGTACGACCTCGGCAAGCCGCTCACCGACAAGGTGGACACCTTCGTGGGCATCGCGGGCGGCAACGAAGGGCTCGCGTCGGCGGTGCTGGCGCCGATGCTCCCCACGGCCTCGCCCACCAACGGCTTCTACCCCGGCGTGCCGCTGACGCCGCTGGGCCCCATCGTCGGCCGCTCGCGCTTCCTCGAGGAGCTCGACGAGAACCCGGCGCGCGAAGGGCAGCACGTCTACAGCATCTGGTCGCCGGCGGACGAGCTCGCGGGCCTGCCGGTCTACGGCAAGCCGACGTCGCGCATTCGCGGGCAAGACGGCGAGAAGGTGTACTCGTTCAGCGAGGTCCGGAAGCTCCACCAGCCGGGCGAGAGCAAGCTCATCGGCAACCACCTGGGCCTCAAGAGCGGCACCGCCGACGTGGTGCTGGAGATGATCGAAGACCACCAGGTGAAGTGAGCGGTCGCGGGCCGGGGCCGGCGCCAAGTCACCCCCGCGTGACACGCGGGCCCGAAGCTCCTCCGGCGCGCCCGGGTGCACTTCAGGTGGGCTGGTAGGGTCAAAAGCGTCATGGGACGCCAGCACACCCCGACCGAGTCACCCACTTCCCGTCGGCACCCGCGCGGTGCCTCGCGTCGGCCGCGATGATCGTCGCCGTCACCGGAAGCCGCCGGGGGCTCGGCCGGTCCCTCGCCGAGCACTTCCTCGCGGCGGGGGCGTGGGTGTACGGCTGCAGCCGCGAGCCGTCGGACCTCACCCACGCGCGCTACGTCCACACGGACATGGACGTGACCGACGAGCGGGCGGTGAAGGAGTTCTTCCGCGCGATTCGCAAGGACCACGACCGGCTCGACGTGCTGGTGAACAACGCCGGCACCGCGGTGATGAACCACGTGCTGCTCACGCCCCGCGAGACGCTGTCCAGGCTGGTCGAGGTGAACCTGGTGGGCACGTTCCTCTGCTCGCGCGAGGCGGTGAAGCTGCTGAAGAAGAGCGACCACGGGCGAATCGTGACCCTCTCGTCCATCGTGGTGCCGCTGAGGCTTCCGGGGGCGGCGGCCTACGCCGCGAGCAAGTCCGCGGTCGAGAGCCTGATGCAGACGATGAGCAAGGAGCTCGCGCCGCTCGGCATCACGGTGAACACCGTCGGGCCGACGCCGGTGCCCACCGCGCTGGCGCGCACGGTGCCCAAGGAAGCGCTCGACCAGGTCGTCGCGCAGCAGGCGATCAAGCGACTGGGGACCGCGGAGGACGTCATCAACGTGGTGGACTTCTTCGTGCGACCCGAGAGCGACTTCGTGACCGGGCAGACCATCTACCTGGGTGGAGTCTGCGCGTGAGGGTGAAGCCGTTCATCGAGCGACTCGCCTCGTTCGCCGACGCGCCGGCGCTCCACACCGCGGAGCGAACCCACACCTACGGCGAGCTGCACCGCGCGGTGCTCGACCGGGCGGCCTGGCTCGAGGCGCACGGGGTGTCGCGCCCCCACTCCATCGTGCTGCTCGAGGCGGACTACTCGCTCGACGGCATCGCGCTGCTGCTCGCGCTGTTCAACCAGGATCAGATCGTCGGGCTGAGTTCCGGAGGACCGGACGCCGAGGCCCGCCTCGCCGCGCTCGACCCGCACCACGTCATCGACGCCCGCGCGCTGACCGTCGCGCACCGCGAGGCGAGCCACGCGCACCCGCTCACCGAGCGCCTCCCGGGTGGCCGCGCGGGCCTCGTGCTCTTCAGCAGCGGCACCACCGGCCGGCCGAAGGCGATGCTCCACGACCTCGACACCATCGTGGACGCGTTCCTGGGGCGCAGGCCCCGCAGGCTGAACGTGCTCCTGCTGTTGATGTTCGACCACATCGGTGGGCTGAACTCGCTGCTCAGCACGCTGGCGATGGGCGGGGCCGCGGCGCTGCCGCGCGAGCGCTCGCCCGACGCGGTGTGCGGCATGGTGGCCAGGCACGGCGTGGTGGTGCTGCCCGCCTCGCCCACCTTCCTCAACCTGATGCTGCTCAGCGGCGCCTGCGAGCGGCACGACCTGAGCTCGCTGCGCCTCATCACCTACGGCACCGAGCCGATGCCCGAGAGCCTGCTGACGCGGCTCAAGGCCCGGTTTCCAAAGGTGAAACTGCTGCAGACCTTCGGAACCAGTGAGACAGGCATCGCTTCCACCGTGTCTCTGTCCTCGGGAAGCCTGTTCATGAAGATCGACGACCCCTCGATGGAGCACAAGATCGTCGACGGCGAGCTCTGGCTGCGCAGCCAGCGGCAGATCCTCGGGTACCTCAACGAGGAATCGACCCGCTTCACGGCCGACGGCTGGTTCCGCACGGGCGACATGGTGGAGACCACGGGCGACGGCTTCTTCCGCATCCGCGGCCGGCAGACCGACATCATCAACGTGGGCGGCGAGAAGGTCTTCCCCGGCGAGGTCGAGTCCTGCGTGGGAGAGCTGCCCTTCGTGGCCGACTGCCGGGCCTACGGCCAGGCGAACGCGCTGACGGGGCAGGCGGTCTGGGTGGACGTGGTGCTCAAGCCGGGCAGCGAGCCGGCCGGGGCAGACGCCAAGGCGCGGGTGAAGGAGATCCGCGCGTTCACCCGCGAGCGGCTCGACGCCTTCAAGGTGCCGGTGCGCATCAACGTGGTGGACGCCATCGCCTATTCGGCCCGCTTCAAGAAACTCCCACACCAGGAGCAGCGCCCGTGAACGTCGTGTTGCTGGGGTCGGGCGGGTTCGCGCGCGAGGTGCAGGAGTACCTGCTGGCGGCGGGCGCGACCGCCCCGCTGAAGCTCAAGGGCTACCTCGACGTGCCGGGCCACCAGTCGCTGCTCGGCGACGCCGCGCACCTGGGCGAGGAAGGCAGCTACCGCCCCGGCGCCGACGAATGCTTCCTGCTGGGCATGGCCGACGGCGCGAAGCGGGCGGAGGTGCTCGCGCGCTGCTCGGGCGCCGGCTGGAAGAGCCTCAACCTGATTCACCCCACCGCGGTGGTGTCGCCGCGCGCCTCGCTGGGCACGGGCAACGTCATCGGCCCGTTCGTCTACGTGGGGGCGAACGCGGTCCTCGGCGACCACAACGTCTTCAACTGCGGCTGCTCGGTGGGGCACGACTCCACCATCGGGTCGAACAACGTCTTCGCGTCGAACGTGCAGCTCGCCGGCTACGTGCGCATCGGCGACGCGAACTTCTTCGGCATCAGCGCGTCGGTGATTCCGCGCCTGACGATCGGCAACGGCAGCAAGGTGGCTGCGGGGACGGTGGTGACCGCGAACGTCCCCGACGCCTGCCTCTACTTCCACCGAGACACCAACAAGGTCGCCTTCATCTACCCCCAGGCGGCCCAGGCGCAGCCCACCCCGGAGTGACCACCAGTGAGAGAGCAGCCATGAACCCGGTACTGATCGTCGGCGCAGGGCCCGCGGGGTGCGTCTCCGCGCTCACCCTGCGCAAGCTCGGCCACGAGGTCGTCCTCTTCGAGCGGGCGGGGGCCCCCGAGTACAAGATCGGCGAGTCGCTGCTCCCAGGCACGCTCTCGATTCTCCACCGCCTGGGGCTCAAGGACCGGCTCGACGCCGCGAAGTTCGTCAAGAAGCCGTCGGCCACGTTCATCTGGGGCGCCGACGAGGAGCCGTGGACCTTCTCCTTCGCCACCGCGCGCCCGGAGCCGTGGATCTACGACCACGCGATCCAGGTGCTGCGCAGCGAGTTCGACGGCATCCTCCTCGACGCGGTCAAGGAAGCGGGGGTCGAGGTCCGCGCGGGCCATTCCGTCTCGGGCATCGAGAGCTCGCGCCCCGACGACGTCGAGGTGCAGTGGACTGCCAACGGCCAGAGCGGCACCCAGCGGGGCAGCTACGTCATCGACTGCACCGGGCAGGCCGGGCTCATCGCCAAGAAGCACGAGCTGCGGCGCTACGACGCCTTCTACCGGAGCCTCGCCGTCTGGAATTACTTCCCCGCGACGCGCGCGTTCTCGGGCGACCTCAACGGCACCACCTTCTCCATCACCTTCCGCGACGGGTGGATCTGGATGATCCCCCTGAAGGACGGCACGTACTCGGTGGGCGCGGTGGTGGACACCGAGGCGAGCCGCGAGATCCAGGCGCTGGGGGCGAGCGCGTTCCTCGACCGGTGCCTGCGCTCGGCGCCCGAGGTGCACACCATCGTCGACCTCTCGCAGCCCCGCAGCGAGACCCGCATCATCCGCGAGTGGTCGTACGACGCCACGCGTTTCTCGTTCGGCCGGGTCTTCATGTGCGGCGACGCGGCGTGCTTCACCGACCCGCTCTTCTCGCAGGGAGTGCACCTGGCGACGCAGTCGGCGGTGTGCGCCGCCGGGGCCATCGACGCGCTCGCGAAGAACCCCGCCCACGCGGACGCCGTGCACCAGTGGTTCGACACCAGCTACCGGGAGTCGTACTCGCAGTACCACGAGTTCCTGGCGTCGTTTTACAGCCACGCCTCGCGGCTGATGCCGAGCTCGGCCTTCTGGAGCAAGCGTCGGGTCCAGGACTTCGCCGACAAGCGCTTCGCGAACACGCTGTGGATGAAGTCGCTCACCGGCCAGGCGGAGCCCGAGGCGGGCGGCGAGGGCGCGGTCATCGACCAGTTCGTGGGCCGCTCGGGCACGATGATCGGCATCGGCCAGCACCTCCGCAAGGAGCTGCACGCGGACTTCAGCGAGGCGGAGCTCAGCCAGAAGCGGCTGATGTGGGTCGCGAACCTGACCAAGTCGCTCAACCGGATCCAGAAGTTCAGCTGGGTCGGCGACGAGGCGCGCCTGGTGCCCACCTTCAAGGTGGACCCGCTGTCGTTCCGTCTCCGCGAGGAAGCCATCGTGGCCAACGAGCGCGGGGTCACCATGTCCAAGTACCCGCTGAACGAGAAGTACCTCGCGGTGCTGCAGGCGCTGAAGCACGAGGAGGTCGGGTACAAGGAACTGATGCGGCGCTTCCAGGCGCTCGACCAGCCCGAGGTCGCGAGCCAGATCATCATCCGGCTGCTCGAGGCGGGGCTCCTGCGCGGGTACGACAAGAAGGGCGAGCGGGTGGCGATCCAGAAGCGGCTGCGGTTCGACGGCGTCGGCGCCGAGTACGAGGTCTGAGGTGGCGAGCCAGGCAACGACGGCGGCGACGGGCGCGGAGGACGAGGTCCTCTACGGGATGATCATGGGCGTCCTGGGTGAGCTCAACCAGGGCCGGGAGAACCCCATCGAGCTCGGCCTCGGCAAGGGGCTCGTGCTCTTCGGGCGCGGAGCGGTGTTCGATTCCATGGGGCTGGTGAGCTTCCTGTCCCGGGTCGAAGAGGAGCTCGAGGACCAGCTCGACCAGGTCATCTCGCTCACCTCGGAGAAGGCGGTGTCGCGCCGGCAGAGCCCCTTCGCCAGCGTGCAGGCGCTCATCGACTTCATCCGCGAGGAGCTGGCCGAGCAGGGCGCGGCGACGTGAGCGGTCCCGCGGAGGCTCCGTCGACCATCGTCCGCAAGGCGGTGCCGGGAGATCTCGACCAGATCTTCACGCTGCTGGCCGGCTCGGAGCTGTCGCGGGAAGCGCGCGCGCGCATGTTCGAGAAGCGCTGGGGCGCCGACGAGGACTACTTCGGGTACGTGCTCGAGCTGAACCACACCATCGTGGGGATGCTGGGGCTGATGTTCAGCCGCCGGGAGCTGAACGGGGTCACCCACAAGTTCTGCGAGCTGCACACCTGGTACGTCGACGACGCCCACCGCGACGAGAGCCTCAAGCTGTTCCTGCCGGTGATGGGGCTCAAGGGGTACGACTTCATCAACGTCGCCCCGTCCGACGTGGTGCTCGCCATCTCCAAGAAGTTCGGGTTCCAGGAGCTGGAGACGCACCTGCGGCTGGTCTTCCCGGTGCCCACGCCGCGGACCTTCGTGGGTGGCACCGAGCTCGTCTTCGACCACCAGGTCATCGAGCGCTCGCTGTCGGGCAGAGACCTGCGGATCTTCCAGGACCACCGCGACCTGCCGCTCACCCACGTGCTGGCGCGCGATGGCTCGGGCCACCACTGCTACGTCATCGCCAAGGCCTGCTCGCGGGAACGCTGGGAGCGCTACGGCCGCATCTTCCACTTCAGCAGCGCGGAGGCGTTCGTGCGGCACCTGCCTGCGCTGCGCGTCAGGCTCTGCCTCGAGCTCGGAGTGCTCTTCCTGGTGACGAACGACGCGAAGCTCGAGGGCGCCCAGGTGCCGTTCTCGAAGGTGATTCCGCGCGAGGTCCCCTCGCTCTTCAAATCGAAGACGCTGCGGAGAGAAGACCTCGACCACCTGTACACCGAGCCGTTGGTCCTCGGGTACCGGTTCCAGTAGGGACGCGCGCGATGCCCGCCGCTCGTCGCACGTACCTCTTCTACCGCGACGTGGACTTCGTCCCGTACCTGGTCTCGCTGGCAGCCGTGGGGGGCCTGACCTGGGCCGCGCTCCCCTACGCGTGGGTCCGCGGCAGCGTGGCGGTGGCGCTCGCGTTCCTGGCGGCGCTCTTCTGGCGCAAGCACGGTGCGCGGCTCGAGCCCCGAAGCGTGGGCCTGCTGCTGCGCGGCCTCGGGCGCTACCCCTGGTCGCTCGCGCTGCGGCTCCTCGACGGCTGGGCCATCTCCGCGCAGCTGGCGCTCGGGTTCGCGGTGGCGCTCGGTGTCGAAGCCGGCGTGCGCCACGTCGCGGGGCCGGACTCGCTCTGGCTCACGCCCTTCCCGGCTCTCTGGTGCTTCGCCGTCGTCTTCGGCGCCCTGACCGCGTACCGGACCGTCGTGCTGCTGGCCCACCTGCGGAAGGCGCGCCACGTGCGCCAGGTGCTCGAAGGGTCGAGCTGGGCGCGGGAGCTCAAGGGGCTCTCGACCTGGGCGCACCTGGTGCACGCCTGGGTGACGGGCGAGCTGGCGACGCTCGCGTTCTTCCTGCCGTCGCTCCTGTTCTGGCAGCTGACGGAGCCGACCTGCGTGCGCGAGCTGGTGCTCCTGGCGCTCGGTGCGGGCGCGATCCTCGCGAGTGCGCGCGGCCTCGACACCCGGGCCGAGGTGCCCGCGTCCAGGTCGCTGCGGGTGGCGGTGGCGCTGGTGGTGCCGTCGGGGAAAGCGGCGGAGCGCGAAGGCGGCCTCACCCACGGGGCCGACCACGCCTCGCGCTTCGGCTTCACGCTCTTCCACGGCCACCACCACGACGCGGTGCCGTGTGCGCTGGTCGGCGGACCGGGCGTGGGACTGCTGGAGGCGTTCGACAACGGCTTGCTCTACCTGCCGTATCTCGGCAGCGCGACGGTCTCGCTGCTGGCCTTCGGCGCGTACGCGGTCATCGACATGCTCTTCCACCAGTACGTGCCCGGCGTCTTCCCGTACACGCGCGCGGTGCTGTCGTTCCAGGTGCACCACGTCGCGCACCACTTCTTCTCGCTGCGGCCGGTGAGCGTGAACGCGCGGTACGGCTTCGACGTGGGCGCGGGGTACCGGCCGGACAACGCGGTGACCCGCTGGTTCCTCGAGACGGCGAAGGCGCACGAGCCGGTGCCGGTCGACGTGTCGGACCGCTTCCTGCGCCTGACGCTCGCCGAGCCGATGGTGGTGACCCCGGAGGAAGTCGCCCGCATCGACGCGCACGCGCGCGGCGCGGTGGCCTGAGCGCTCCCCTCGGGGGCCCCACGTCGCAGATCCGTTGGCAACCCGCAGAGGTCGTGCTAGCAGCAGCCGCCTTCAGGGTGGGCAGGGCGGCGGCGTCAAGGAGTCGAACCAGCAGTTCGCAGCACCTCAGTACGAGCAGGGCAAGGCCTTCTAACTCCTTGGAAGTGTAGTAGGGAGCAGTGGCCGAGCGGCTGAAGGCAGCGGTCTTGAAAACCGCCAGGGGTGCAAGCCCCTCGAAGGTTCGAATCCTTCCTGCTCCGCAGTTTGGTCTTTGACAGCAGTGGCGTGAATGGAGAGTTGGCCGAGCGGCTGAAGGCGCAGGTTTGCTAAACCTGTATACTCGAAAGGGTATCGAGGGTTCGAATCCCTCACTCTCCACCAACTCGAAGTACGCAGCAGTCGTTTGGAAAAGCTCCCTTAGCTCAGCTGGATAGAGCGTTGGACTACGAATCCAAAGGCCGGAGGTTCGAATCCTCCAGGGAGCGCTGAACCGTGGAGTCCGCCGAGGCAGCCCGCGACGTCGCGTGGATGACCGAGGCGATGGCGCTGGCGAAAGCAGCCGCCGCGCTGGGTGAAGTGCCGGTGGGAGCCGTCGCGGTGCGCGATGGCGTCGTCGTCGGCCAGGCCCACAACCGCAGAGAGCTGGATCAGGACCCGTTCGGCCACGCCGAGCTGCTCGCGTTGCGGGCGGCGGCGAAGACCCTGGGCGCCTGGCGGCTGACCGGGGTGACGCTGTACGTGACGCTGGAGCCCTGCACCATGTGCGCGGGCGCGCTGGTCCAGGCGCGAATCGCGCGCCTGGTGTTCGGCGCCGCCGACCCCAAGGCGGGCGCGGTGGGGAGCCTCACCGACGTGCTGGCGGATCCGCGGCACAACCACCGGGTGCAGGTCGTGCGCGGGGTGCTGGAAGCCGAGTCGAGCGCGGAACTCAAGGGCTTCTTCCAGCGACTGCGCGCGAGCCGGGGCTGACCGCGCAGTTCTTGCGGGCCGTTCGCGACCAAAGCGCAGGAACTTCAGCGTTCGACGCCGTCGAGGCAGTGGCTGCAATGCCTCGACTCGGGCATCGCGCGCAGGAGGTTGCGCCCGATGGCGCCTCCGCATTTCTCGCAGTGACCCCAGCTTCCCGTCGAGAGGCGGTGCAGCGCGGCGTCGATCTCCTTCAGCTCCTCCTCGACTTGCGGACTGAGCTCCCGCGCGGCGAGCGCGGAGCGGCGGGAATCGAGGGACTCACGAGCGCGTGCGGCATCCATGCCCCACGGAGCAATTCACACTCCGTGCCGAGGCAAGGTGACGGTGAAGCAGGCGCCGCCGCCGGGCGCATCGGACGCGACGAGGGTGCCGGAATGCTGGGTGACGATGGCGTGCACGATGGGCAAGCCGAGCCCCGAACCTTGCGCCTTGGTGGTGAAGAACGGCTCGAAGATGCGCTCGCGCAATTCCGGCGGGATGCCGGAGCCGGTGTCGGACAAGGTGAGCACGGCGCGGTCGCCCTCGGTGGCGACGCGGGCGGTCACGGTGCCACCGGTGGGACAGGCTTCCAGGGCGTTGAGCGCGAGGTTCATCACCACCTGGCGCAGGCGCGGGTCGTCGCCCAGCACCAGCACCTTGGGCTCGAGCTGCCGCACCACCGCCACGCCGCGGCGCTCGGCGTCTCGGTCGAGCAGGTCGAGCACGCGGCCGACGAGCTCCGAGAGGTCGACGCCTTCGGCGCGCAGGTCGCGCGGCTTGGACAGCTGCAGGAAGTCCTCGAGCAGGTGGTTGAGCCGACGGATCTCGTCGCGCACCAGCTGCTGCGGCGCCGCGAGCGAGGCGCGCAGCTCCGGCGGGTTCACCTTCTCGAGCCGCCGCTCCAGCACCGAGAGCTGCAGGCCCGCGGCGTTGAGCGGGTTGCGGATCTCGTGCGAGAGGCCCGCGGTCATGGTGGCGATGGCGGTGAGCTTCTTCGCGGCGGCCTGCTGTTCCTGCCGGGCGCGCTGGGCGATGAAGTCTTCCTGGTAGGTGTGCAGCATGATGGCGAGCTCGAGGTCGAGGATCTTCCCCAGGCTCTGGCGCTGCGCCGCCCCCTCGGGCGAGCCGTGCGCCTCCACCAGCGTGCCGATCCGCTGGCGAATGACGTTCATCGCCCCGAACATGTAGTGCTGCGGCAGCGCGATGCGCACGTGCATGCGGCCGATGCGGCAGCGGCGCTCGAAGTACGCCTCGTCCCACGGCCCGCGCAGGAGCAGGTCGAGCCAGGCCTGCAGGGTGACCTTGAGGTGCCCCACCACCGACTCGCCGCCCACCAGCGACGCCCGCGCGCCGTCGTGCTCGAGGATGCGCTCGTAGAAGACTTCCGAGATGGCGACGAAGTGCGGGGACACCACCGGGTGGAGCGCCCGCAGTCGCGCCTCGTCGTCGGGCCCGAACCCGACGTAGCGCTTGAGCTCGACGAAGAGGGACTCGGACATCGGCGCGGACCCTAGCCAGGAACGGCGCCGGAGGCAGCGACGGAACTCTTGCGCGGGCGACGCCGCCACAGCTTGAGCAGCTCGATGCCCGACACCGGCGCGAGCCCCAGCCCCAGCGCCACCGCGCCGTCGAGCACGGTCAAGGGCCCGAGGTGAAAGAGCTCGCGCACCGGGGCCACCGCGACCAGGGCCACCTGCAGCAGCACCGAGAGGCCCACCACTGCGAGCAGCGGCTTGTTGGTGAAGGCGCCCACTTCCCAGAAGGTGCGGGTGCTGCTGCGCGAGCCGAGCGCGCGGAAGACCTGGCAGAAGACGACCACGCAGAACACCAGCGCGCGGGCGGTGTCCTCGCCGCGGGTGCCCAGCGCCCACACGAAGGCCCCGAAGGCGAGCGCGGCTTCCACGGTGCCGCGGCCCACGATGCGGCGCCATTCCGGGCGGCCGAGCATCGGCTCGTCGGGCCTCCGGGGCCGGCGGCGCATCACCGTCGAGCCGGGGGCATCGAGCACCAGCGCCAGCGCGGGGAAGCCGTCGGTGACCAGGTTGATCCACAACAGCTGCAGCGGGAGCAGCGGCGCCGGCAGTCCGGCGAGCGAGGCGACCAGCATCACCGCCAGCTCCGAGGTGTTGCCGGCCAGCAGGTACACCAGCGCCTTGCGGATGTTGTCGAAGATGCCGCGCCCTTCGCGCACCGCGGCCACGATGCTGGCGAAGTTGTCGTCGGTGAGCACGATGTCCGACGCCTCGCGGGTCACCTCGGTGCCGCCCTTGCCCATGCAGATGCCGATGTCCGCCTCGCGCAGCGCCGGGGCGTCGTTGACGCCGTCGCCGGTCATCGCCACCACGCCACCTTCGGCGGCCAGACGCCGCACCACGGTCAGCTTGTCTTCCGGCGAAGCGCGCGCGTACACGCGGCCTTCGGGGCTCTGCCCCGGCTCGAGGATGCCGAGCTCGAGCGCGATGGCCTGCGCGGTGCGCGGGTGGTCGCCGGTGATCATCACCGTCTCGATGCCCGCCGCCTTCGCGGCGGCGACCGCGGCGATGGCCTCCTCGCGCGGCGGGTCGGCGAGCCCCAGCAGCCCCACCAGGGTGAGGTGCGCTTCCGCAGGGCCCTGCCCGAGCGCCACCGCGAGCACCCGCAGGCCCTTGCTCGCCATGAGGTCGGCCTCGGCGCGCGCGGCCGCGGTGTCGGCGTCGCAGAGCGGGAAGACCGACTCCGGAGCGCCCTTGACGTGCAGCGTGCCGCCTTCGCGCAGCACCGACATGCGCTTGCGCTCGGAGTCGAAGGGCAGCTCGGAGAGCCTGGGGTGCCGTCGCTCGAGGTCGGCGCGCAGCACGCCATGCCCGGCGGCCGCGCGGAGAATGGCCACCTCGGTGGTGTCCCCCACCCCGCTCTTGCCGTCGGCGGCGAGCTCGGCGTCGCAGCACGCCGCGGCGGCCTCGAGGAGCGCGCGCGGCTCGGCGCCCCAGGTGGTGCGGACCGTCATCTCCCCGGTGGTCAGCGTGCCGGTCTTGTCGGTGCAGATGACGGTGGCGCAGCCCAGCGTCTCCACCGCGGGCAGCCGGCGCACCAGCACGTGCCGCGACGCCATGCGCCGTACGCCGATGGCCAGCGCGATGGTGACGATGGCCGGCAGCCCTTCGGGCACCGCGGCGACGGCGAGCGACACCCCGGAGATGAGCACGTCGAGCCAGGGCGTGCCGCGCCACAGTCCCACGGCGGCGACCACCACCACCACGCCCAGGCAGATGTAGAGCAGCAGGCGGCTCACCGCGGCGAGGCGGCGCTGCAGCGGCGTCTCGCGGTCCTCGGCGGTGGCGAGGAGCCCGGCGATGCGGCCGAGCTCGGTCTTCATGCCGGTCGCCTCGACCTCGGCGAGTGCGGCGCCCTTCACCACCGCGGTGCCCATGAAGACGTGGTCGTGCCGCTCGGCGAGCGGCGCGGTGGCGCTCACCGCGTCGGGCGACTTCTCGACCTGGGCGCTCTCTCCGGTGAGCGGCGCCTCGTTGGTGGCGAGCGCGTGGGCCTCGAGCACGTGGGCGTCGGCCGCCACGAGGTCGCCCGCCTCGAGCTCCAGGAGGTCGCCGGGCACCACCTCCGCCGCGGGGACCAGCACCGCGCCGCCGTCGCGCCGCACCCGGGCCCTGGGCGCGGTCATCGCCCGCAGGGCCTGCATCGCGCGCTCGGCCCGGTATTCCTGCAGCACGCCCACCACCGCGTTGAGCACCACGATGGCGCCGATGGCCACCGCGTCGGCCACCTCGCGCAGCACGCCCGACACCACGCACGCCCCCAGCAGCAACAGCACCACCGGGCTCTTCAGCTGCTCGAGCAGCAAGGCCGGCCAGGTGACGCTCTCGGCCTGGGTGAGCGCGTTGGGCCCGTGCTGCGCGAGCCGCGCCTTCGCCTCCACTTGAGTCAGGCCGCTGCGGGTGGTCACGGTCCGAGGTGTATTCCTTTGTGCGCGGGAGAGCACGCGCAGAGGGTGCGCTGCGCAACTGCGTGGGCGGTTGCGCAGGAAGCTGCGCAGCGGCCGCGTCGAGCGCCGGGAGAAACGGGCCCGCGGCGGTGCACACGGCTTGCTCTGGCAGGACCTCGTTCCCCTCGCCAGGAGCCCTCATGCACCGCCTCGCCGCCATCGTGCTGCTCGCCACCGCCTCCGTCGGCCGCGCCGAGGAGTCGCGGGCCTCGCTCGTGCCTTCGCAGCTCACCGCGGCCAGCGCCGGCGCGGTGACCGGCGAGCTCCTGCCGCGGCCGAGCCGGGCCTCGACGTGGACCTTCGGCCAGCGGCTCGCGCTCGGGCTGGGCTTGAGCGCGGTGGCGGTGACGCTCACCACGCTCCTCTTCACCTTCGTGCTGGCGCCGGCGCTGCGGGGCTTCGCGGCGCTGTCCAACCTGAGCTCGGTGAACCTGCCTCACTGAAGTCGCTCGCGTCCCCGTCTCACCTTCCCCACCCCTCACGCCTCGAACCGGAGCCACCATGCGCCACCTCGCCGCCGTCGTGCTGCTGTCCACCGCCGCCGTGAGCCACGCCGGAGTGCCCAGCGCCCACCTGCTGCCGCAGCACCTGGTGTCCGACAGCGCCGACGGCAGCCTCGCCCTGGTGGGCGACGACACCCCGAAGAAGCCGACGGGCTGGACCTTCGGCCAGAAGCTCGCGCTCGGCCTGGGCATCGGCGCCGGCGCTGCTGCCCTCGCCGGGCTGGTGGTGTGGCTGGTGGTGAGCTCCATCCGGCTGGACCTGCGCATCCTCTCCGGGCCGCTGCTGTAAACCCAGCACCCGGCGCGCGAAGAGCCGAACCGGTGGTGAAGAGCGGCCGAGGCTGCGCGGATCAGCGCTCAGCTCGGCGCGATGGCGTTCGATCTCACCTGGGCCGTGACGCCGAGGATCGCTGCGCACGCGGCGATGAACGTCATCGCGACGCCAACCGGGTTCGAGAACCCCGGGATGACGAGGAAGATCGTGAAGCCCAGGTGCGCGAGGCCGCCCACGATGGTGCAGAGAAGCACGCCCTGCCGGCTGCCCCTGAAGACCAGCACGCTGCCGACGAGGACGACCAGGCCGAACCACGTGTTGTTGAACGAGTGCTCCGCGAGCGTGCGCCGGACGTGGAACGGGAGCTGGTCCCCCATCAGGCTCAGCGTCACCGACTCGGGCACACCCGCGACCTCGTTCGAGAAGGTCCGCACCACGCTGATGCCAGCCACGAGGTGGAGCAGGCCCCACGCCGCCCACAGCACCCCTGCGACCCGGAACATCACCTTGTTCATGGCGCCTCCAGCGAGACCGCGCGGCCTTCGCGCGACGAGCGGACGAGCGACTCCAGCAGCTCGTGCACGGCGAGCGCGTGGGCGAAGTCCGGGCTGAACGGCCCCCGCTGCGCGATCGCCCGCGCGAAGCCCCGGTACAGCCCTGCGACGTTGCGCGCGGGGCCGACGATGTCCGCGGGAATCGTGTCCAGCCGCGGAGGAACCGTCAACACCGCGAGCTCACCGTTGCCCTGCGCGCCGAGAAGCTCGATCGGCGTGATCTGCGGCATCACCGGCGTCGTGGCCACCAGCGTTCCCTTGCTGCCGTGCAGCTCCATGCGCCACCCCGGTGCGCGGGTCGTCACCGTCACGCCGCGGTAGGAGACCGCCGCGCCGCTCGCGAGCTCGCCCTGGAAGAGCAGCGTGTCGGGCGTCTCCACGGCGACGGTCGCGCCGGTGTCGGCGAAGCGCACCTGCCGCAGCTGCGTCGAGACCCGGGCGCTCACCCGCCTGAGCGGGCCACAGCAGAAGAGCAGCGTGTCGATGGTGTGACCGCCGGTGACGTTGAAGAAGTGCGCCCCCTTCTTGCGCTCCGCTTCCCACGCCGCCTGGACCGGAGCCTCGGGCGAGCCCGCCACCACCGCGGACACGTCGACCGAGAGCAGCTCACCCAGCCAGCCCTGCTCGACGAGCTCCTTCACGTACTGCAGCGCGGGCGTCACGCGCCCTTGCAGGCCGACCGCCGTCACCACGCCTCGCTGTCGCGCGAGTGCCGCGAGCTCCTGCGTCTGCTGCAAGCTCGTCCCCAGCGGCCATTCGCAATACACGTGCTTGCCCGCCTTCAGCGCCGCGAGCACGGCCGAGCATCTCGGAGGGCGCGCGCCGGTCGGGCATTCCGCTCGCCACCCTCAGCCGCCTGCCGACGCTTCCGGGTGACGGCCCGTCAGCGCGCTTCACATCGACTGGCCTGGTGCGTGCGGGCCCTCGCAACGTCGCCTCGGAGGCGACGTTCCGCTTCGCGCGAAGCGCACCTCGTCTCCCACTGACCCACCTTTCCAATCGCGCGCAGCACCGCGCACAGGGCCGAGGACACGAGGGCGGCGCTCGGATTCTTCGCGGTCCGGCGCGACAGACGCCCCCGCGGGCGCACCAGGGGTGAGCCTGGGCCGCTTCTTGCTGAGCGGCCGGCACCACCTTCGAGGGGAGCGAGACGATGAAGACGACGTGGGCGGCCTTGGCCGCGATGGCACTGGGACTCTCGGGCTGCACCGCCGATGCGCCCGGGGCGACGGCGAGCGCGTCTGCGCCCGGCGTCATCCAGGCGAGCCTGGAGCGCTCGGCGCGGAGCCACGCGGTGCCGCTGCCGGTGCTGGCGGCGGTGGTGTGGAACGGCAACCGCTTCCAGCTCCCCGAAGCGCCCGAGCGCCGCACCGACATGCCCCAGGCGCAGCTGCTCGACGGCGA